>NZ_CP128846.1:1257500-1571875 GCF_030388665.1 Streptomyces flavofungini | reverse complement strand
GGACGTCGGCGGCGAGTTTGCCGAGCGCCCCGGCGGTGACGGCGAGCGCCGCGGCGAGGTCCGCCAGCGGGGTACGGAGGGTGTGCCACGGCAGGTCGGGTTCTGCGAGGCCCAACTCGGTCGCGTAGGTGCTGATGAGACGGAGCGTCAGATCATGGGCGTTGGGTGCGTTGGGTGCGTTGGGTGCGTTGGGTGCGTTGGGTGCGTCGGGTGCGTCGGGTGCGTCGGGTGCGTCGGGTGCGTCGGGTCCGGTGGGGCCGTCCGGTCTGCCGGGTCCGGTGGTCCCGTACGCCTGCGCCACCGCCAGCGTCCCCACCGCACCGCCCAACTGCACCGGCAGCCCTCCGCGCACCCGCACCACCCGGTCCCGCGCGTCCAGGACCAGCGCCCGCCACCCGGCCGCCTTCAGGCCGAACGTCGTCGGCGCCGCGTGCTGGGTGAGCGTGCGGCCCGGCAGCACCGTGTCCCGGTGGGCCCGGGCAAGCCGGGCCAACTCCCCCTCCAGCACGACGAGATCGGCCCGGAGCAGGTCCAGCGTCCGCGCCGCCACCAGCATCGCCGCCGTGTCCAGGATGTCCTGGCTGGTCGCACCCCGGTGGACGTAAGGGGCCGCTTCCGGAGGCACCGCCGCCGTCAGGTCCGCGACCAGCGGGATCACCGGGTTGCCGCCCTCCCGAGCCCGCAGCGCGAGGGCGCGTGCGTCGAAGCGGGCGGCGTCGGCGGCCGCGGTGACCGCGTCCGCCGCCTCGGCCGGAGCCGTGCCCACCCTCGCCTGCGCCCGCGTCAGCGCCGCCTCCGCGTCCAGCAGGGCCTGGAGAAGGGCCCGGTCGCTCGTGGCGCGCTCCGCGGGCGAGCCCGCGCGCCCCGGGGCCAGCAGGCCGACGTCGAGGGCGGGGCATTCCCCCGAAGCGTGCGCCGCGCCCCTCACGTCATGCGCCGCGCCCCTCACGTCATGCGCCGCGCCCCTCACGTCATGCGCCGCGCCCCTCACTTCGTGCGCCTCACCGCTCACGCGAACTCCAGGAACACCGTCTCGCCGTCTCCCTGGAGGCGTATGTCGAACCGGTACGTGCGGTGCGGCCCCGCCTGGGCGAGGAGTGTCGCGCGGCGGCTCGCGTCCAGGGTCGTGAGCAGGGCGTCGTCGGGGTCGTCGCGCAGGTACGCGCGCGTGCGGAGGTGGTTCAGGAGGCCGCGGGCGAAGAGGGCGACCGACAGGTAGGGGGCTCCGCCGGGCGGGAGCGTGCGGATCGCCCAGTGACCGTCCGCGTCCGTGGGCACGCGGCCGAAGCCCGTGAACGTGACGCCGTCGCGGCCCGCCGCGCGGCCGGTCACGGGGTCGCGGCGCAGCGAGCCGGGCGCGCCCGCGCGGGAGCCGTCCGGGCCGGGCTGCCAGATTTCGAGGAGGGCGTCGTGGACGGGGGCCCCGGCGCCGTCGTACACGTATCCGTGGAGGGTGATCGTGTCGGGGTGGGCGAGGGGCGCGATGTCGGGGCCGCCGGTGGTGGGCAGCGCGTGGCCGAAGAAGGGGCCGACGGTCTGGGAGGGGGTGGGAGCGTGCGGCGTCGTCGCCGTGGCGCGTCCTCCCGGGGCCGTCGCCGGGCCTTGCTCAGTCGTCGGGCCCTGCTCAGGGGATGCCGTCGATGCCGTCGTCGGGGCGCGCCCTTCCGCTGTCGTCACCGGACCCCACCCTCCCCCTCGAAGACCGTCGCGGACGGGCCGTCGAGGACGACGTCCCAGCGGTACCCGAGCGACCATTCGGGGACCGACAAGTCGTGGTCGTACGCGGCCACGAGCCGGGCCCGGTCCGCCTCGTCGGTGACCGAGTGCAGCACCGGGTCGAGGGCGAGGAGCGGGTCGCCGGGAAAGTACATCTGTGTCACCAGGCGCTGCGTGAACGCCGTACCGAAGAAGGAGAAGTGCAGGTGCGCGGGGCGCCAGGCGTTGTCGTGGTTGCGCCACGCGTAGGCGCCGGGCCTGATCGTGGTGAAGGCGTACGTGCCGTTGTCGTCGGTGAGGCAGCGGCCGCAGCCGGTGAAGTTCGGGTCGAGGGGCGCCGGATGCTGGTCGCGGCGGTGGGCGTACCGCCCGGCCGCGTTCGTCTGCCACAGTTCGACCAACTGGTTTCGGACCGGACGCCCTTGACGGTCCGTCACCTGCCCGGTGACGGTGATCCGCTCACCGATCGGCTCGCCCGTGTGCTGCCGGGTCAGATCGCTGTCCAGCGCCGTGACGTCGGTGACGCCGAAGACGGGGCCCGTCAGCTCCACGGCGTCGGGGTCGCGGACCGGGACGAGCGGGCCGTGCGGGGTGCGCAGTTCGAGGCTGCGGTAGGGCGGGGGAGAGGGGGCCGTGGTCATGGTCGGGTGCTCCTCCTTGAGCGGTGTACGGGGCGCGCGGGATCGGCGCGGTCAGGAGCCTCCTGCGGGGCCTCCGGAGGCCGGTCGTGGGCGGCGCGCGTCCCAAAGGCCCGCACCCGCACCTCCGCCGCGGTCCGCTCGACGACCTCCGCGACCTCGACGCCCGGTGCGCACTCGGTGAGTTCGAGCCCGTCGTCGGTGACGTCGAGGACCGCGAGGTCGGTGATGATCCGGTGCACGCAGGCCCGGCCGGTGAGCGGCAGGTCGCACTCCTCGACGACCTTCGGGGAGCCGTCCTTGGCGGTGTGGGCCGTCGTCACGATGACCGTGCGGGCACCGTGCACGAGGTCCATCGCGCCGCCGATGCCGGTGACGAGCCGGCCGGGGACGGCCCAGTTGGCGAGGTCCCCGCGCGCGGACACCTGCATCGCGCCGAGCACCGCCACGTCGATGTGGCCGCCGCGGATCATCCCGAAGGACAGCGCGGAGTCGAAGTACGCGGCCCCCGGACGGACGGTCACCGTCTCCTTGCCCGCGTTGATCAGGTCGGGGTCCACGGCGTCGGGCGCCGGATAGGGGCCGACGCCGAGGATCCCGTTCTCGGAGTGCAGGACCACCCGCACGCCGGGCGGGAGGTGGTTGGGGATGAGGGTGGGCAGGCCGATGCCCAGGTTCACGTACTGTCCGTCGCGCAGCTCGCGGGCCGCGCGTGCCGCCATCTGCTCGCGGGTCCAGGGCATCAGGAGCTCACCGTCCGGTTCTCGACGCGCTTGGCGGCGGCCTCCGCCGCGCTCAGCTCCACCACCCGCCGCACGAACACGCCCGGCAGGTGCACCGCGTCCGGGTCGAGCGCGCCGGGCTCCACGAGCTCCTCCACCTCCGCGACCGTGACCCGCCCGGCCATCGCGGCGAGCGGGTTGAAGTTCCGGCTCGCCCTGGCGAACACCAGGTTCCCGTGCCGGTCGCCCCGCGCCGCCCGTACCAGCGCGAAGTCCGTGCGGATGGCGTGCTCCAGGACGTACGGGACGCCGTCGAACTCCCGGACCTCCTTGGGCGGCGACGCCACCGCGACCCCGCCCCGGCCGTCGTAGCGCACCGGCAGACCGCCGTCGGCGACCTGTGTGCCGACCCCGGCCGGGGTGTAGAACGCGGGGATGCCCGAACCCCCGGCCCGCAGCCGCTCGGCGAGCGTGCCCTGCGGGATCAGCTCGACGTCCAGCTCACCGGCCAGGTACTGGCGTGCGAACTCCTTGTTGGCGCCGATGTACGAGCCCGTGACGCGCGCGATGCGGCCCGCCGCGAGGAGCACGGCGAGGCCGGTGTCCAGGGCCCCGCAGTTGTTCGAGACGACGTGCAGACCCGTGACGCCACGGGCGTGCAGCGCCTCGATCAGCACCGTCGGCACGCCGCTGAGTCCGAACCCGCCGACGGCCAAGGACACGCCGTCCGTGACGTCGGCCACCGCGTCCGCGGCCGAAGCGACCACCTTGTCCATCCGGGCCGACCTCGTCTCTCTCGCCGTCTGTCTCGCCGAAATTTCATCAGCACACTGACTATCGCTCGAGCACGCTGACTGTCGCTCGGGGCCTCGGACCCACGCTGCCACCGGCACCCGAAGCCCGTCAAGATGCCTTCGTCCCCGTCGACTTGGGGATATCGTTCAGTGCACCAACGAATCCCCGCGCCCCGAAGGGCGCGGGCGCACCGGCACGCGTGAGGAGCAGCCATGACCGCGGTGGACCTGAGCACCCACCCGGGGCACCTGGCCCGGCGCCTGCAGCAGGCGCACCACCTGCTGTGGAACGCGATGGTCTCCGAGGAGATCACCTCCCCGCAGTTCGCCGTCCTGAACGCCCTGGTCGCCGAGCCGGGACTCGATCAGCGTGGCGTGGGCGAACGGGTCCGCCTCGACCGCTCCACCGTCGCCGACGTCGTCGGCAGGCTGACCCGCAGGGACCTGCTCGACAAGGTCCGCGACCCGCAGGACGGCCGCCGCGCCCTGCTGCGCCCCACGGCCGAGGGCAGGCGCGTCCACCGCCGCC
Organism: Streptomyces flavofungini; assembly: GCF_030388665.1. Lineage (NCBI taxonomy): Bacteria > Bacillati > Actinomycetota > Actinomycetes > Kitasatosporales > Streptomycetaceae > Streptomyces > Streptomyces flavofungini. The sequence continues at coordinate 1,567,476 of NZ_CP128846.1, read as the reverse complement.
TCGCGGTGCGCGCGGCCCGGATGAACGAAGTCATGCTCGCGCCGCTGGCCGCCGAGGAACGGACCCTGTTCCTCGGCCTGATCCAGCGGGTCGCCGACGCGGCGGAGCGGCTGCGCGACCCGCTGGCCGAGACCGTCACGCCTTCGTGAACACCACCCACACCGGGCCCTTCGCGAACGGCAGCGGCTTGCCGCCGGGCGTGGTGAACTCCGTCCCGTCGGCCGCCGCGCGGCGCTCCCAGCGCGCCTCGTAGGAGCGGCCGTCGCGCAGCACCCGGGCCGAGCCCTCCCCGATGGAGCGCGTCAACGGCGAGGTGTTGCCCGAGCGGTCGTGGAAGCGCGAGTCGCGGATGTCGACGCTCTGGATCACCACCGTCGCGGCGGTCAGGGGCTCGCCCGCGGCGGTACGGGCCTGGGTGCCGTCCATCGCGATGTGCCAGCGCCCCTCGTACTCGACCCAGGTGAAGGTGAAGCGCGCCGAAGGGAAGCGGACCGTGCGCCGCGTCTCCGGGGTGCCGCCCGCGGGGCGGGGGCCGAAGGCGAATCCGGTGCTGTCAAGGCCGCGCGCCTCGGCCTTGACGCCGAGGGCGGCGGGCCGCAGATAGAGGTTGTGCGGGGCGGGCCTGCCGCCACCGCGGTAGTACGCCCGGTCCGGCGCCTCGCCCGGCGGCAGCGGGCGTAGCGGCGCCCGGTCGATCAGCGGGAGGAGCTTGGACTGCGCGCCGGAGAAGGCGAGCGCCGGCCGGTCGAACTGGCGCAGCAGGTCCAGGTCCGTCTCGCGGGCGCTGCGCACCGGCCCCACGACGGGCGGCAGCTTGCTCGCGTACACCGCCATCAGGCGGCTCAGACCTGCCTCCACCTGTTCGACGTAGACGACGTCCGCAGCGTCCAGGCCCGTCTGCGGGCGTGCGGGACCGACGTTGTCGATCTTCACGGCGAGCACGCGGCCGCCGTTTCCGGAGCTGGAGCGCTTCGCGTCGTCCCGCTCCAGCGTGCAGCCCGCGGCGAGCGCGGCGACGACCGCCACCGCCGTCGCCGCGCGCCACATCCGTACCCGCTCCCGCACGCGTCCCTGTGCTTGCCGTGTCATGCCGGGGATGTACCCCGAACCGGGTCCTTCTCAGCCCAGATCGAGCAGATTGGGCAGGCCGAGCCGGTACCGGAAGCGGTCGTGGCGCCTGAGGCCCTCGATCTCCGGGGCCCGGTACAGCGGCGTCACCTCGCACCGCTTGTGGTCCGAGCCCACCCGGTCGAGCAGCGCGTTGACGGCCTGGCGGGCCGCGGCGTTGGCGCCCTCCATGGTGGCCAGGTCGATGTCGACGGCCACGTAGTCGCCCGCGAGGAACAGGTTCGGGATCCTCGTCGCGGCCGCCGGCCGGTTGTGCAGGGTGCCCACCGGATGGATGAGCAGCTCGTCCTCGTTGGTCGGGTTCGGGCCGCCGATGCCGTCGACGCCCGGGTCCAGGAACCACGAGTGCAGCTCGGAGTCCTTCAGGGCCGGTGTGCCGGTGTCGTTCAGGGACGCCTTCAGCTGTGCCCACACCTCGCGTGCCACCTCGTCGCGCGTGCACTGCTTGGCCGTCTTGCCGTAGAGGATCCCCGGCTTGTCCCACTCGGAGATGTCCACCGACAGACAGTCCACCGCCGTGCCGTCGCCGTAGTCCGCGGGAAAGTCACGGCCCTTCCAGTGCGCGGCCTGCGCGATGCCGGTCAGCGACCACGGCGAGTCGATGCAGTTGAAGTGTCCCTCGACGACGTCGGGCCGCCGCGTCAGATAGAACTGGATGCCCGTCATCCAGTCGGTCTTGAGCTTGTCGCAGCGAGCCAACTGCGGGTCGGCGGCCTTCAGTTCACGGCTCCACGTCCTGCGGGCGTGCTCGACCGGCATGGCCTGTACGTAGTGGTCCGCGACGACGTCCTCGCGCTTGCCGCCGGGGTTCTCGACCACCGTCTTCGTGATCCGGCCGCCGCCGTACGCCAGCTCCCGCACCGTCCAGCCGATGCGGAACTCCACGCCGAGCGCCTTCAGATGCGACACCCACGGGTCGATCCACGCCTCGTTGGTCGGCGCGTTCAGGATGCGGTCCGGCGGGCCGTCCGCGCCCCGCCCCAGCGCATTGAACACGAGGGCCTCGCCGAGCGTGCCGACCGTGCGGGTGCTCGCCTCCTCGGCCTTCGTCGCCACGATGTTGCGCGTCACACCGATCGCGAGGACCCGCTGGTAGTCCTTCGACATCTGCTCGGCGCGCACGAAATCCCACCACGGCGTCGACTCCCAGTCGTCGTCACGGCGCTCGTCGCAGCTCGTCAGGAAGACCAGGGCGCGGTTCACGAAGTACGCGATCTCATGGCCGGGGATGCTGGTGGCCGTGTCCAGGAGGGCGGTGAGGGCGCGGGCGATGTCGTCCTTGTCGAGCCGGGCCGGGTCACCCGTGTGCTGGGGGATCGGAAGCCGGATGTCCTCGCGGCCGCCGGAGCGGGCGAAGCTCATCTCGGGCGGGCTGATGAGGTTGTCCCAGACGCCGTTCTTGTTCCCCGGGAACGGGATGCGCCGCATGGTGTCCGGCAGGTTGTGATAGATCCCCGGGATGAACCTGAAGCCGTGCTCCCCGGGGAGCGGCCTGCGGTTCCCCTTCGCGCTGTTCGGTACGTCCATGCTGCGCGCCTTGCCGCCCAGCGCCCTGCGCTCGTACACGGTCACGGCGAAGCCGCGCTCCACCAGCTCGTGGGCGGCGGTGAGGCCGGCGACGCCGCCGCCGAGCACGGCGACGCGGGGGCCGGCCTTGGGCCTCGCGCCGGCGGCGCGGGCCTGGGCGGGGAGCGCCCCGAGGCCCACCCCCAGCGCGGCCGCGCCGCCGACGGTGGCCGTCCGCGCGACGAAGTCCCTGCGGGTGCTCGTGCCGCGGCCGCCCGCCTGCGGCTCCGTGTGCCCCATACCCGTCCCCCTTACCGTCGGTAACTAACGTGTCGGGGGCGGAGCTTACGGTTGCGAGCGGGGCGCCGGAAGCGGTGTGGGGCTTCCGGGGTGGCGTTGGCGGGATTTCGTCTGCGGGGACGGTGGCAGCGGGGTGGGCTCGGGCGGGGTGCACTCAGGCCGGGGGCGAGCCGAGAACCTCCGTGAGGTCGTACCCGGCGGGCTCCTCCAGCTGGGCGTACGTGCAGGACTCCGGGGACCGGTCAGGGCGCCACGCCCGAAACTGCGCGGTGTGCCGGAACCGCACCCCGTTCTCCATGTGGTCGTAGGCCACCTCGCACACCCGCTCGGGCCGCAACGGCACCCACGACAGATCCTTCTTCCCGGTCCACCGACTCACCGCCCCGGGCAGCCGCGCCCCCTCGTGGGCGGCCTCCTCGGTCCACGCCGCCCACGGATGCCCCGCCACGGACTCCATCCGCAGCGGCTCCAGCTCCGCCATCAGCTCGGCCCGCCGCTTCATGGCGAAGGCGGCGCACACCCCGACGTGCTGCAACGTTCCCCCGTCGTCGTACAGACCGAGCAGCAGCGACCCCACCACGGGCCCGCTCTTGTGGAGGCGGAGGCCCGCGACGACGCAGTCCGCGGTCCGCTCGTGCTTGATCTTGTACATGAGGCGTTCGTTCGGCCGGTACCGCAGGTCGAGCGGCTTGGCGACGACCCCGTCGAGCCCGGCGCCCTCGAACTCCTCGAACCACCGCTCGGCCACCTCCCGGTCGAGCGTGGCGGGAGCCAGATGCACGGGCGCGCTCACTCCCTCAAGAGCCCTGGCGAGGAGCGCGCGGCGGTCGCTGAGGGAGACGTCGAGCAGGGACTCGTCGAAGAGGGCCAGCAGGTCGAAGGCCACGAACGACGCGGGCGTGCGCTCGGCGAGCAGCCGTACCCGGGAGTCCGCCGGATGGATGCGCTCGGTGAGGGCGTCGAATTCGAGCCGCCCCCCGCGCGCGATGACGATCTCGCCGTCGACCACGCACCGCTCGGGCAGCCGCTCCCGCAGCGCCTCGACCAGCTCGGGAAAGTACCGCGTCAGGGACTTCGTGCCGCGGCTGCCGATCTCGATCTCGGGGCCGTCCCGGAAGGCGATCGCGCGGAAGCCGTCCCACTTCGCCTCGTACTGCATGCCGGGCGGAATCCGGGCCACGGACTTGGCGAGCATGGGCTTCACGGGCGGCATCACCGGCAGATCCATGGTCCAATTCTGCGGCGATACGAAAGATATCGCCCGGTATGCGGCAATTGCCGGGCACGGCTACCGTGGCTCGCATGGGCGCAGGAGCCGCGGTGGAGCTGACGGCTGGAGGGCGGCAGGTACGGCTCTCCAGCCCCGACCGCGTGCTGTTCCCCGAGCGCGGCTTCACCAAGCGGGACCTCGCCGAGTACTTCATCGCCGTCGGCGACGGCATCCTGCGGGCGCTGCGCGACCGGCCGACCACCCTGGAGCGCTACCCGGAGGGCCTCGGGGGCGAGCACTTCTACCAGAAGCGCGCTCCCAAGAACCTGCCCGACTGGATCCCCACCGGCACCATCACCTTCCCCAGCGGCCGCACCGCCGACGAGATCTGCCCGACCGAGGTCGCCGCCGTCGTCTGGGCGGCCCAGTTCGGCACGTTCACCTTCCACCCGTGGCCGGTCCGCCGCGCCGCCCCCGACCACCCCGACGAACTGCGCATCGACCTCGACCCGCAGCCCGGCACCGACTACGCCGACGCCGTCCGCGCCGCCCACGGACTCAGGGAGGTCCTGGACGACTTCGGGCTCCGCGGCTGGCCCAAGACGTCCGGCGGGCGCGGCATCCACGTCTTCGTGCCCATCGCGCCGCGCTGGACCTTCGTCGAGGTGCGGCGCGCCGCCATCGCCTGCGGCCGGGAGCTGGAGCGGCGCAACCCGGACGCCGTGACCACCGCGTGGTGGAAGGAGGAGCGCGGGGAGCGCATCTTCGTCGACTACAACCAGACCGCCCGCGACCGCACCATCGCCTCCGCGTACTCGGTGCGCGCCCGCCCCGACGCCCCGGTCTCCGCGCCGCTGCGCTGGGAGGAGATCGACGACGCGGTGCCGCGCGACTTCGACATCGGCACCATGCCGGCCCGCTTCGCCGAGGTCGGCGACGTGCACAAGGACATGGACGAGCACGCCTTCTCCCTGGAGGGCCTCCTCGAACAGGCCGACCGCGACGAGAGGGACCACGGGCTCGGCGACATGCCGTATCCGCCCGAGTACCCGAAGATGCCCGGGGAGCCGAAGCGGGTCCAGCCGAGCCGCGCCCGGCACGACGACTGACGCACGCGGGGCCCTCTCCGCGTACGAAGAGGGCCCCGCGCGCGACTCGCGTGCTGCTACAGCTCCTTGATCCGGATGTCCCGGTACGACACCACGTCCGTGACGCCGTGGACCTGGAGTCCGATGTACCCGGACGCGAAGCGGCGGCCGTCCGTGCCGGGGTCGTCCCCGCGCGGCGGCTCGAAGGCCTGGCCGCCGGTGTTGTCGAACTCGTTCAGCAGGACACCGTTGCGGTACACCGAGTACTTCTGGTCGACCACGCGGATCTCGTAGTCGTTCCAGGTGCCCTTGGGCGTCACGCCCGCGCCCCCGAGGCCGACGCGGTCGAATCCGTACACCGAACCGGTCTTGTACATGTCGCCGTCGGGCCGGTCGAGCACCTGCACCTCGTGGCCGTACTTGATGGCGACCCACTCCGGACGTGACTCCTCCGGGTGGTCGTGGACCTGCGGGAAGCGCACGAACACACCGGAGTTGGCGTTCCCGGCGGCCGGGGCGTCGTCGCGCCACTGGAGCTTCAGCGAGAAGTCCCCGTACTTGCGCTCGGGGAACCAGAGCATGCCGAGGCCGTTCTTCGTGGTGCCCGAGGTCATCGACCCGTCGGCGTTCAGGCCGAACGAACCACCGCCCACGTGGCTCCACTTGGCGAAGGACTTCTGGGTGCCGTCGAAGAGCGAGCGATAGCCCTCGGTCTGGCCCGGCTTGCCGATGCCCGACTGCTTCGCCGCCTTGTTGATCTTGTTGTACTCGCGCTGGTCGATCTCGGCGTTCTTCTTGAGGCGGTCCGTGACGGTCTTGACGTGCTTGAGGAACAGCGCGTGCGACGACCAGTCCTTCTCGTCCTCGATCAACTCGCCGATGCGGCAGCGGTTGTTCGTGACCCGGTTCGGGATGCCCGTGTCGACGGTGCCGACGAAGACGGTCAACCGCTCGTCGTACTCCGGGCAGTTGGGCCCGGGGACCCCGCCGCCCTCGTCGACGGTGAACGCCACCGACTTCGCGGGCGCGGTGTTGCCCGCCTTGTCGCTCGCCCGGTACGCCACGGTGTGCCGCCCGACGCGGTCGACGACCACGGGCGCGGAGTACGTCACGTACGGGCCGCCGTCGAGGGAGTACTCGACCTTGTCCACGCCCGAGCCGGAGTCGGTCGCGGTGACCGTCACCTTGGCCTTCCCGATGTAGGCGCCGTCGGAGTTCTTGTCGCCCTCGACCTTCGCGGACGTCTCCGGCGGCGTCTTGTCCTCGGTCGGCGGTGCGACCACCGTGAACTCCACCGACTTCTCCGGGGCGACATTGCCCGCCTTGTCGGAGGCGCGGTAGCGGACCGTGTGGCTGCCCACCTCGTGGACCATCACCGGCGTCGTGTACGGCTTCCAGTCGCCGTCCCCGAGCGCGTACTCGACCTTGTTCAGGCCCGAGCCCGCGTCGGACGCCGTCACCGTGACCGTCGCCATGCCCAGGTACTGGCCCTGGCTGTTCTGCTCGCCGCTGACGGTCGCCGAGGTCTCCGGCGGGGTCTTGTCGTCGGTCGGCGGGGCCACGACCTTGAAGTCGACCGCCTTCTCCGCCGCCACGTTGCCCGCCTTGTCGGACGCCCGATAGCGGATCTTGTGCGTGCCGACCGTGTTCACCACCACGGGCGCGGTGTACGGCTGCCAGGCGCCGTCGGCCCCGAGGGCGTACTCGACCTTCTCGACGCCCGAGCCGCCGCTCTCGTCGGTCGCCGTCACCGTGACCGTCGCCGAACCTACGTACGCGCCGTCGGAGTTGGTCGCTCCGTCCACCTTCGCCTTCGTCTCGGGCGCGGTGGTGTCCTCGCCGCCGCCCTCGGTCACGACCAGGATGCCCTGCATCGCGCCGTGGCCGGGGATGGTGCAGTAGTAGCGGTAGCGGCCCGGCTTGAGGGTGACCTCGGCCGTGTGCTTGCCGCCCTTGTCGTCGCCCGGGTTGGCGAGGATGTTCAGCGGGACGTCGTTGTTGTACTCCGGGTCGGAGACGTCGAACGTCAGCGTGTGCGGCATGCCGGTGGTGTTGCCGGTGGCCACGCTGTTCTCGAAGACGATCGTCGTCCTGCCCGCGACCGCCGTCGTCGGCGCGGACTTGTACTTGGAGATGTCGTTGTCGGCTGTCCAGGTGAGAGTCTGCTGCTGAGCGGAGAGCCCGGTGTCGTCGGGTCGCGCGCTGGCCGCCGACGTCAGGCCGACCGCCATCAGGAACGCGGCGAGCAGCGCCGTCCAGAGTCTGCCGCGACGAGCGGACCCCATGGATCCCACGGATCTCATCGTGCCGCCTTCCTCGCCAGGTCGGAGGCGGCCGGAGTGGCCGCGCCGCCCTTGTACGTCACGCGCCACAGCGCGGACTTGGAGTCGGAGGTGAAGAAGCCGCGCCCGTAGTCCAGGACGTACAGCGAGCCGTCCGGCGCGAACTTCCAGTCCATGAGGTTCTTGATGTTGTCGTTGCCCACCGGAATGATCTTCTTGAGCGATTCCGCGTGCACCGGCAGACCGCCCTTGCCGACCGTCTTGGGGTCGGTGAGCACCGCGTGCCGCGGCTGGTCGCCGTCGTAGAAGTCGCCGACGAACCACTTGCCGTCCCAGTACGACGGCCACTTGTCCGCGCTCGTGCTCTGCGCGTCGTAGCGGTAGACCGGGCCGTTCATCGTGGCCTGGCCGCCGCCCTTGAGCCACGGCAGGAGCTGCTTCTGCTCCTCGGGCTTGTAGCTGGGCACGCCGTTGGCGTCGCGCGGGTAGTCGATGCCGCCGCCCTGCGGCGAGTACCAGATGGTGTTGGGCTCGGCCGGCGGGATCTTCACCAGGCCGTCGTTGTGGGGCGACTCGTTGCGCAGGTTCTTGCAGTCGTACCAGCCGAGCGGCTTGCTCGGGTCGGGCAGGTTGCGGTCGCGGTAGGGCTGGTTGTTGCCCATGCAGTACGGCCAGCCCCGGTTCGAGGCGTGCGTGATGGCCGCGAACGTGTCGTACTTCGCCGGGCCCCAGGTCGTCGACGGCTGGCCGGCGTCAGGGCCGACCCACCCGGCGTACAGGATGTCGGTCTTCTTGTCGACGAAGATGCGGGCGGGGTTGCGGACACCCATCACGTAGATCTCCCCGCGTGTCTTGCCGCCGCCCTCGTCCGGCTCCTTGCCGGTGAAGAGGTTGCCCTCGGGCAGGGTGTACGTGCCGTCCGGCTCGGGGTGGATGCGCAGGATCTTGCCATTGAGGTTGTTGGTGTTGCCCGCGGTGCGGCGGGCGTCGGCGAAGGAGACGCCCTTGAAGGTGGGCTGCGGGTTGTTGCCCGAGTAGCCGTCGCTGAAGCCGGAGGAGTTGTTGTCACCGGTCGCGATGTACAGGTTGCCCTTGGAGTCCCAGGACATGCCACCGCCGGAGTGGCAGCAACTGTGCACCTGCACCGGCCACTTGAGCAGTACCTTCTCGCTGCTCAGGTCCAGCTTGTTCGTGGCCTGGTCGAGGGTGAAGCGGGAGACGTACCGCTCGGCCATGCGCGTGTCGCGGTTGAGTCGCGAGTGCGGCGTGTAGTGCAGGTACACCCAGCCGTTCTGCTCGAACCGGGGGTCCAGCTCGATGCCCAGCAGGCCCTCCTCGACCTTGATCAGCTCACCGCCGCCGCCCTTGTTGCCGAAGACGGTGAGCGCCCCGGCGAGCGTCGACTTCTTGGTCTTCGGGTCGTAGACGTGGATCTCGCCCTTGCCCTTGCCGATGTCGGGGTTGTTCCAGTCGGTGACGACGGGCTGCGAGGAGTCGGCGCCGCCGCGGCCGATGTAGAACACCCGGCCGTCGGGAGCCGTGACCAGGCCGTGCGGCTCGCCGATCTGGTCGTTCTGGCCGGGCTTGTTGGGCTGGGTCAGCCGCTCGGCCTTGTAGTTCGCGTTGATGGTGGCCTTGCAGTCGGCGCGGGCGATGCGGGTCGTCCACAGCAGGGCGCCGCGCAGATGGCTGCGGAAGTCCGCCTCGTCGTAGGCGTCCGCCGTGCCGCCCATGCCGGTGTAGAAGGACCGGCCGCCGTCGTAGTCGCGGCACCACGACACCGGGTGGTCCGCGCCGTTCGCGCCCTCACCGGGCTTGTACGAGGCCTCGCGGACGCGGGCCACGGTGTGGACGTTGCCCGATGGCCCCGACGGACCGGTCTCCCAGTTGAGCCACCTGTCGGGGCGCTTCCACTCCAGGGGGAGGTCCTTGGTGGCGGGGTGCTCGCGGTCGCCGACCTCGACGGTGGCGCGCTGGACGGCGGCGGGGCTCGCGTCCTTGGGGCGGGCGCCGATGAGTCCGGTGAACCAGGACGAGTAGGGCTCCGCGCGGGCCGCGTCGTGCAGGCCGAGGAAGCCGCCGCCGGCCTCCATATAGGCCTCCAGGCCCGCCTCCTGCTCGGCGTCGAGGACGTCGCCGCCGCCGGTCACGAACGTCACCGCGTTGAACTTGCCGAGCTTCCTGGCGTTGGTGAACACGGCCGGGTCGTCCGTGGCCGTCACCGTGAACCGCTGCTCGGCCGGGCCCGATTGGCCGATCTTCTCGATGGCGGCGATGGCCGCGTCGACGACCGGCGACTCGTCGCCGTCGGCGGCCGAGCCGTAGAAGGCGAGCACACGCACGTTCGCGCCGCCCGGGGGAGCGGGCAGCGCGCGTGACATCGTTGTCTTCATCGCCTCGGCGTCGGGAGGTGGTTCCGGAAAGGGCCGCGCGGTCGCGGCGGGGCCCGTGAGGAGGCCGGCGGCGACGGCCCCGGCGGCGACCACCGCCGCCCAGGCGCGGCGTGTGGATCTGTGTCTGGTTCTGCCCAACCCTCGTACGGTTGGCGGCGTTTGATGCGGTGTCATCCGCATGAGTACACCCACCCATCGTCGGTCACGGCTACGGCGTATACCTCACCAGTGCGGAGGAAGCCAGCCCTCCATCGATGGCTGGCGCCGACGAAGCTAGCCCTCTTTTGACGGCTAGCCAATAGCTACGACATGACTTCGCGCGACCTTTGTCCTGCGTGTGGATAAACCGGAGCGCTGCCGCTAGCGTGTGGCCGGAATCCGGTGCCTCGGGCGCCCCGACCGTGTCCGTACGTAGCGTCAGTTTCCGTATATGAATGGGGAGTTCGCCATGGACAGACGGAGCTTCAACCGTCGGATGCTGGCCGGGGGAGCGGCGGCCACCGTGGGCGTGACATCGTTGTCGGCGATGACCGCGGACTCCGTGGCCGACACCCCGCGCGCCGTCGACCCGCCGAAGACGGCCCCCGCGGGCGGCGAGGTGCGCCGCATCAAGATGTACGCGGAGAAGCTTCCCGGCGGGCAGTTGGGCTACGGCCTGGAGAAGGGCAAGGCCACCATCCCGGGCCCGCTGCTCGAACTCAACGAAGGCGACACCCTCCACATCGAGTTCGAGAACACCACGGACGCCGACGTCAGCCTGCACGTCCACGGCATGGACTACGAGATCTCCAGCGACGGCACGAAGCACACCAAGTCCCAGGTGGCGCCCGGCGGCAAGCGCACCTACACCTGGCGCACCCACGCCCCGGGCCGCCGCAAGGACGGCACCTGGCGCCCCGGCACCGCGGGGTACTGGCACTACCACGATCACGTCGTGGGCACCGAGCACGGCACGGTCGGCGTGCGCAAGGGCCTCTACGGCGCGGTGATCGTGCGTCGCAAGGGCGACATCCTGCCCGACCAGACCTGCGTCGTCGTCTTCAACGACATGCTGATCAACAACAAGCCCGCGCACTCCGGGCCCGACTTCGAGGCCACGGTGGGTGATCGGGTCGAATTCGTGTCGATCACCCACGGCGAGTACTACCACACGTTCCACATCCACGGTCACCGCTGGGCCGACAACCGCACCGGCCTGCTCACCGGCCCCGACGACCCCAGCCAGATCCTGGACGACAAGATCACCGGCCCCGGCGACTCCTTCGGCTTCCAGGTGATCGCGGGCGAGGGCGTGGGCGCGGGGGCGTGGATGTACCACTGCCATGTGCAGAGCCACTCCGACATGGGGATGGTCGGGCTGTTCCTGGTCAAGAAGCCGGACGGCACGATCCCGGACTACGAGCCGCACCATCCGCACGCGAAGGCGGAGAAGAAGCCGGGCCCGGCCAAGGCCGACGGGGACAAGGCCGACGGGGACAAGGCCGACGGGGGTAAGGCCGCCGGGGGCAAGGCCGACGGGGCCAAGTCCGGCGGGGGAAGCGCGGACCACTCGCACCACTGACGCCGGGCCCGCGGGTGTCTCAGCGCCACGCGTGGCGGATCCTCAGCCGCCCCATCCCCATGGTCCCGGTGATCCGGATCGTCGGCCCGCCGCCGGGGCGGGCACGGGGGCCGGCCTTGTACAGCGTGTCCTTCCAGCCGGAGCTCAGGCCCTCCAGGTCCACGACCGCGTCGCGCGGCACGGTGATCCTGGCCCCGCCGGTGCCGAGGTTCAGCTCGATGTCGACCACCGGATGCTCGAAGACCGCCTGGGACAGGTCCAGGCGCACCCGGCCGAGTGCCGACTGGACCTTGAGGTTGCGCGGCACCCGCCAGGCGCCGCGCCGTCGGATCCGTCCGGCCGCGGCGGCGATCGTGGAGGTGGTGCCCGGGTCCTCCGCGGGGAGCGACGCCAGGGCCGACGCGATGTCGTCGGCCGTCTCGGCGGTGAGCACCCGCTGGAGGTGGGCGTCCATCTCCTCGTGCGAGATGTGCCCTTCGGCGTACGCCTCCTGCAGGCGCCGCACGGCCGTGTCACGGTCGCCTTCGCTGACGCGGGCGGACGGGTTCTCGCGTTCGGAGGTCACCTTCGCACTCTAGTGCCTGCGGCAGTGGCGGCTACGGCCGTACGAACCGCCACCGGTACCGCGGGTCGGCGGGGTCGAGGTCGTTGCGGGCCGTCACGTACGAGGTGCCCGCGACGTACGGCGTGCTCAGCCGCTTCCCGTCGTCCCACGACAGCCAGTTGGCCTCCCCCGCCCCGTTGAGCGAGAGCCGCCAGGCCTGGTTGAGGTCGTTCTCGTCGCAGGGCCCCATCCAGGCGAGGCCCCAGCCGGCGATGTCCGTCAGGCACGTGCCGTTGTCCCGCGACACGATCCGGAAGCCGTTGTGGGCCCGCAGCTCGAAGGCCCACTGCTGGCGGCGGTCCCCCGCGTCGCAGGCGGCGAACGTGGCGGTGCCCTGGAAGCCGTTCGCCGGGTCGTCGGCCGTGGTCATGCACAGTCCGTTGCCCACGTTGCGCCACTGCGACCAGGGGTCGTCGGCGCGGGGTGCCGGGTCGGCGGGAGCGTCGGCGCGCACGGGGGCCGGCCCCACGAGGACGCCCCCTGCCAGGGCTGTGACCAGGGCTCCCGTGAGTACGGCCAGTCTGCGTACGGACATCTTGGGCCGTGCGGACGTCATGCGTACTCCCTGCACCTGGGCGGCGCCCGGCCGAGGGGCCGGGCGCCGCGGTGGCTCACGTTCCGTGCCCCCGATCCTGGCGCACGCGGTGCGCGACCCGCCATGACCCGAGCCCGGGATGGCCCGCACGAGACCACCGCCGGCCGAGAAGGGTGAACCGATCCCTCCCGAACCTCGAACGGACACTTGCGGACGGTGTGAATGTTCGATGGGGCGTGGTGGGCCCGGAGCTATCCTGATCGGCAACCGTCGACGAGGAGTCCCGAGGTGCCCCAGGCAGCAGCGCGTCCCACGCTGGAGGCCGTGGCCGCGCGGGCCGGGGTGTCGCGGGCGACGGTGTCGCGCGTGGTGAACGGCGACGCCGGGGTGCGCGAGGCGCTCGCGGAGAAGGTCAGGCGCGCGGTGCGGGAACTGGGCTACGTCCCCAACCGCGCCGCCCGCAGCCTCGTCACCCGGCGCCACGACGCCGTCGCCGTGGTCATCGCCGAGCCCGAGACCCGGGTCTTCGCCGACCCGTTCTTCGCACGCCAGCTGCGCGGCATCAGCAAGGAACTGACCGCCAGGGACGTCCAGTTGGTGCTGCTCCTGACGGAGGGCAGGGACGACCACGAGCGGGTCGGGCGCTATCTCGCGGGCGGCCACGTCGACGGCGCCCTCGTCTTCTCGCTGCACCTGGACGACCCGCTGCCCGGCATCATCCACGGCGCCGGCCTGCCCACGGTGTTCGGCGGGCGGCCGGGCTGGACGGGCGGCGCGGGCAGCGTCCGGTACGTCGACTGCGACAACCGCGGCGGCGCCCGCCAGGCCGTACGCCACCTCACCGGCCTCGGCCGCACCCGCGTCGCCCACATCACGGGTCCGCTCGACCAGACCTCCGCCGTCGACCGCCTCGACGGCTACCGCGACGTCGTACCGGACGGCGACCCCCGCCTGGTCGCCGAGGGCGACTTCACTCCCGCGGGCGGTGAACGCGCCATGCGCGCGCTCCTCGACCGATGCCCCGACGTGGACGCGGTCTTCGCCGCGAACGACCTGTCGGCGGCCGGGGCGCTGCGCGTGCTGCGCGAGAGGGGGCGGCGGGTGCCCGAGGACGTGGCGGTCGTCGGCTTCGACGACATGCTGCCCCTGGCCGAGCAGGCGGATCCGCCCCTGACGACGGTGCGCCAGGACATCGAGGAGATGGGGCGCCTGATGGCGGCGATGCTGCTGCGCGACCAGGGGCAGGCCGGGGCCCCGGACGCCCCGGACGCCCCGGGCGGCGCCGCGGCCGAGGAGGAGGCCGCGCGTGTGGTGCTGCCCACGGAACTCGTACGCCGGGAGTCCGCCTAGGCCTGTCCCGCCGCGTGAAAGGGGGCGGGCACCGGAAGGAACTGCCCGCCCCCTTCAGGCGCGTCGCGCGGCCGCTACGAGCCGACCGACACCGTGAACCGCCGCGGGTTCCCGTCGTGCGCCGCGCCCGACACGTCCGGCTGGCCGTCCGGGCGGACGTCGTCGTACGGGAAGGCGTACCCGATGGGCGAGTTGGCGTGCACCACGCGGGCCCAGTGGTTGGTCACGTCGCCGCGGTAGTAGTCGCCCGAGGTCGTGCCATTGGGCTGCGAGGGATGCGTCAGCATGATGCTGCGGTTGAAGCCGGCGGCGAGGCGGGCGAGGAGGCCCTTCTTGTCGTCGGAGTCGTTCGGGTTGTTGGTGAACGGGCCGTGGTTGCAGGTGAAGATGTCCTTCGACGAGGGCTTCGCGAAGGTGTGGCCGCCCTCGAAGGTGAGGGTGTCCCCGCTGACCCGGCCGACGCGCACGCCCCGGCCGCCCTGGAGGTCGATCCGCAGGTCGGTGGAGCGGTACTTGTCCCAGACCTGGTCGACGTAGCCCTTGAAGAGGTCGCGGAAGGGCATCTGGTCGGGGCGGTCGAAATACGGGGCCATGAGGTTCTGCGGCGAGATGACCCGCAGCACGCCGCCGTCACCGCGGATCACCAGCTTGTCCCAGGGCTGCCCGTCCTTGCCCGCCTGCGCCACCAGATCGGCGGCGATCTTGTCCACCGCGCCGTCGGGCAGCGGCGCGACGGTGTGGGTGGCGTCGCCCGCCAGGGTCAGGCCGATGGGCAGCGCGGTCACCAGGTCGACGTAGCTGATGTTCGCGTACAGCTGGGTGCTGTTGAAGGTGAACTCGCAGAAGGACCACGTGCGGCCGTAGTTCGGGTCCTCCTTGGTGGCGAAGGCGGGCTCGACGAGGCTCGGGCCCGGGTTGAGGAAGAAGTCCAGCTTGTCGTCGCGGACGAAGTAGACGCGGGCGCCGTACATCTGGGGCAGCGTCAGGACCTTGGGGGCCGAGCCGGCCGCGCCGAGGGGGATGGCGCAGTCCACCGGCAGCGGTGTCTGCGGCCCCGACGGCGACTCGGGGCGGTAGACCCCGCCGTCCGGCTTCAGCAGCAGCCAGCGGTCGGTGCCCGGTTCGTGCCCGGTGACGTACGCGCGGACCTGGCCCGGCAGGGACTTGTTCTGCAAGGCGAGTTCGCAGGTCGCGGGCGCGGCGTCGGCGCGCGGGCTGAGCGCGCTGCCCCAGGCGGGGTAGGTGAGGGCGCCCGCGGCGGCCGCGGACGACGTCAGGAACACTCTGCGCGAGATCACGGAATTTCTCTCCTGGCTGGAATGTGGGGGGAGTTGAGCAGGAGTACGGCCCGGGCGCGGGGTGGTGCGTCGACGTGCCCCCACTGTTGCCGCGGGGAAAACGTGGCGTCAAGAGATGTTGCTGAGAGCGCTCTCAGAATCTTGTCCGGTTTCACAAGGTGATGGCGGACGGCTGCGCAGGGTGACGGAAATGCCACCGGGCCGGGCGACGGACGGTGACGGGGGTGTCCGGACCGGGGCAGCGCGCGCGGATTGTCAGTGCCCGGTGGAAGACTCGGAAGCGACGGACTCATGAGGCGAAAAGAGCGACAAGAGCGACAAAGGAGTCGATCATGCTCAGTGATCTCACGCTCACCGGTGCCCCGATCTGGGTCGATCTGGGCACCACCGACATCGACGGCGCGGCAGCCTTCTACCGCGCGGTGTTCGGCTGGGACTTCGAGAAGGGCGGCGAGGACGTCGGCGGGTACGGCACGTTCAAGATCGGCGGCAGGACGACCGCGGGCGGCATGACGGTCACGCCCGAGACCGGCACCCCCTCCTGGTCGCTGTACTTCTGCACGCCCGACGCGGACGCCACCGCCAAGCAGGTCGAGCAGGCCGGCGGCCGCACCCTCTGGGAGCCGACCGACGTCCTCGACCTCGGCCGCATGGCGGGCTTCGCCGACTCGGGCGGCGTCGCCTTCTCCGTCTGGCAGCCGCGGCGGAACAAGGGCCTGGAGCTGGTGAACGAGCCCGGCGGGCTGATCTGGACCGAGCTGTACACCCCGGACATCGAGGCGGGAGCCGCGTTCTACGCCACCGTCTTCGGCTGGAAGACCATCACCCAGCCCTTCGAGGGCGGGTCGTACACCATGGTGTACCCCGCCGACGGCACCCCGGACGACATGTTCGGCGGCCTGTGGCCGCTGGACCAGGACCCGGTCGAGCAGGAGGCCGGGGTCTACTGGATGCCGTACTTCCAGGTCGCCGACATCGACGCGGTCGTGGAGAAGGCGCGGACGAGCGGGGGCACGGTCCGGGCCGAGCGGATGGACCTCGCGGGGGTGGGCGCCTTCGCGAAGCTCGCCGATCCCTACGGCGCGCGGTTCGCGCTCATGCAGCCACAGCCGCCGCAGGGCTGAGGGCCGGGGGAGCGGAGCCGGGACGCGCCGGAGCACGGGCTGAGGCGTCCCCGGGAGGCGGCCGGGGCGCGTGTCGCGGGACGGGTGGAAGCGGTCCCGCGGGCGTCGGCGCGCCGCGTTGAGCAAACGTTGATCCCTTGTTTCGCGCCGTCCAGCACGATCACGGCATGCACTCTGACACCGCTTTGACCGAGCCCGAACTCGCCTGGCAGGAGCAGGCGCTCTGCGCGCAGACCGGGCCCGACTTCTTCTTCCCCGAGCCGGGCAGCTCGGTGCGCGAGGCCAAACGCATCTGCCTCCTGTGCGACATGCGCGAGACCTGCCTGACGTACGCCCTCGACAACGACGAGCGGTTCGGCGTCTGGGGCGGGCTCTCCGAGAAGGAACGGCAGAGCCTGCGCCGCGAGCAGGCCTGAGACCACGGCCGCGTACAGGCCGCGCCCGGCCCGGGTCCCGCACGGGCCCCCGGGCCGGGCGCGGCGCGTCCCGGGCTACGCGTAGCTCACCTCGAACCGCCGCGTGCCCTCGGGGACGTGGACGTCGTCCCCGCTCACCGGCAGGTCGCGGCCGTCCGCCGACGCCGACCGCACGCTGCCGAAGCGGCACGGGTAGACGTACCGGACCCGCCCCGGGGCCCGGCTGATGTCCACGGTCACCGTGCGCGCGCCCGCGTCGTGCGTGAGCCGGTAGCCGAAGGGCGCGCCGAACAGCGTCGGCGCGTCCTCGACGCTCACCGACTCGCCGTCGGGCACCCAGTGCGGACGCACGCCCGGGGCGATGTACACATGCGGATCGCGGTCCTCGTCGGCCTCGAAGAACAGGATGTCGCGGAGCAGCAGCAGATACTCCGCCGCGGCCCAGCCGTGCGGGATGTCCCCCATGTACCAGTGCCGGTGGGGGACTTCGGTGAAGCCCGACGCCACGGGGAACGCGTGCTGCTCGTTCCAGGCGCCGAGCGCCACCGCCCGGTCGTCGACGCGCGCCATGGAGGCGGCCACGGCCCAGCCGAGCAGGGCGTCCATCCGCGCCGGGTCCCCGGCGAGCAGATAGGCGTGCGCCAACTGCGTGGTGAGGTAGGGGCCGTAGGCGTTCCAGGCCGCCTCGTGCCGGAAGCCGCCCGTCACGAACCGGCCGTACATGGTGTCGAGGGTCCAGCGCGCCGCCCGGTCGACGTCGTCACCGAGCTTGTTGCCCATGTGCAGGCGCAGCGGATGGAAGTACGCCGCCGCGCCGATCATCGTCGAGTCGCGCCGCCCGACGTCGCCGGGCCCGGTCGGGATGTACGTCTCCCACTCGCCGCGCCGCCGCTGCTCCGCGAGGACCCAGCGGATCGACGCCGCCGTGGCCAGCTTCAGGTCGTCGAAGGCGGCCCAGAGTTCCCGCACGTCCGGCGTCCCGAGGCGCTCGGCCAGCCGCGCCGCCTCGTACAGGCCCGCGAGGCCCCACAGGTCGTCCCAGTAGTGCGGCTTGTCGCGCTCGCCCAGGTGCTCGGCGCTCCAGCCGCTGTGCAGCAGGCCGTTGCCGTCCCGGTTGTCGCGCAGCCAGCGCGCGCCGTCGATGACGTACGGCGTGTACAGCTTCGCGCCGAACGCGGCGGCGCGGCCCGCCGTCCGGTCGTAGCGGCCGATCGCCCACAGCGCCTGACCGTTGCTGTCCCACTCGTGGTCGTCCCGCTCGTGCGGCCCGCCGTAGAAGCCGTACTCCGCGCACGGCCCGATCCGGCCCGTGCCGCGGTTGAACCGCCCCGGATAGTGCGTGCCCAGCTGGTGCTCCGCGAGCGCCGAGTCCCCGACCAGGGAGCACGCCGTCGCCTCCACCGAGGAGTCCCTGATCCAGAACGAGTCGTACACCGTCGGACCCGGGTGGATCTCACCGTGGTCGGAGAGGACGAGCAGCTGCGAGCGCGCCTGTCGGAACAGGTCCGTCAAGTGGCCCACCGGGGGAGGCAGGAGCGGCTGCACGCCCTGCCCGATGAGCTTCGCCGCCCAGAACGCCCGGTTGGCCCCTGCGAGATCGGCGGCGGGTGTGGCCCGCAGCTCCGCGAGGTCGGCGGCCCCGCTGTACAGGTCGACGGGCAGCCGCACGTCGACCTCGAAGGCCTCGTCGCCCGCGATCCGGAACGGCCACGCGAAGGCGGCGCTGCACAACCCGGCGACCTGGTCCTGCGCCTGCGCCGCGGCGTTGAGCTTGCCGCTGACGGCCAGGTCGTGGAACGGGCTGCGGACCAGATACGTGGCCGGGTCGAGCGAGAAGTCCGGGTTGCCGTACACCCCGTAGTACCCGGGTGGCGTGTCGAACGCCGGACCCCAGCCGCTGTTCGTCTCCACCCGCGCCTCGTCGGGCAGATACCGCAGGAACGTCAGCCTCCGGTCGGTGCCCGAGGGGTCGCGGCGGTCGTGCCGCTGGAAACCGGTCGGCCCCGCGGGCAGCACGGCCGCGCACAGCCAGCCCTCGCGCGGCGGCCCGCCGGGTCCCGTGACGCTCAGCCGGGTCACGGTGAGGTCCCGCTGCCGCGCCCCGACCGGCACCGCGAAGGTCCGCTGGGTGAAGCCGAGGCCGCCCGCCGCGCGGAACGTCGTCACGACCTCCGGTACGTGCGGCGCCTCCATGTGCTGGGCGACCGTGCCGCACGCCGCGAGCTGCGGCACCGCGACGGTGCCCGTCGCCGGGTCGTACAGGAAGAACGCCAGGCTGTACTTGTCGTACACCGGCTCGATCTCCCCGGCCTGCCCGACCAGGGACTCCTGGCGGTGGTCCTTGACGCCCACCATGTGCCAGTAGCGGTAGAGCGCGTTCGAGGAGAAGGCGGCCTCCCGCGACTCGTACGTGCCCGCGTCGAAGTCGTCGCTCCAGCGCCGGAAGGCGGTCTGGGCCCACCAGGGCACGGGATACGGCACCCGTGCCCGGTCCGCCCAGCTGCGCCACATGACCTCGTAGAACATCCACTCATGGGTCCGTGCCACTCCCGTGCACCCCCTGCGGTCGACGGCGGCTGTGTCCGTCCGCTCAACTCCGACCAACATG
Organism: Streptomyces flavofungini; assembly: GCF_030388665.1. Classification (NCBI taxonomy): domain Bacteria; kingdom Bacillati; phylum Actinomycetota; class Actinomycetes; order Kitasatosporales; family Streptomycetaceae; genus Streptomyces; species Streptomyces flavofungini. Next base: position 1,548,073 of record NZ_CP128846.1, on the reverse strand, counting down.
GCACCGCGGGGAGGGGCCGTAAACGGCTCCGGGCTCAGCCCCGCGTGGCCATGCGCGCCTTGCGGGCGGCCAGGCGCTCGTCGAACTTCGCGGCCTCCGCGTCCAGGCCGCCCATGAAGAGGCCGAGCTCCTCCTGGGCGCGGGCGCCCTCGGGGCCGAGCCCGGGGACCTCCATGACCTTGAGGAAGCGCAGCACGGGCTGGAGCACGTCGTCGTGGTGGATGCGCAGGTTGTAGACGCCTCCGATGGCCATCTGGGCCGCGGCGCGCTCGAAGCCGGGGATGCCGTGTCCGGGCATGCGGAAGCCGACGACGACGTCGCGCACGGCGCACATCGTGAGGTCGGGGGCGAGCTCGAAGGCGGCGCGCAGGAGGTTGCGGTAGAAGACCATGTGCAGGTTCTCGTCGGTCGCGATGCGCGCCAGCATGCGGTCGCAGACGGGGTCGCCGGACTGGTGGCCCGTGTTGCGGTGGGAGATCCGCGTGGCCAGCTCCTGGAAGGCGACGTACGCCACGGAGTGCAGCATCGAGTGCCGGTTGTCCGACTCGAAGCCCTCGCTCATGTGCGCCATGCGGAACTGCTCGAGCTGGTCGGGGTCGACGGCGCGGGACGCGAGGAGGTAGTCGCGCATGACGATGCCGTGGCGGCCCTCCTCGGCGGTCCAGCGGTGCACCCAGGTGCCCCAGGCGCCGTCGCGGCCGAAGAGCGAGGCGATCTCGTGGTGGTAGCTGGGGAGGTTGTCCTCGGTGAGCAGGTTCACCACGAGGGCGATGCGGCCGATGTCCGTGACCGGCGACTGCCCCTTGTCCCAGGCCTCGCCGTCCTCGAAGAATCCGGGGAAGTTCCGGGCGTCGGAGAACGGCACGTACTCGTGGGGCATCCAGTCCTTGGCGACGGCCAGGTGCCGGTTGAGCTCTTTCTCGACCACTTCTTCCAGGGCGTACAGGAGCCGGGCGTCGGTCCATGTGTCCGTGCTGCCGAGGTGGGAAGGGGTGATCGTCACGGGGGCTCCTGGGGACGGGAGGGGGAACGGGAGGGGAGGGGTGCGGTCCGAGGGGGGAACCACGGCGCCGCGAGCGGAGTACCTACGGCATCGTAGGTTACGTTCCCGTAGGTTAAGTCCTCCGTAAAGAGCCCCCCAAACCGGGGTCGGTCGGAGCCCCCGGCGCTCACGTCAGCGCGCGGTGCTCCCGGGCGCCCCTACCGACCGCCGCAGATGCTCCGCCGTGTGCGAGCCGCGCGCCCCGAGCAGCTCCCGCGGGGTCCCCTCGAAGACGATCCGGCCGCCGTGCTTGCCGCCCTCGGGGCCCAGGTCGATCACCCAGTCCGCGTGCTTGACGACTTCCAGGTTGTGCTCGACGACGAGCACGGTGTTCCCGGTGTCCACGAGCCGGTCCAGCATGGCGAGCAGTCCGTCGACATCGGCCATGTGCAGGCCGGTCGTCGGTTCGTCGAGGACGTACGTGGTGCCGGTGCGGTGCAGCTGGGTGGCGAGCTTGATGCGCTGGCGCTCGCCGCCGGAGAGCGTGGACAGTGGCTGCCCGAGGGTGAGGTAGGTCAGGCCGACGTCGCGCAGGGCGCCCAGCCGACGCCGTACCGCCGCGTCGGGGAAGTCCGCGAAGAAGGCGAGTGCCTGCTCGGCGGTCATGTCCAGGAGGTCGACGACGGAGTGCCCGCCCACGGTCAGCCGGAGCACCTCGTCCTTGAAGCGCCTCCCCTCGCAGGCCTCGCACGTCGTGGTGACCGGGTCCATGAAGGCCAGGTCGCTGTAGATGATCCCACGCCCCTGGCAACTCTCGCACGCGCCCCGGGAGTTGAAGCTGAACAGGCCCGGCTCGGTGCCCGTTTGCTTCGCGAACAGCGCCCGTACCCGGTCCATGATCCCCAGATACGTCGCCGGAGTGGACCGCCCCGAGATGCCGATGGAGGACTGGTCCACGGCCACCGCGTCGGGGTGCTGCTCGATGAAGGCCCGCGACACCAGCGTGCTCTTGCCGGAGCCCGCGACCCCGGTGACGGCCGTGAGCACCCCGGTCGGCACCCGCACGCTCACGTCCCTCAGGTTGTGCAGGTCCGCCCCCTTGATCCACTCGCCCCCGACCGGCTCGCGCGGGTGCTCCTTGACGCCGCTGGTGCGCCGCAGGCAGCGGCCCGTGAGGGTGTCGGCGGCCCGCAGCTCCTCGGGGGTGCCCTCGAAGACGACGAGGCCACCGTCGCCGCCCGCGGCGGGCCCCATGTCGACGATGTGGTCGGCGAGGGCGATCACGTCCGGGTCGTGCTCGACGACGAGCACGGTGTTGCCCTTGTCGCGCAGGCGCAGCAGCAGGTCGCCGAGGCGCCCCACGTCCCTCGGGTGCAGGCCGACGCTGGGCTCGTCGAAGATGTACGTCATGCCGGTGAGGCTGGAGCCCAGGTGGCGCACCATCTTCAGGCGCTGGCCCTCGCCCCCGGAGAGCGTGGACGTCTCGCGGCCCAGGCTCAGATAGCCGAGGCCGATCGCCTCGATGCGTTCCAGCGCGGCGACGGCGGCCCCCGCGATCGGTCCGGCCACCGGGTCGTGGATGCGGCCGAGCGCCGTGATCAGGTCGGTGACCTCCATGCGCGCGCAGTCGGCGATGGACAGGCCCCCGACGCGGGTGGCGAGCGCGGCCGGGTTCAGGCGCGCGCCGTCGCACTGCGGGCAGTGGCCCTCGACCAGGAAGGGCTGCACCGTGTCGCGGGTCCTCTGGGAGAGCGCCGACAGGTCCCGGTGCAGATACAGCCGCTCGAAGCGGTCGGCGAGCCCTTCGTAGCCGATGTCGTGGGTGCCGCCGGTGTTGTTGACGTTGACCTTGCCGGCCTTGGCCGCCCGCTTGCCGCGTCCGTCGCCGCGCATCAGGAACTGCCGTTCCGCGGCGGTGAATTCACCGACCGGCTTGTGCGGGTCCAGATCGGGGGTGTTCGTGTACGTCTGGCCGTGCCAGGTCCCGACGGCGAACGGCGGGAAGAGGATCGCGCCGCCCGCCAGGGACTTGGCGGGGTCCAGGATGCGGTCGTAGTCGGGCCGCACCGTGCGGCCGAGCCCCGCGCACTCGGGGCACATGCCGCTCGGGTCGTTGAACGAGTACGCGGTGGCCGGGCCCGCGCTCGGGGTGCCGTGCCGCGAGAACAGGACCCGGATCACCGAGTGGATGTCGGTCATCGTGCCGACGGTGGAGCGGGAGTGGCCGCCGATCGGCTTCTGGTCGACGACGATCGCGGGCGCCAGGTCCTCGATGGCGTCCGCGTGCGGCCGCTCGTACTTCGGCAGCCGGTTGCGGACGAACCACGTGAACGTCTCGTTGAGCTGGCGCTGCGACTCGACGGCGATCGTGTCGAAGACGACCGACGACTTCCCCGACCCGGACACCCCGGTGAAGACCGTCAGACGGCCCTTCGGGATGCGCAGGTCCACCTCCTTCAGATTGTTCTCACGTCCTTTGCTGATGGTGATGTGCTGGTGGTCCGAGGCGGTGTGCGGTGGGTGGCTGACTGCTCGCATGCACGCGAAGCTAGTCGGGATACCCGACAGCTTCTGTCGTGTTTTCCGCGACGTCCTCGGGCGCTCCCGCTCCCGCGGCCGCGTCGCCCTCGTCGTGCTCTTCCGCGATGCCGTTGGTGATGGCGTCGGCGATCGCGTCGATGCCGTTGACCTCCCTCAGTTCGCCGTCGAGCAGCAGCCAGCGCGTGATCCCGATCGACTCCAGGAACGGCAGGTCGTGGCTGGCGACGATCAGCGCGCCCTCGTAGCTCTCCAGGGCCGTCGAGAGCTGGTGGACGCTCGCCATGTCCAGGTTGTTCGTCGGCTCGTCGAGCATCAGGAGCTGCGGCGCGGGCTCGGCGAGCAGCAGCGCCGCGAGCGCCGCCCGGAACCGCTCACCCCCGGAGAGCGTCGCCGCCTGCTGGTCGGCCTTCGCGCCCTTGAACAAGAAGCGGGCCAGCCGCGCCCGGACCCGGTTGTTCGTGGCGTCCGGCGCGAACCGGGCGACGTTCTCGGCGACGGTCAGCTCGTCGTCGAGTACGTCGAGACGCTGCGGCAGGAAGCGCAGCGGGACGTGCGCCCGCGCCTCCCCGGCGAGCGGTTCCAGTTCGCCGCTGATCGTCCTCAGCAGCGTCGTCTTGCCCGCGCCGTTGCGGCCGACGAGCGCGATCCGCTCGGGTCCGCGCAGGTCGAACCCGCCCTTCACGCGCGCCCCGTAACGGAGTGTCAGGTCCAGGAGCGTCAGCACGGTACGGCCCGGCGGGACGGCGGTGTACGGCAGGTCGACGCGGATCTCGTCGTCGTCACGCACCGCCTCGACGGCGTCGTCCAGGCGCTCCTTGGCCTCGCTCAGCTTCTCCTCGTGCATGATGCGGTGCTTGCCCGCGGACACCTGGGCGGCCCGCTTGCGCGCCCCCATGACGATCTTGGGCTCGCGCTTCTGGTCGTTCATCTTCTGGCCGTACCGCTTGCGGCGGGCCAATTTGACCTGGGCGTCGACGAGTTCGCGCTTCTGCTTGCGCAGGTCGGACTCGGCGACCCGCACCATGCGCTCCGCGGCCTCCTGCTCGACGGCGAGCGCCGCCTCGTACGCGCTGAAGTTGCCGCCGTACCAGGTCACTTCGCCGTCGCGGAGGTCGGCGATCTGGTCGACGCGGTCGAGCAGCTCCCGGTCGTGGCTGACCACGACGAGCACACCGGGCCAGGCGTCGACCGCCGCGTACAGACGCCGGCGGGCGTGCAGGTCGAGGTTGTTGGTGGGCTCGTCGAGCAGCAGGATGTCGGGCTTCCTCAGCAGCAGCGCGGCAAGGCGGAGCAGCACCGACTCGCCGCCGGACACCTCGCCCGTGGTGCGGTCGAGGCCGATGTGGCCGAGGCCGAGCTGGTCGAGGGTCGCCGTGGCGCGCTCCTCGACGTCCCAGTCGTCGCCGACGGCGGTGAAGTGCCGCTCGCTCGCGTCGCCCGCCTCGATGGCGTGCAGGGCGGCGCGGGTCCCGGCGATGCCGAGCACCTCGTCCACGCGCAGGCCGGTGTCGAGGGTGACGTTCTGCGGCAGGTATCCGACCTCGCCCGCGGTGCGCACGGTGCCGTCGGCGGGCGGCAGTTCCCCCGCGACGAGCTTCAGGAGGGTCGACTTCCCGGAGCCGTTGCGGCCGATGAGCCCCGTCCTGCCGGGGCCGAACGCGACCTGGAAGCCGTCGAAGACGCTGGTGCCGTCGGGCCAGCTGAACGCGAGCGACGTGCAGGTGATGGAGGTGGTGGGGGACAAGGGCATACGGGCCTCGCGGTTGCTTGTGGTGCGGTGGGTGTGGGCAACGCGTGCGGGACACCGCGAGGGTCGTGTGTGCGTCGGCCCGCCGCCGGGGCGCCGGGGATGCCGGGGCCGGACGTCGGGAGGCGGTCACGCCGGGAGGCCGGAGAAGAAGGAAGGCCCTGCGCCCGAACGGACGGCTCGTACGCCGAGGTCGCACACATCGTGCGCAGCAGGGAACTCACGCCGAGCGGTGAGTCCGTCGTCAGCTGCGACGCGGTGTCTCAAGACCTCAGACGAGCAACGTCCTTCTCCAATCGACGGCAACAGTAGCGCTATACACCGTAGAAGCAATGCGGGGCCATGTCAACGGACTTTTCGGTGACTGGGCCGCATCGGTGCGCTGCCGGGCTGCTGCTCCGGGCGGTTTCCGCCACCAGCGTGCCGGGCCGGACCGCCGCCGCGCAAAGGGGTTTTCTCGTGGCGGCGCACGGCGCCGCGCGCCGGTGCGACCGCCGGTCATGTCGGATTCCCGCCAGACCCCGCCCCGCGCCCCTGCTTGAGTACCGGCCATGACGAACCAGCACGCGACCGCCACCGCCTTCCGCGCCCTGCACACCCCCGGCACCCCGCTCGTACTGCCCAACGCCTGGGACCTCGCCAGTGCCCGCGTCGTCGAGTCGGCCGGTGCCGCCGCCGTCGCCACCACCAGCGCGGGCCTGGCCTGGGCCCTCGGCGCGGCCGACGGCGACCGGCTGCCCCGGGACCGGGCGCTGGCCGCCGTCGCCGCCATCACGGCCGCGGTCGATGTGCCGGTGAGCGCCGACATCGAGAGCGGTTACGCCGAGGACGCGGCGGGCGTCGCGGACACGGTGCGCGCCGCGCTCGCCGCCGGGGTGGTGGGCGTGAACATCGAGGACGCGCTGTACGGGGCGGCCGAGCCGCTGCGGCCCGTCGCCGAGCAGGCGGAGCGGATCGCGGCCGCGCGCGGTGCCGCCGACGCGGCGGGTGTGCCGCTGTTCGTGAACGCGCGCGTCGACACCTATCTGCGGGGTGTCGGCGAGGGTCCGGACGCCCGGCTCGCGCTGACCCTGGAGCGGGCCGCCGCGTTCCTCGCCGCGGGCGCGGACGGGGTCTTCGTGCCCGGCGCGGTGGCTCCGGACACGGTCAAGGCGCTGGTCGAGGGCGTCGACGGGCCGCTGAACGTCATGGCGGGTCCGGGCGCCCCCGCGGTCGCGGAACTCGCCGGTCTCGGTGTCGCGCGCGTCAGTGTCGGCTCGGGCATCGCGCAGGCGGTGCACGCCCTGGTCCGCGGGGCCGCGCGGGAGCTCCTGACGGAGGGGACGTACGCGTCGCTCGCGGGCGGTCTGGACTACGGGGAGCTCAACGGCCTGCTGGGTCGCTGAGGCGGGCCGCGAAGACGGCGGGGATTCGGCGGGCGCGACCGGGGCCGGGGCCCCGGTTCAGCACGCGTCGCGCATCAGGTCGGCCAGATCCCGGTCCAGGTCGACGTGCAGGTGCTCCTGCCCCACCGGGACGAGAGCGGCCGTGCGCTGGAGGAAGCGGCGCAGGTCGCCGGTCTGGACGTGCACGATGGCCGTGCCCTCGGGGGCGTGGAACTCCAGGACCGTGCGGTCGTAGCCGTACGGCCGCACGCGTACGTCGCCGTCGCCCACCGCGTTCTCCACGCCCTGCGTGAGCAGTTCGCGGGCGAACGTCCAGTAGACCTCCACGCCCTCCAGCGTCGCCGGGGCCGGGAAGCTCATGCGGACGGCGAAGGGGTCGCGCCCGTCGTAGTGCAGGGTGGCGGGGATGGTGGGCATCCGGGGCGCGGCGGCGACCAGGCGGGCCTCAACGGCTTGCTCGATGACAGTGGACAACGCCTGCTCCCTCAACTCTGACGGCTGGACGACTCTGACGGCTGGACGACCTGGGTGTGCACGACCGGGGTCGGACACTTGAATAGACGTCGGAAACGGAGGATCCGTGCACGCGAGGACCCCTCTGGAGCGAGTGACCTCTGTCACCGCGACACCCGGGGACCACGCCCGGTTCCCGTCGGCCCCCGACCGGGCGACCGCCGAAAGGCCCAGTACCGCCATCTGGACGAGGCCTTGGGCGTGGGCTAGCTTCGGCCCGCCATGAGGGCCACGGGGCAGCTGGACCGGGAGGGGCGTGCGATGCGTGAGGTACGGGGAACACGTGCGGGGCGAACGACGCGTACAGGCGGCGGGGAAGGACCGGGTCGGGCCGCGGGCCCGGGGCGGTCCCGGTGGGCGGGCCGCGGGGTGTGGGCCGGACTCGGCGCGGCGGCGCTCGCGCTGACCTCCGTCGCGGCGGTGCCGCCCGCGCAGGGCGGACCGGGCACCGCCTCGGCGTCGACCGCGCGCACCGGAGCGGCGGCCCCGGGCGACCGGAGCGGCGCGCCGGCCTGGCCCGCGGCCGGGAACGCGCACCCCGTCACCCGGCCCGCCTGGTCGCTCAAGCCCACTGGCACCGACGCCCGCTTCCGCGGCCTCGCCGCCGTCAGCCGCAGCACCGCGTGGACCGCAGGGACGAAGGGCACCGTGCTGCGCACGAGCGACGGCGGCGCGACCTGGCGCGACGTGTCACCGCCCGGGGCGTCGGCCCTGGAGTTCCGGGACATCGAGGCGTTCGACGGGCGCCGCGCCGTGGTGCTCGCCATCGGCGAGGGCGAGGCGTCCCGGGTCCTGCGCACCGACGACGGCGGCGCCACCTGGACGGAGTCCTTCCACAACACCGATCCCAAGGCGTTCTACGACTGCATGACGTTCTTCGACCGCCGCCACGGCCTGGCGATGAGCGACCCCGTGAACGGCAAGTACCGCATCCTGTCGACGGCGGACGGCGGCCGCTCCTGGAAGGTGCTGCCCGACCGGGGCATGCCGAAGGCGCAGGAGGGCGAGTCGGGGTTCGCCGCGAGCGGCCAGTGCCTGGTCAGCTCGGGCCCGCGCGACGTGTGGCTGGCGACCGGCGGTGCGGCCCGCGCGCGGGTCCTTCACTCCGCCGACCGGGGCCTGACGTGGACCGCCACCGACGCCCCGATCCCGGGCGGCGACCCGGCGCGCGGCGTCTTCGGCCTGGCCTTCCGCGACCGCGCGCACGGCATCGCGGTCGGCGGCGACTACCGCGCCGACCAGCCCTCGCCCCGCGCGTCCGCGACGACCACCGACGGCGGCCGCAGCTGGCGGCCCGCGGCGAAGCCCGTCCCCGCGTACCGCTCGGGCGTCACCTGGCTCCCGCACACCCGCCGCTCGGCCCTCGCGGTCGGCCCCACGGGCACGGACCTCACGACGGACGGCGGTCGCAGCTGGCGGACGGTCGACTCGGGTTCGTACGACACCGTCGACTGCGCGCGGGACCTGGGCTGCTGGGCGGCGGGGGAGAAGGGGCGGGTGGCGCGGCTCGAACGGGGGTGAGGGCGGCCGGGGCTGCCGCCGGGCTCAGCGCGGCAGCTCCTGCCGGTAGCGGGCCAGCTCGGGTGCCGTCTTCGTCGCCAGGAACTCCGTGATGCGGTACGCGCACACACCGCCGACGGTGAACGGGTCGCTCGCCGCCAGCTTCTCGATCTCCTCCCGGCTGTCGCCGACGGCCAGGATCACGCCGCCGTCGCGCGGGTTCTTGCGCCCCGACGCGATGAAGACCCCGGCCGCGTACTGCGCGTCGAGCCAGGCGACGTGGTCCGCGAGCAGGGCGTCGACGCGGTCCACGGGGGCGGTGTAGGTCAGCTCCATGACAAACATGATCGTGAGGCTACCCGGGCCCGGCCCCGGACCCCTCACCCCCGCTCCGCTCCGTGCGCAGCCCCAGGCCGCCCCCTGCCGCCCCGCCCCGACCCGTCGGGCCCTTAGGCTCGGCCCACCATGAACACGACCCTCACCACGACGATCCCGCCCCTGCCCGCCGACTGGCCCGCCGACGAGGCCGCGGCCCGCGCCGTCCAGGACGCCCTGCGCGAGCGGGTCGTGCGCGACGAGCCCGGGCCCCGGCCCGGCACCGGACACGTCACGGGCGTCGACGTCGCCTACGACGACGAGCGCGACGTGGTCGCCGCGGCCGTCGTGGTCCTCGACGGTGCGAGCCTGGAGGTCGTGCAGGAGGCGACGGCGGTCGGCCGGGTCGCCTTCCCGTACGTGCCGGGCCTGTTGGCGTTCCGGGAGGTCCCCGCGGTGCTCGCGGCCCTGGACGCGCTGACGGCCGACCCGGGGCTCGTGGTGTGCGACGGGTACGGCATCGCGCACCCGCGCCGCTTCGGGCTCGCGAGCCACCTCGGCGTGCTGACCGGGCGGCCGACGATCGGCGTCGCCAAGAACCCGTTCACGTTCGCCTACGAGGCGCCCGGCGCCGCACGCGGCAGCGCGGCGCCGCTGCTCGACGGCGCGGAGGAGGTCGGCAGCGCGCTGCGCACCCGCGAGGGCGTCAAGCCGGTGTTCGTCTCGGTGGGCCACCGCGTGACCCTGGCCGAGGCCCGCGCCCACACCCTCCACCTCACCCCGCGCTACCGCCTCCCCGAGACCACCCGCAGGGCGGACGCGCTGTGCAGGTCGGCGCTGCGGGAGGCGACGGGCGGCTGACCGGGCCGGGACCGCACTCCACCGCCCCTCACCGCACCGGCCGACGCCTGTCGCCGGAGCGTCGGCGCCCTTCACCAACCTGTCCGCCCCGCACCGCCGGCGCCCCCTCACCGCACCGCCGCCACCCGGAACCCGATCCCCGCGGCGACGAGCCGCTCGGTCAGCGCGTCGCCCATCGCCACGGCCGTGGTCACCTGGCCCGCGACGGCGGGCAGGTCGTCCAGGGCCAGGGACATCGCGCCCTCGGCGAGGATCTTCGCGGTCTCGCCGTAGCCGGGGTCGCCGCCCCACACCTCGGTGAAGACGCGCCTGCCGCCGCCCTCGCCGACGAAGCGCATGGAGAACCAACTGGTCGCACGCCGCTCCGCGTCGGGCCCCTCGCCGGGCTTGAGGAGGCCGGTGAGCCAGCGCCGCACGGCCGGCACCTGGGCCGCGGTGAACAGGGCGCCCGCCGCCGCCACGCCGCCGAGGGCGACGGGCAGGGACTGCACGGCGGCGTAGTGGCGGTAGCGGAAGTCGGGGCCGTAGCGCGGCAGCGCCCGCGCGGACCGCGCCACGATCTGCGGGTCGATGGTCGGCAGCGGCAGCGCCCAGGCGCCGACCTCCCCGGCGTAGCGGGGGGCGCTCGCCGGGGTGGACGCGCGGCGCTCCACGAGCCGCGGCTCGTGCCGCCGCCGGTCGCGCGCGGCGGCCAGCATCTGCGGCCCGCGCGCGAACTGCTGCAGTGCGGAGGAGAACGTACCGCCGGAGAAGCGCGCGTCGGCGCTGATGAACCCGTCGACGCGCAGCGGCACGTCCTCGGGGAGCTGACGCACCGTGAAGTACGCGCCCAGGTCGTGCGGTACCGAGTCGAAGCCGCAGGCGTGCACCAGGCGCGCGCCGGTCTCCCGCGCGCGGGCGTCGTGCCGCACGTACATCAGGTCCACGAACTCGGGCTCGCCGCACAGGTCGACGTAGTCCGTCCCGGCCTCCGCGCACGCGGCCACCAGGCCCTGCCCGTGGCTGAGGTAGGGGCCGACGGTGCTCGCGACCACGCGCGCCTGCGCGGCCAGTTCCCGCAGGGCCGCCGGATCGGTTGCGTCCGCGTGCACGACGGGCAGTTCCGCGCAGCCGGGACGGTCCTCCGCGAGCCGCTCCCGCAGGCGACGCAGCTTGGCCGCGTCCCGTCCGGCGATGGCCCACCGCAGGGTGTCGGGGGCGTGCGCGGAGAGGTACTCGGCGGTCAGCGCCCCCACGAAACTCGTGGCTCCGAAGAGCACGATGTCGTAGGGACGGTCCTTGTCATGACTGGTCATGGCACCTCTCAGCCGTGTGTCCCGCGCCGTTGCCGGTGGCTGAGGCTAGCGTGAACACACGGGCTCCGAACGAGGAGGTGCCATGGCGGAGACGGCAGGGCCGCGGCCGAGGAAACCGCCGAAGGCCGCGCTGGCCAAGTGGGAGCGGGTGCGCGGCTTCGCGCTCGGCCTTCCGGGCGCCACCGAGGAGTTCCCCTGGGGCGAGACCGTCGCGAAGGTTCACAAGAAAGTGTTCGTCTTCCTCGGCGTGGACGACGGCAGCCATCCGCTGGGCGTCACCGTCAAGCTCACCGACGAGGCGGCCCACGCCCACGCCCTGACCGCCCCGGGCGCGCAACCCGCGGGGTACGGCCTCGGCAGGTCCGGCTGGGTGTCGGTCCCGCTGGAGGGCAAGGGCGCCCCGGCCGCGGACCTCCTGTGCGACTGGGTCGAGGAGAGCTACCGCGCGATCGCGCCGAAGAAGCGCGTGGCGGAACTGGAGGGGCGCGGCACATGAGGCGTCGCGCCCCCGCCCCGCCCCCGTGGACGACGGCGCTGCGCCCTGCCCGGACCCGCCCCGGACCGCCCCTTGGCTAAGCGCTTGCTCGCCAGGGGCTTGTGCGGAGTGGAACGCGTTCTTAGCATCACTGGTGTTACATCGGTTGTGTCACAGCGCTGGGGGCTCAATGGCAGTGCCGGACAAGGGCGTTCACGGACCGCTCGCCGGGGTGCGCGTGGTCGAGCTCGCGGGCATCGGGCCGGGGCCGTTCGCCGCCATGCTGCTCGCCGACCTCGGCGCCGACGTGGTGCGCGTCGACCGCCCCGGCGGTGGCGGACTCGCGATCGACCCCGCGTACGACATCACCAACCGCAACAAGCGCAGCGTCCTCGTCGACCTCAAGGCGCCCACGGGTCCGGCCCGCGTCCTCGACCTGGTCGCCCGCGCGGACGTGCTGATCGAGGGCTATCGCCCGGGTGTCGCCGAGCGCCTCGGCGTCGGCCCCGAGCCCTGCCGCGCCCGCAACCCCCGGCTCGTCTACGGCCGCATGACCGGCTGGGGCCAGGACGGCCCGCTCGCCGAGCGCGCCGGTCACGACATCGCGTACATCGCCCTCACCGGCACGCTCGGCATGATCGGTGCCGCGGGGGAGGCGCCCACCGTCCCCGCGAACCTCCTCGGTGACTACGCGGGCGGCTCCCTGTACCTGGTCGTCGGCGTTCTCGCCGCGCTGCACCACGCGCGGTCCACCGGCGCCGGGCAGGTCGTGGACGCCGCCATCGTCGACGGCGCGTCCCACCTGTCCTCGATGATCCGCGGCATGGTCGCTGCGGGCAGCTGGCAGGACCGCAGGGGCGCGAACCTCCTCGACGGCGGCTGCCCGTTCTACGGCACCTACGAGACCGCCGACGGCGAGTACATGGCCGTGGGCGCCCTGGAGCAGCGGTTCTACGACGAGTTCATCGCGCTTATGGGCCTCGGTGAGGTCGCCCCGGCCCGCAAGGACCTGGCGCGCTGGGGCGAGCTGCGCGCGGCGGTGGCCGCCCGGTTCCGGACGCGTACGCGCGCGGAGTGGACGGCCGTCTTCGAGGGCTCCGACGCCTGCGTGGCCCCCGTGCTCTCGCTGGGGGAGGCCCCGCACCACCCGCACCTCGCCGCCCGCGGCACCTTCGTCGACCACGGCGGCATCACCCAGGCCGCGCCCGCGCCGCGCTTCTCCGCGACACCCACGTCCGTGCGCTCGGGCCCCGCGCGGCCCGGCGCCGACACGGCGGCCGTGGCCCAGGACTGGGACGTACCGGACCTGCTCGCCTCGGACGCGCCGGGCCCCGACCGGGCACCCGTCCCGCCGCACCCCACCCAGGAAGGCGCCTGATGGAGATCTCCACCCCGCTCGCCTACGCGGGCGACCCGCGCGCGGGCGCCGACGCCGTCGCGGCCCTGGAACGGGCGGGCCTCGACGCCGTCTGGGTCGCCGAGGCGTACGGCTTCGACTCGCCCACGATCATGGGCTATCTGGCCGCCCGCACTGAGCGCGTGCGCATCGGCGCCGGGATCCTCAACGTCTACTCGCGCACCCCCGCGCTCATCGCCCAGACCGCCGCCGGGCTCGACGCCATCTCCGGGGGCCGCGCCGTCATCGGCCTCGGCGCGTCCGGGCCGCAGGTCGTCGAGGGCTGGCACGGCAAGGCGTACGACAAGCCGCTCGGCCGCACCCGGGAGACCATCGAGCTGACCCGCCGCATCCTGCGCCGCGAGGTCATCGACCACCACGGCATCACGGACATGCCGCTCCCGCCGGAGAAGGGCAGCGGCCTCGGCAAGCCCCTGAAGATCCTCACCAGGCCGGTCCGCCCGGAAGTGCCGCTCTACGTCGCCTCCTTGGGGCCCGCGAACGTCCGCATGACGGCCGAGGTCGCCGACGGCTGGCTGCCCACGCTGTTCCTGCCGGAGAAGGCGCACGAGGTCTGGGGCAAGCCCCTCGCCGAGGGCCGCGCCCGCCGGGATCCGGCGCTCGGCCCGCTCCAGGTCGTGGCGGGCGGACTCCTCGCCATCGGCGACGACGCGGCGGCCGCCCGCGACCTCGCCCGCCCGCAGATCGCCCTCTACGTCGGCGGCATGGGCGCCGTGGGCAAGAACTTCTACAACGACCTGGCGGTCGCGTACGGATACGAGCGCGAGGCCGCGCGCATCCAGGAGCTCTACCTGGCCGGGCACAAGAAGGAGGCCGAGGCCGCCGTGCCCGACGAGTTCTGCGAACTCATGTCGCTGTGCGGCCCGGCGGGCTACGTGCGCGAACGCGTCGAGGTCTTCCGCGCCGCGGGCGTCACCATGCTCAACGTCATCCCGGTCGGGCCCGACCCGGCCGGGCTCATCGAAACCGTCAAGGGCTGGCTCTAGGGCCGGGGAGGTCACCGACACATGCAACGGCAGCTCTTCGAGCCCGAGCACGACGCGTTCCGGGAGACGGTCCGCACCTTCCTCGCCAAGGAGGTGCTCCCGCACTACGAACAGTGGGAGAAGGACGGCGTCGTCTCCCGCGAGGCCTGGCTCGCCGCCGGTCGCCAGGGCCTGCTCGGCCTCGCCGTGCCCGAGGAGTACGGAGGCGGCGGCAACCCCGACTTCCGCTACGCCGCCGTCCTCGCCGAGGAGTTCACGCGCGCGGGCGCGGCGGGTCTCGCCGTCGGCCTGCACAACGACATCATCGGGCCGTATCTGACCGGCCTCGCCACCGACGAGCAGAAGCGGCGCTGGCTGCCCGGCTTCTGCAGCGGCGAGACCATCACGGCGATCGCCATGACCGAGCCCGGCGCGGGCTCCGACCTGCAGGGCATCCGCACGACCGCCGAGGACAAGGGCGACCACTGGCTGCTCAACGGCTCCAAGACGTTCATCTCGAACGGCATCCTCGCCGACCTCGTCATCGTGGTCGCCAGGACCACCCCCGAGGGCGGCGCGCACGGCCTGTCGCTGCTGGTCGTCGAGCGCGGCATGCCCGGCTTCGAGCGCGGCCGCAACCTCGACAAGATCGGCCAGAAGGCCCAGGACACCGCCGAGCTGTTCTTCAACGACGTGCGGGTGCCCAAGGAGAACCTGCTCGGCGAGCTCAACGGCGCGTTCGTGCACCTGATGACGAACCTCGCGCAGGAGCGCATGGGCATCGCCGTCGCCGGGATCGCCGCCGCCGAGTACCTGCTCGAGATCACCACCGCGTACGTCAAGGAGCGCGAGGCCTTCGGGCGTCCGCTGGCCAAGCTCCAGCACATCCGCTTCGAGATAGCCGAGATGGCCACCGAGTGCGCCGTGACCCGCTCCTTCCTCGACCGGTGCATCGCCGACCACGCCGCGGGCACGCTGGACGCCGTGCACGCGTCCATGGCCAAGTGGTGGGCCACCGAGCTGCAAAAGCGCGTCGCGGACCGCTGTCTGCAACTGCACGGCGGCTACGGCTACATGACGGAGTACCGCGTCGCGAAGGCGTTCACCGACGGCCGGATCCAGACCATCTACGGCGGCACGACCGAGATCATGAAGGAGATCATCGGGCGCTCGCTGCTCGGCTGACCGCCCGCGCCCCCTCCGCGCCCCCGGGCGCACCCGCGCATCCCGACCCTCCCCGGACCGACCTCCCCTGAAAGGCTCTGGCGTGACCACCGAAGCGTATGTGTACGACGCGATCCGCACCCCGCGCGGACGCGGCAAGGCGAACGGCGCCCTGCACGGCACCAAGCCGATCGACCTCGTCGTCGGGCTCATCCACGAGATCCAGGCCCGCTTCCCCGGCCTCGACCCGGCCGCCATCGACGACATCGTGCTCGGTGTGGTGGGTCCCGTCGGCGACCAGGGCTCCGACATCGCGCGGATCGCCGCCATCGCGGCCGGACTGCCCGACACGGTCGCCGGCGTCCAGGAGAACCGCTTCTGCGCCTCGGGCCTCGAAGCGGTCAACATGGCGGCCATGAAGGTCCGTTCCGGCTGGGAGGACCTGGTGCTCGCGGGCGGCGTCGAGTCGATGTCGCGGGTGCCGATGGCCTCCGACGGCGGTGCCTGGTTCGCCGACCCGATGACCAACTGGGACACGAACTTCGCGCCCCAGGGCATCGGCGCCGACCTGATCGCCACGATCGAGGGCTTCAGCCGCCGCGACGTCGACGAGTACGCCGCCCTCTCCCAGGAGCGGGCCGCCGCCGCCTGGAAGGAAGGCCGGTTCGAGAAGTCCGTCGTCCCGGTCAAGGACCGCAGCGGCCTCGTCGTGCTCGACCACGACGAGCACCTGCGCCCCGGCACGACCGCCGACTCCCTCGCCGAGCTGAAGCCGTCCTTCAAGGACATCGGCGACCTGGGCGGGTTCGACGCGGTCGCGCTGCAGAAGTACCACTGGATCGAGGAGATCGACCACGTCCACCACGCGGGCAACTCCTCCGGCATCGTCGACGGCGCCTCGCTGGTCGCCATCGGCACCAAGGAGGCGGGCGAGCGGAACGGCCTGACGCCGCGTGCCCGCATCGTCTCCGCGGCCGTCTCCGGGTCCGAGCCGTTGATCATGCTCACCGGACCGGCGCCCGCCACCCGCAAGGCGCTCGCCAAGGCGGGGCTGAGCATCGACGACATCGACCTCGTCGAGATCAACGAGGCCTTCGCGGCCGTCGTCCTGCGCTTCGTCAAGGACATGGGCCTGTCCCTGGACAAGGTCAACGTCAACGGCGGCGCGATCGCGCTGGGGCATCCCCTGGGCGCGACCGGAGCGATGATCCTCGGGACGCTCGTGGACGAGCTGGAGCGGCGGGACCTCCGGTACGGATTGGCCACGCTGTGCGTCGGCGGAGGTATGGGCATCGCCACGATCGTGGAACGGGTGTAGCACCTCGCCGTAGGGGGTCGGGGTGCCGCCCCCTCCGCTTCCGCCTGCCACAGACTTCACGGAGACAACGACATGACCGAGAGCACCACCATCCGCTGGGAACAGGACGACACCGGTGTCGTCACCCTCGTCCTCGACGACCCCCACCAGTCCGCGAACACCATGAACCAGGCGTTCAAGGACTCCATCGCCGCCATCGCCGACCGCGCCGAGGCCGCCGTACAGGCGGACAAGGACGCCATCCGCGGGTTCATCTACACCTCCGCGAAGAAGACGTTCTTCGCGGGCGGCGACCTGAAGGACATGATTCAGGTGGGCCCCGAGAACGCCCGCGTGGCCTTCGAGACCGGCACCGCCATCAAGAACTCGCTGCGCCGCATCGAGACCCTCGGCAAGCCCGTCGTCGCCGCCCTCAACGGCGCGGCCCTCGGCGGCGGTTACGAGATCGCCCTCGCCAGCCACCACCGCGTGGCCCTCGACGCGCCGGGCTCCAAGATCGGCCTGCCCGAGGTCACCCTCGGCCTGCTCCCCGCGGGCGGCGGCGTCACCCGCACCGTACGCCTCATGGGCATCGCCGACGCGCTCCTGAAGGTGCTGCTCCAGGGCACCCAGTACTCCCCGAAGCGCGCCCTGGAGAACGGCCTCGTGCACGAACTGGCCGCCACCCCAGAGGAGATGATCGAGAAGGCCCGCGCCTTCATCGACGCCCACCCCGAGTCGCAGCAGCCCTGGGACGTCCCCGGCTACCGCATTCCCGGCGGCACCCCGGCGAACCCGAAGTTCGCCGCGAACCTGCCCGCGTTCCCCGCGAACCTGAAGAAGCAGCTGGCGGGCGCCCCCTACCCGGCGCCGCGCAACATCCTCGCGGCGGCCGTCGAGGGCTCCCAGGTCGACTTCGAGACGGCGCTGACCATCGAGGCCCGGTACTTCACCGAGCTGGTCACCGGCCAGGTCTCCAAGAACATGATCCAGGCGTTCTTCTTCGACCTCCAGGCCGTCAACTCCGGCGCCAACCGGCCCCAGGGCATCGAGCCGAGGACCGTCCGCAAGGTCGCCGTGCTCGGCGCCGGGATGATGGGCGCGGGCATCGCCTACTCCTGCGCCCGCGCGGGCATCGAGGTCGTCCTCAAGGACGTCTCCGCCGAGGCGGCCCAGAAGGGCAAGGGCTACTCGGAGAAGCTGTGCGCCAAGGCCGTCTCCCGGGGCCGCACCACCCAGGACAAGGCGGACGCGCTCCTGTCCCTCATCGCCCCGACCGCCGACCCGCAGGACGTGGCGGGCTGCGACGCCGTGATCGAGGCCGTCTTCGAGGACCCGGCGCTCAAGCACAAGGTGTTCCAGGAGATCCAGGACATCGTCGAGCCGGACGCGCTGCTGTGCTCCAACACCTCCACGCTGCCCATCACCGCGCTGGCCGAGGGCGTCGCCAGGCCGGTCGACTTCATCGGCCTGCACTTCTTCTCGCCCGTCGACAAGATGCCGCTCGTGGAGATCATCAAGGGCGAGCGCACCGGCGACGAGGCCCTGGCGCGCGCCTTCGACCTCGTACGCCAGATCAACAAGACGCCGATCGTCGTCAACGACTCGCGCGGCTTCTTCACCTCGCGCGTCATCGGGCACTTCATCAACGAGGGCGTCGCGATGGTCGGCGAGGGCATCGAGCCCGCCTCGGTCGAGCAGGCGGCCGCCCAGGCCGGCTACCCCGCCAAGGTCCTCTCCCTCATGGACGAGCTGACCCTCACCCTGCCCCGCAAGATCCGCAACGAGTCCAAGCGGGCCGTCGAGGAGGCGGGCGGCACCTGGCCAGGACACCCCGCCGAGGTCGTCATCGACCGCATGATCGACGAGTTCGGGCGCACCGGCCGCAGCGGTGGCGGCGGCTTCTACGAGTACGGCGACGACGGCAAGCGCACCCGCCTCTGGCCGGGCCTGCGCGAGCACTTCGGGGGTTCCGGGGGTCGCCCCCCGGGCAAGCACAGCACGAAGCCGGGGCACGAGATCCCGTTCCGCGACATGCAGGAGCGGATGCTGTTCTCCGAGGCGCTGGACACGGTGCGCCTCCTGGAGGAGGGCGTCCTGACGTCGGTCGCCGACGCCAACATCGGCTCGATCTTCGGCATCGGCTTCCCCGGCTGGACGGGCGGTGTCCTGCAGTACATCAACGGCTACGACGACGGCGCCGGGCTGCCCGCGTTCGTGGCCCGCGCGCGGGAACTCGCCGAGCGCTACGGAGAGCGGTTCACGCCGCCCGCGCTGCTCGTGGAGAAGGCCGACCGGGGGGAGAAGTTCAGCGACGGCTGACGGGCGGGGGAGTTCGGCGTCGGCTGACCGGCGCGGGGCTCCGTGCCCGGGGCGGGGAGTGGTTCAGGCGGGGGAGTGGTTCAGGTCTCCTTGAGCCACTCCCTCAGCTCTTCCTTCAGCGACCGCTGGAACGCCGTCACCAGCGCCTGCACCACCATCGGCTGCATATGGGCCGACAGGGACCGCATCGCCGCGACGTGCTCGGGGTCCGACTCGCGCTCGCGGCAGGCGTCCCCCACCTCGTCCCGGAAGAGCCGCGACAGCTCGTGCGCCGCCGAGCGCGCGTGCTCCATCAGGACCGTGCGCGAGGCCAGGATCGTCTCGTGCGCGATGGGCACGTCGAGGAGCTGCACGCCGAGCCGCAGCAGCCCGGTGTCCACCCGCAGCCGGTCCTCCGCCTCCGCCGCACGGCCCACCACCCCCATCGCCGCGAGCCGGTCCAGGTCCGCCTCCGACAGGGCCCGGCCCGCCCGCCGCTCCAGCTCGGCGCGCGCCATGTCCTCCGCCGCGTCCGGCGCCCACGAGGCCACCACCGCACGGTGGATGGCCAGGTCGTGGGCGCTCAGGTCGGGCGGAAGCTGCTCCAGATACCGCTCGATCGCGGCGAGCGTCATGCCCTGGTGCTGCAACTCCTCGATGAGGGCGAGGCGCGCGAGGTGTCCGGGGCCGTAGTGGCCGACGCGACGCGGCCCGATCACGGGCGGCGGGAGCAGGCCCTTGGTGCTGTAGAAGCGGATGGTGCGGACGGTGACGCCCGCGCGGGCGGCCAGCTCGTCCACGGTGAACGTCGACTCCTCCGTCGAGGACTTCTCCGTCGAGGACTTCTCCGCCGAGGGCTCCACCGTCGCCGAAGGCTCGTCCGTCGCCGCGGACCGCTCCGTGTCCGTCGTCATCGCGGCTCCTCACCTCCCCGGCTGCTGCATCAATCGGTGCAACAGTATTGCTGTGCCACCACTGTTGTGAAAGCCTCCGGGCCAGTCACGCCACGTAGTCGATGGCGAACCCACGGTGCCAGGAGGCGGTTTCATGACCACGATCCTGCGACTTCCCGAAGACCCGGCCCGCATCACCTTCCCCGCCCTGCTGCTGCGCAACGCCGAGGACCACCCCGAACTCCCCGCGCTCTCCTGGCGCGAGGGCACCGGGTGGACGACGCTCACCTGGAGCGAGGTGCGCCGCAAGATCGCGGTCCTCGCCGCCGGGTACGCCGCGCTCGGCGTCGGACGCGGCGAGCAGGTCCTGATGATGATGGACAACACCCCCGAGCACTGGCTGAGCGACCTCGCCCTGGTCCACCTCGGTGCGGTCCCCGTCACCGTCTACGGAACGTCGGCGCCCGAACAGATCGCGCACATCGCCCGCTACAGCGGGGCCCGGGTCGCGATCGTCGGGGGCGCCCGTGAGCTGCCCCGCTGGGAGCCCCTGCTCGACGACCCGACGGTGCCCCTGGAGCGCCTCGTGGTCGTCGACCCCGCCGTCGCGGGCCCGCACCGCACCTACGGCTCGCTGCACGCCACCGGCGCCCGCCTGTTCAGCCCGGACACCTTCGAGAAGACCTGGCGGGAGATCCGGGCCACGGACCCGCTGACCGTCGTCTACACCTCGGGCACCACCGGCGATCCCAAAGGCGTGCGCCTGACGCACGGCATGGTCGTGGGCAACGGCACCGCCCTGGACTCCGTGATCGAGTTCCCCGAGCACGTCGGCCACATCTGCTACCTGCCGTTCGCGCACATCGCCGAGCGCATGCTCGGGATCTACCTGCCGCTGCTCCGCGCCGCCCACGTCTATCTGTGCGCCGAGCCGACCCAGGTCGCCGCCACCGTGCGCGAGTTGCGGCCCCACCAGTTCTTCGGCGTGCCGCGGGTGTGGGAGAAGCTGGCCGCGGCCGTGCGGGCGGCGCTCGCCGGGCTGCCCGAGGAGCGCCGCCGGGCGGTGGCGGCGGCGAACGAGACGGCCCGCGCCCACGTGGCCTGCCGTGAACGCGGCGAGGAGCCGTCCGCCGAACTGGAAGCGGCCTACCGCGAGGCCAAGGAACGGGTGCTCGACCCGCTGCTCGCGCTCGCCGGGTTCGACCGGCTGCTGTGGACGGCCAGCGCGGCGGCGCCGATGCCGGTGGACGTGGTCCGCTTCTGGGCGGGCTTCGGCCTCGTCGTGATGGACGCCTGGGGGCTGACCGAGACGACGGGCGTGGTCACCATCAACACCCCCGCGGCCTTCCGGCTCGGCTCCGTGGGCAAGCCGCTCGCGGGCATGGAGGTGCGCGTCGCCGACGACGGCGAGGTCCTGGTGCGCGGCCCGTACGTCTTCGAGGGCTATCTGCGGGGCGACGGCAGCGGTGTGGACGGGGTGTGCGACGCCGACGGCTGGTTCGCGACCGGCGACATCGGGCATCTCGACGACGACGGCTTCCTGTGGATCACCGACCGCAAGAAGGAACTGATCGTGACGTCCAACGGCAAGAACGTCGCGCCCGCGCTCGTCGAGAACGCCCTCAAGGAGCACCCCCTGATCGGCCAGGCCCTGGTCCACGGCGACGGCCGCTCCTACCTGGTGGCGCTGCTCGTCCTGGACGCCGAGATGGCACCCGCGTGGGCGGCCGCGCACGGCGTCGACGCCGCCGCCGGCGACCTCGCGGGCCATCCCGCCGTGCGCGCCGAGATCGCCCGCGCCGTCGAGGCCGCCAACGCGCGCCTCAACCGCACCGAGCAGATCAAGAAGTACCGGCTGCTCGACCAGGAGTGGGGTCCGGAGTCCGGGGAGCTGACGCCGTCCCTGAAGCTGCGCCGCAGGGTCATCAGAGAGAAGTACGCCGACGTCATCGACGGTCTGTACACCGAGTGACGTAGGGCTGTACAGACGCCGCCCACCATGTGAGAAGTGCCGCTATGTGATGTGCGCCACCGCATCCGGAACCGTCCTTGAGGGAAGGTGTCGCGTTGGTCCGCGCACGTCAGGGGTGCCGCGGGCCCGCAGCACATCCGGACCCCGGAACCTCTTCCGGGCACCACAGAGTGGACCTTCCACGTGAGCAACGACGCCGTAGACACGGCCGCGGACGCCCGACTCGCGTCCCAGGCCGCCCCCGCGGACGCGGGCGACGCCGGTTACAGCAAGGACCTCAAGGGCCGCCACGTCAACATGATCGCGATCGGTGGCGCGATCGGCACCGGCCTGTTCCTCGGGGCGGGTGGCCGCCTCCACTCGGCGGGCCCCGCGCTCGCCGTCGCGTACCTCGTGTGCGGCATCATCGCCTTCTTCGTCGTACGCGCCCTCGGCGAGATGGTCCTCTACCGGCCCTCGTCCGGCTCCTTCGTCAGCTACGCCCGTGAGTTCCTGGGCGAGAAGGGTGCCTACGTCGCCGGCTGGATGTACTTCCTCAACTGGTCGACCACGTGCATCGCCGACATCACGGCCATCGCGCTCTACACGCACTACTGGAGCTTCTTCACGGACATCCCGCAGTGGCTGCTCGCGCTCGCCGCGCTCGCTGTGGTGCTCGCCGTGAACCTGATCTCCGTGAAGTGGTTCGGTGAGATGGAGTTCTGGTTCGCGATCATCAAGGTCGCGGCGCTCGTCGCCTTCATGTTCATCGGCATCTTCCTGGTCTCCACCCAGCACAAGGTGGGCGGCGAGACCCCGGGCCTGAACATGATCACCGACCACGGCGGCTTCCTGCCGAACGGCCTGATGCCGGTCGTGATCGTCCTCCAGGGTGTCGTCTTCGCGTACGCGTCCCTGGAGCTGGTCGGTGTCGCCGCGGGTGAGACCAAGGACCCGCAGAAGGTCGTCCCGCGCGCGGTGAACTCGATCATGTGGCGCGTGGGTATCTTCTACGTCGGCTCGGTCGTGCTGCTCGCGCTGCTGCTCCCCGGCTCGGTCTACTCCGCCGACGAGAGCCCGTTCGTCACGGTGCTGTCCAAGATCGGCGTCTCCGGCGCCGGTGACGTGATGAACTTCGTCGTCCTCACCGCCGCCATGTCCTCGCTGAACTCCGGCCTGTACTCCACCGGCCGCATCCTGCGCTCCATGGCGATGGCGGGCTCGGCGCCGAAGTTCACGGCGAAGATGAACCGCAACCAGGTGCCCTACGGCGGCATCCTGCTCACGGCCTCGGTGGGTGTCCTCGGTGTCGCCCTCAACCGCGTGGTGCCGGACAAGGCGTTCGAGATCGTCCTGAACGTGGCGTCGCTCGGCATCATCGGCACCTGGATCAGCATCATGGTCTGCCACCTCGCCTTCGTCCGCAGGGCCAAGGAAGGCCACCTGACCAGGCCGAACTTCCGACTGCCGGGCAGTGGCGTCACGCAGTACATCACCATCGCCTTCCTCCTGGCCGTGCTCGGCCTGATGTGGAAGGACGCCGAGGTGGGCCGCAAGACGCTCTTCCTCATCCCGATCGTGGCGGCCTCGCTCACCGTCGGCTGGTACGCGATCCGCCGCAAGCAGGACCGCGACACGGACCGCGAGGCGGCCGAGCTCAGCAAGTAGCACCGGCGGCGCGCGCGGCGAGAGCCCGCGCGCGGCTGTGACGGCGGGCGGTGTCCTTCGGGGCGCCGCCCGCCGCTGTGTCCGCCTGCCGCTGTGTCCGTCCGCCGCTGTGTCCGCGCCGCTCCGGCTCCGCGCGCTGAGCGGGCAAACCGCCGCATACTGGTGGTGTGTCCGACCCCGCGCCACCCCCGCCCGACGGGATCCTGTGGGACGTCGCCGGTGAATACCGCACGCTCCTGGCCCTGCCCGCCGCGATGGCCCTCCAGGTGGCGCACCCGGCGGTCGGTGCGGGCGTCGACGAGCACTCCGTGTTCCGCACGGCCCCCTGGGGGCGCGCCGAGCGCTCGATCAGGTCCCTCCTGCTCTGGGTGTACGGGGGAGAGGCCGCCGCCGACGAGGGGCGCAGGCTGCGCGCCCTGCACCGGGACATCCGCGGCACCGACTCGCGCGGACGCCCCTATCACGCGCTCGCCCCCGCGCACTACGGCTGGGTGCACGCCACCGGCTTCCCCGTCCACCGGCACGCCCGCGCCTGCCTCGGGGAGCCGTTCACACCCGCGCAGGAGCGCCGGCTGTACGCGGAGTGGCTCCAGGTCGGACGGGTGCTCGGGCTCCGCGACCGGGACATGCCGCAGTCCCTGGAGGAGTTCTGGCCGTACTACCGGCGCATCCTCGCCGAGGAGCTGGAGCAGACGGCGGTGGTACGCGACCTCATCGCCGTCGGAGCGCCGCTGCCGCCGCCCGACCGCGGCCCACGGGCCCTCCAGGCCGTCCTGCGGGCGCTGTGGCCCGCGCTGCTCCCCGGCCTCGTCCGGCTCCGCCGCTTCCTCACCGTGGGCCTGATGCCGCCCGACGCCCGCGCCGCCATCGGCCTCGCCTGGACGCCCGCGCAGGAGCGCCGCCTGCGCCGCCTCGGCCGCGCGGTCCGCTGGGCCTACCCCCGTCTCCCCGAACGCCTCCGCTACGCCCCGCAGGCCCACCGGGCCCGGCGGTCCCGCCCGCCCACCCGCTGACCGGGCGGGCGGGGGACCGCCACGCAGCCGCGGTGCTGTCAGTGGTCGTGGCCCTCGGCGTGCCCGGCCCCGGCCTCGTGGTCGTGGAGCGAGTTCGTCGCGGCGATCTTCTTCCACGACTTCGGCTTCGCCGGGGCGGCCTTGCCCGCCGCACGGGCGACACCGGCGTCGCGCGCGGCCGGAGCACCCGGCTTCCCGGCCTTGTAGAGCCAGGTGTCGAAGAGGGCGGACAGCGGCTTGCCGCTGACCTTCTCGGCGTAGGTCACGAAGTCCCGCACGCTCGCGTTGCCGTACGCGTTCTTCTTCGGCCAGCCCTTCAGGATGCGGAAGAAGGTCTTGTCGCCGACCTCGTTGCGCAGGGCCTGCAGGGCGAGCGCCCCACGGTCGTACACGGCGATGTGGAACTGGTTGTCAGGACCCGGGTCGCCGGGCTTGACCTGCCAGAAGGGCGAGTCCGCCGGGTTGTTCGCGTACACGTAGTCGGCGAGCTCCTGGGCCGTGCCCTCGCCCTCCTTCTCCGACCACAGCCACTGGCTGTAGCGGGCGAAGCCCTCGTTGACCCAGATGTCCTTCCAGTTCTCCACGGAGACGCTGTCGCCGTACCACTGGTGGGCCAGCTCGTGGACGACGATGGAGACGTTGGAGCCGTTCGCGAAGGCCTTCGGGCTGTAGAAGGGCCGCGTCTGGGTCTCCAGCGCGAAGCTGGTGGGCACGTTCGGGACGTATCCGCCAAGGGCGTTGAAGGGGTACTTGCCGAAGACCTCCTCCAGCCACTCGGCGACCTCGGTGGTCCGCTCGATGCTGGCGCGCGCGGCGCCCGCGTTGTCGCCGAGGTCCTTGCTGTAGGCGTTGAGGACGGGCAGGCCGTTCTCGGTCTTGTCCGTGGTGATGTCGAACTTGCCGACGGCGAGCGTGGCGAGATACGTGGCCTGCGGCTTGTTGGAGCGCCAGTTGAAGCGGGTCCAGCCGAGCTTGGAGGACTGCGACTGGAGCACGCCGTTGGAGATGGCCTGGGTGCCGTCCGGCACGGACACCGACACGTCGTACGTCGCCTTGTCGCGCGGGTGGTCGTTGCCCGGGAACCACCAGGCCGATGACTCCGGCTCCTGCGCCGCCACACCGCCGTCGGGCGTGCGCTGCCAGGCGGTGAAGCCATGGATCTTCACCTCGGACGGCTTCCCGGCGTAGCGGACCACGATCGAGACCGAACTGCCCTTGGGCAGGCCCGCCTTCGGCGTGATCTCCAGCTCCTGCTCGCCGGTCTTGGCGAACGCCGCCTTCTTGCCGTTGACACGGACCTCGCTGACCTTCAGGCCGAAGTCGAGGTTGAAGCGGGACAGGTCCTGGGTGGTGATGGCCTGGATGGTGGCCGTGCCCTCCAGGAGGTCCGTCTTCGGCTGGTACTTCAGGCGCAGGTCGTAATGGGAGACGTCGTAGCCGCCGTTGCCCGCGTCGGGGTAGTAGTGGTCGCCGGCGCCCGGGGCCCCGGGGGAGAAGTCGGCGGCCGATGCCGGGATCGCCAGCAGGGCGAGGGCGGCCGCGAGTGCGCCCGGGGCGATGAGTCTGCGGTGCACGTGGAACTCCAAGTCATCACGGAACGAGACGGTTTGCGCCGCGACGCGGCTCGGCGGCCCCAGGGATGCGGGGCCGCCGAGCCGCGTCGCGGCACGAGGTGAAGCACGATGCGGTCGACCCTATTGAGCACTCCCGCCCCTGCCCATGTCCATGGCCGCATATGTCACACGATCGCCATTCGGCCGACATGTGCGATCACGTCCCACGGACCTTTCCGATCCGTCTGAGGCCCTCTTTCCGGCGGCTGTTGACGCGTGTACCTTCCGCGCCATGCCGATACGCGCGCGACGTACGCGCCTTGTGACCCTGCCGCTCTGGAGAACGCTCCTGGCAGCGGCTCTCGCCGCCCTGCTGGCCACCCTCCTGTCCCCGGGCGGCGCCGCGCACTCCGCGCCGCGCGTCCCGGCCGCCCAAGACGGCTCCGCCACGGCCGGGAAGGCCAAGGAGAGCAGACCCGTCTACTCCTACGCGGACGCGATACGCGAGTCCGTGTGGGTCGACACCCGGATCGACGGCGACGCGGACGGAAGGACCGACCGCGTCGCCGTCGACATAGTCCGGCCCCGCGAACCCGCCGCCAAGGGCCGGAAGATACCGGTCATCATGGACGCCAGCCCGTACTACTCCTGCTGCGGGCGCGGCAACGAGAGCCAGAAGAAGACGTACGACGCGAACGGCAACCCGGTGCAGTTCCCGCTGTACTACGACAACTACTTCGTGCCCCGCGGCTACGCCTTCGTCGCCGTGGACCTCACGGGCACCAACCGCTCCTACGGCTGTGTCGACATCGGCGGCCGCTCCGACGTGCAGTCCGCCAAGGCCGTCGTCGACTGGCTGAACGGCCGCGCCCGCGGCTACACCACGCCCACCGGCGAGCAGCGGACCGACGCCCGCTGGACCAACGGCCGCACCGGCATGATCGGCAAGAGCTACGACGGCACCATCGCCAACGGCGTCGCCGCGACCGGCGTCGAGGGCCTGGAGACCATCGTGCCGATCGGCGCCATCTCCTCCTGGTACGACTACTACTTCGCCAAGGGCGCCCCCCTGTTCAACAGCGGCCCCGACGGGCTCGCGCGCGGCGTGGAGAGCCCCGAGGCCGCCGCCCGCTGCGGCCACGTCAAGCAGCGCCTGATCCAGGGCGCGCCCCGCACCGGCGACTGGACCCCGCTGTGGACCGAGCGCGACCACGTGCCGGACGCCCGCAAGGTCAGGGCCAGCGTCTTCGTCGTGCACGGCCTGCAGGACCTGAACGTGCGCGCCAAGCACTTCGGGCAGTGGTGGGACGCCCTCGCCGACGCCGGGGTGCAGCGCAAGATCTGGCTGAGCCAGGCCGGACACGTCGACCCCTTCGACTTCCGGCGCGCCGACTGGGTCCGCACCCTGCACCGCTGGTTCGACCACGAACTCCTCGGGTACCGCAACGGCATCGACCGCGAGCCCATGGCCGACATCGAGCGCGCCCCCGACCGCTGGACCACCGACCGCACCTGGCCGCCGCGCGCCACGCACACCACGGCGCTGCGCCCCGCGAAGGGCGGCGCGCCCGGCGTCGGCACCCTGGGCACCCGCCCCGGCAAGGGCACCGAGACCTTCACCGACGACCGGCGCCTGAGCGAGACCGACTGGGCCGCGACGATCGACACCTCCACGTCCGCGAAGGCCGGTTTCACCACCCGCCCGCTCGCCCGTGACCTGCGGATCTCCGGCTCCTCACAGGTGAAGGTCACCGTCACGCCGACGACCCGCACGGCCCATCTGAGCGCCGTCCTCGTCGACGTCGGCCCCGGCACCATCCGCGACTACGCCCACGACGACGAGGGCATCAACACGCTTCCCGAGCGCTCCTGCTGGGGCGCGAGCACCGCGGGCGACAGCTCCTGCTTCAAGAACACCGAGGCCAGGACCGCCGACGTCGACTACACCATCTTCAGCCGCGGCTGGGCCGACCTCGGCAACCACTCCTCCGACCAGCAGGGCGAGCCGCTGACCCCCGGCAAGCCGTACACCATCACCCTCGACCTGGCCGCGAGCGACCACGTCGTACCCAAGGGGCACCGGCTCGCGCTGATCGTCGGCGGCACCGACCGGAACCTCATCACGGCTCCCGCCGACACCCCGACCCTGACCGTCGACCTCGCCCGCACGGCCCTGCGGGTCCCCCTCGTCGGCGGCGTCAAGGCCCTCGCCACGACCCCGCACAGCACCGTTGCGCGTGAGTCCCGGCTCGAGGGCGTCGCGAAGCCGCGCCCGATCACGCCCATCCCTGGAGGCCGCACCTCATGACCCCCCGCATCCGCGCAGTGGCCCTGGCCGCGGCCTGTGCCGCCCTCGCCGCCCCCCTCCTGACGGCACCCGCGCAGGCGGCCCCGCCCACACCGCCGCGCACCGGCTTCGAGGAGAGCAACGGGGCGCGCTGGACGAGCCAGCCCGAGGAGCAGCGACTCCTCAGAACCGTCGACAAGGCCACCGACCGGGTCTCGGTGTCCCGCATCGGCACCACCAAGCAGGACCGGCCCGTGCAGCTGGTGCGGGTCGGCGAGCGCCGCACCGCGAGCACCGTGCTGCTCGTGTGCAGCCAGCACGGTGACGAGCCGTCCGGCCGCGACGCCTGTCTCAGCACGATCCGCGACCTGGCCTACGCCAAGGACAAGGAGACCCGGCGCTTCCTGTCCCGCACCACCCTCCTGTTCGTGCCCACCGCGAACCCCGACGGGCGCGCCGCGAACACCCGCGGCAACTCCGACGGCGTCGACATCAACCGCGACCACATCGCCCTGGCCACCGCCGAGGGCCGCGCCATGGCCGCCGTCATCCGCGACCACAAGCCCGACGCCATCTACGACCTGCACGAGTACGGGGCCACGCCCAAGTACTACGACAAGGACCTGTTCGACCTGTGGCCGCGCAACCTCAACACACACGGCGCGGTGCACCGGGAGGCCAAGGCGCTGTCCCTCGACTACGTCCGGCCCGCCGCCGAGGCCGACGGCTACAGCACGGGCACGTACGGCATCTGGACCGACCCGGTCACCGGTGAGCCGATCAAGCAGGTCGCGGGCGACGGCCAGGAGCGCATCCTGCGCAACGCCTCCGGCCTCAAGCACGCCGCCGGACTGCTCATCGAGAGCCGGGTCGACCCCGTCACGGACGCGGAGAAGAACGACGAGGCCCTGAACAACCGCCGCCGGGTCCGCTCACAACTCTCGGCACTCACCGGCTTGTTCTCGTACGCCGACGAGCACCGGTGGCGCCTGGAGGCGGCGAGCACGGCGTCCCGGCTCGCGGGCCTGCGCGACCGCGGACCCGTCTACCTGGGCGGCGCCGACAACGACCCGGCCGAGCCCGCCGAAATCATCCAGGACCCGGCGTGCGGCTACCGGCTGACGCCGCAACAGTTCGCCGACGTCAAGGACGAACTCGGCCTCCACGGCGTTACCGTGAAGCGGGACGGCGCGGGCGTCCTCGTGCCGCTGCGGCAGTCCGCGCGCGCACTCGTCCCGCTGCTCCTGGACGAACGCGCGCCGTACCACCTCGTCACCGGGCAGCCCGACACCGACTGTTGAGGCATCGGAGCGCACGTCACATGTGGTAGGGGGTAGCGGAGAAGAACCCAAGGTCGATCAACGACTCCGCGAAAGGTGCACCTGTGACCCAGGAAACAGAGAAAGCGGACGCCGGAGGAGGCCCGCCGCCGACGGCGGCCCCCTCCGGCGGCCGGTCCCCACAGACCGACCGGGTGGTCTTCGGCGTCACCGCCGCGCTCACCCTGGCGTTCGTGGTCTGGGGCGCCGTCGCCACGGACACCCTCGAAGACGTCTCGACGGACATGCTCGAAGGCCTGATCCACAACGGTGGCTGGGCCTTCATGCTGGCGGCGTCCGGCTTCGTGGTCTTCGCGCTGTGGCTGGCCATGAGCCGGTACGGCAAGATCACACTCGGCAAGGAGGGTGAGGAACCCGAGTTCCGGACCGTGTCCTGGGTCGCGATGATGTTCAGCGCCGGCATGGGCATCGGTCTGATGTTCTACGGCGTGAGCGAGCCCCTCGCCCACTTCTCCACGCCGCCGCCCGGCACCGACCCCGCGGACAAGGCCGCCGCCATGGAGACCTCCATGGCGACGACCCTCTTCCACTGGACGCTGCACCCGTGGGCGATCTACGCGGTCGTCGGCCTCGCCATCGCCTACAGCACGTTCCGGCGGAACCGGCGCCAGACCATCAGCTCCGTCTTCGTCCCGCTCATCGGCGAGAAGCACGCCCACGGCACGTGGGGCCGGGTCATCGACATCCTCGCCATCCTCGCCACGCTCTTCGGCTCCGCGGCCTCCCTCGGCCTCGGGGCGCTCCAGATCGGCAGCGGCATAGAGGAACTGGACTGGCGCGACAAGGCGACCACCGGGCTGCTCATCTCCGTCATCGCCGTGCTGACGGTGGCGTTCGTGGCCTCGGCGGTGTCCGGCGTGGAGAAGGGCATCCAGTGGCTTTCGAACATCAACATGGTGCTCGCCCTGCTCCTGGTCGTCTTCGTCTTCATCGCGGGTCCGACCGTCATCATCCTCGACCTGATGCCCACCTCCATCGGCGCCTACTTGGGCGACCTGCCTCAGCTCATCGGGCGCACGGAGGCGTCGAGCGGTGAGGGCGTCTCGGCCTGGCTGAGCGGCTGGACGGTCTTCTACTGGGCCTGGTGGATCTCGTGGACGCCCTTCGTCGGCATGTTCATCGCGCGCATCAGCCGCGGCCGCACCATCCGGCAGTTCGTGGGCGGCGTCATCCTCGTGCCCAGCACGGTCAGCCTGATCTGGTTCGCCGTCTTCGGCGGCAGCGCCATAAAGGTCAAGGAGGGCGGCGGCTTCAAGGGCGACGACACCCCGGAGGCGCAGCTGTTCGGTCTGCTGCACGAGTACCCCATCGCGACGGCCACCAGCCTGCTCGTGATGATCCTCGTCGGCATCTTCTTCGTGTCCGGGGCGGACGCCGCCTCGGTCGTCATGGGCACGCTCTCCCAGAAGGGTTCGCTCGAACCCGGACGCCTCGTGGTGATCTTCTGGGGTGTGGTGACGGGCGCCGTCGCAGCGATCATGCTGCTCATCGGCGACGGGAAGGACAACGCCCTCACGGGCTTGCAGAATCTGACGATCCTGGTGGCGGCGCCGTTCACCCTGGTCATGATCGGGATGTGTGTGGCGCTGATGCGCGATCTGCGTCACGACCCGCTGATCGTGCGGGGCGAGCACGGCACGGAGGCCGTCGAGAAGGCCGTCATCGCCGGTCACGAGCAGTACGGCGTCGGCGAGTTCGAGCTCCAGATCGGCCCGTCCGAGAACGGGGGCGACACGGACACCGGCTCGGGCGCCGAGCAGCAGTCGGACCCGGCTCGCTGAGGCCTGCCGGGAGCCGCGGGCCCCTGAGGTCCACTGACATCCGAGTACCGGCCACGGCGCCCGCGCCGTGGCCGGTACGGCTTTCCCGGCGACGTCAGGCGGTGGCTTCCGTCACGAGCCGCGCCGCCTGTCCGGCGCAGCCCCACGCCACCGTCACCCCGGCCCCACCGTGCCCGTAGTTGTGCACGAGCACCCGTCCGTCCGCCCGCGCCTCCCGCTCCAGGCGCACCGAGGCACGCGCGGGCCGCAGCCCCACCAGGTGCCCGACGACCCGCGCCGCCGCGATCTCCGGCCGCACCCGCGCGCACCGCTCGACGATGTCCTTCGCCACCGCCGGATCGGGCTTGAGGGACCAGTCGCCGTCGTCGGCCGTCCCACCGAGCACGAGCCGCCCCGGCTGCGGCATGAAGTACGTCGTCGTCGCCGACGCGGCGTCAGCGGCCGTGAACCACGTACGGATCCCGGGGTTCTCCACCAGCACCAGCTGGCCCCGCACGGGCCGTATCGGGTCTCCCGGTACGAGGTCCCGGGCGCCGAGCCCCGCACAGTTGACGACGCGAGGGGTCTCGTCGAACGCCTCGTCGAGGCTCCGCACCGTCCGCTCCTCGACCGTGCCGCCCGCCGCGAGCAGCCGCTCCCGCAGCCACGCCAGGTGCACCGGCATGTCGATCAGGGGCAGCCGTGCCCACAGTCCGCCGCCCGCGCACTCCCCGGGCGTCGCCGCGCGCAGCCCCCGCACCCGCGCGGCCCACGGCCCCAGGCCGTCCAAGTGGAGCTCGGCGTGTACGCCCTCGACCATGCGTACGCCCGTGCGCTCCGCGTCGGCCGCCAACTCCTCGTACACCGCGAGCGACCGCAGCGACCACTCGCCGACGAGCGCCTCGGGTTCGATGCGGTACGGCCACCACAGGCCGCCCGCAACGGCCGAGGTCGTGCCCTCGACCGGGTCCCGGGTCCAGACCCGGACGCGGCTGCCCCCCTCCGCGAGCACCACGGCGGTGGTGAGGCCGATGACCCCGCCGCCGACGATCGTCACATCCGCCTTCTCAGTCCCACCCATCCCGGAAACGTAGCGGAATACCCCAAGCCGTGCTCAGACCCCGTACCGGGTGGGGATACTCACAGCATGTCTGGCGAGTATGCGACCTTCGGCCTGGCACCGGCGATGCGCGCCGGTGGAGTTCTCGCAGGCGGTGACTACCAAGTGCACCGCGAATTCGTCGACTTCATCGTGAACGGCCGCCCGCTGCTGTTCCAGCTCGCCGACCTCGACGCGGTGTCCCCGCTGGCGTCCGACATCCCTCCGGCGATCTTCACGACCCATGTGCGCCGCCTCCTCCTGGAAGCCGAGGCCCCGCTGCTCGACGGGCGGTACGTGATCTACGGCTGCCCGGAGTGCGAGGGCCTGGAGTGCGGGGCCGTCACGGCGGTGATCGAGCAGACGCGCGCCGGAGACGACGACGGTGACGGTGACGACGGCGGCGACGGCGACTATGTGTGGCGCGACTTCGCCTGGCAGACCTCCGACCACGCCGACCTGGAGCTCAACGGCTACCACGGCATAGGGCCGTTCCGCTTCCGCGGCGACGAGTACCGGGCGGAGCTGGGGCGGCTGCTGAACGGAGGCGCCCCCGGGGGCGGGCGGCGGGTGCTCCTCATCGGGGCCCGGGTGGCGCTGAACGCGAAGCTCGCGGCGGCCCTGCGCACCATCGGCATCGGCGCGGAGATCGCGGCGGACGCGAGGGGGGTCCCGGCGGAGGAGCTGCGGACGTACGGGGCGGTGGCGTTCGCGCGGGAGGTGCCGGCGCGGACCAGGGACGCGGTGCGGGCTTCGTTCGAGGGCGCGGGCGTCGACGTGGCGTTCGTGGACGGCCTCGCGCCCATCGTCCCGCTGCTCGTCGCCCAGATCGAGTACGCCCTCGACCGCAGCCCGCTGGCGCAGCGCCGCCTCGCCCGGCTCGCGGTGTCCGGCGGCAGCGCGGTCACCGAGGTCACCTCCAGGTGCCGGGTGCGGCTCACCGTCTACCGGCAGGACCGCCTCTTCCGCACGCGCGTCCACGAAGCCCTCGACGAGGTCCTGGAGCCGGGCGAGCACCGGGTGGCCCTGCCGGACAGGGCCCGCTACGTGGTGGCGCGGACGCCGGACAGCGTGCTGGTGTCGGCGGCCGCGCCCTGACGCGCCGCCCCGTGCGTTCCGCACCGCCCCCGCGCATTAGGCTCGGGGCCTGATGAACGCCACTCTTGTCGCGAAAGACCTCGCCGCCGGCCACGGCGACCGCTCCCTCTTCGAGGGCCTGGACCTCGTCGTCGCCCCCGGCGACGTCATCGGCCTGGTGGGCGCCAACGGCGCCGGCAAGTCCACGCTCCTTCGCCTCCTCGCGGGCCTCGACGCCCCGGAGTCCGGACGCGTCGGCCTGTCCCCGCCGACGGCGAGCGTCGGCCATCTGCCCCAGGAGCCCGACCGCCGCCCCGGTGAGACCGTCCAGGCGTTCCTGGCCCGCCGCACCGGCGTCACCGCGGCGCAGGCCGCCATGGACGAGGCCACCGAACTCCTCGTGGCGGGCGCGCCCGGCGCCGACGACGCGTACGCGCTCAGCCTGGAGCGCTGGCTCGCCCTCGGCGGTGCCGACCTGGAAGAACGCGCCGAGGAGGTGACCGGGTCGCTCGGCCTCGGCGTGCGCCTCGACCAGCCGATGACGGCGCTCTCCGGCGGCCAGGCGGCCCGCGCGGGCCTCGCCTCGCTGCTCCTGTCCCGCTACGACGTGTTCCTGCTCGACGAGCCCACCAACGACCTCGACCTGGCGGGCCTCGACCGTCTGGAGTCCTTCGTCCGGGGTCTGCGCGCGGGCACCGTCGTCGTGAGCCACGACCGCGAGTTCCTGACCCGCACGGTCACCAAGGTCCTCGAACTCGACCTGGCCCAGCAGCAGATCAACCTCTTCGGCGGCGGCTACGAGGCGTACCTGGAGGAGCGCGAGGTCGCCCGCAGGCACGCCCGCGACGACTACGAGGAGTACGCCGACAAGCGCGCCGCCCTCCAGGACCGCGCCCAGATGCAGCGGACCTGGATGGACAAGGGCGTGAAGAACGCCCGCCGCAAGGCCACCGACAGCGACAAGCTCGGCCGCAAGTTCCGCAGCGAGGCCAGCGAGAAGCAGGCCGCGAAGGCACGCCAGACCCAGCGCATGATCGAGCGCCTGGACGTCGTCGAGGAGCCCCGCAAGGAGTGGCAGCTGCGCATGGAGATCGCGGCGGCGCCCCGCTCCGGCACCGTCGTGGCCACCCTGCGCGGCGCCGTCGTGCGGCGCGGGTCCTTCGCGCTCGGCCCTGTCGACCTCCAACTCGACTGGGCCGACCGCGTCGCCATCACCGGCGCCAACGGCTCGGGCAAATCGACGCTCCTGGCCGCCCTGCTCGGCCGCGCCGCCGTGGCCGAGGGGCATGCGGCGCTCGGGTCCGGTGTCGTCGTGGGCGAGGTCGACCAGGCCCGTGCCCTGTTCCACGGCGCGGAGTCGCTGCTCGACGCGTTCCGGGCGGCGGTGCCCGACACCGACCCGGCGGACGTCCGCACGCTCCTCGCCAAGTTCGGCCTCAAGGCGGACCACGTGCTGCGCCCCGCGGTGACCCTGTCACCGGGCGAGCGCACACGCGCCGCCCTCGCCCTGCTCCAGGGCAGAGGCGTGAACCTCCTGGTCCTTGACGAGCCCACCAACCACCTGGACCTGCCCGCCATCGAACAACTGGAGTCCGCCCTCGACTCCTACACCGGCACGCTCCTCCTCGTCACACACGACCGCCGCATGCTCGACGCGGTCCGCGTCACGCGCCGCCTGGAGGTGGCGGAGGGCAAGGTGACGGAGCTGTCGCTCTGAGGGGTGGGGCCGTGTGACGGCTGGGGCGGTTCGACGGGTGGGGCCGTGTGACGGCTCGGGCGGTTCGGCGGCTGGGCCTGCCTGACACCTGAGGCGGCTTGACGGGTGTGCCTGCCCGAGGGCGGGGCGGCCTGGAGCCGGGGCGCCCCTACGGGCGGGGCGGCGGGTGCCGACTCCGCTTGGACCGTTCCGCTCGGTGGCCGTACGGGATCAGCCCCGCGCCCGGCGGCCCATCAGGTGTCCGTCGCCAACGGCCGACGTCGTGCCTGCCGCCGCCAAGTGCCTTGCCGGCCACGGCTGCCGCGCACTCGCCGCCTCGCGGCGCCCGCCCGACGGCCCCTCACGGTGGCAGCCCCGAGGCGGCTGCCACCGTGATCCCGTCCTCCGGGCGCCTCGCGCCCGCGACGTCAGCGCTGCTTGGGGTCGACCAGGCCCGCCCGGCGCAGGGCCTCCGCCATCGCGTCGTTCGCCGGGGGCGGGCCCTGGCGCTGCTGACGCTCCTTGGACCTGCCGCCCCGGCCGCCCTGGTCCCGGCCGCCGCCCTGGCCCTGCTGCCTGCCGCCGCCGCGCTGCTGCGGGGGACGCCCGCCGCGCTCCTTGCGGCCGCCGCCGGGCGCGGACGCGTCCTGCGCGGCCTCGTCGTCGAGGCGCAGCGTGAGCGAGATCCGCTTGCGCGGCACGTCGACGTCGAGGACCTTCACCTTGACGATGTCGCCCGGCTTCACCACGTCCCGGGGATCCTTGACGAAGGTCCTGGACATCGCGGAGACGTGCACGAGGCCGTCCTGGTGGACGCCGACGTCGACGAACGCGCCGAACGCGGCGACGTTCGTGACGACGCCTTCGAGGACCATGCCGGGCGCGAGGTCGGAGATCTTCTCGACGCCGTCCTTGAAGGTCGCCGTCTTGAAGGCGGGACGCGGGTCGCGCCCGGGCTTCTCCAGCTCCTTGAGGATGTCCGTGACGGTCGGCAGACCGAACACGTCGTCGACGAAGTCGGCGGGCCGCAGGGACCGCAGCGTGGCCGTGTCACCGATCAGCGAGCCGACGGCACCGCCCGCGGCGCCCGCCATCCGCCGCACCACGGGGTACGCCTCGGGGTGCACGCTGGAGGCGTCGAGCGGGTCGTCGCCGCCCCGGATGCGCAGGAAGCCCGCGCACTGCTCGTAGGCCTTCGGGCCGAGCCGCGGCACGTCCTTGAGGCCCTTGCGGCTCTTGAAGGGGCCGTTCGCGTCGCGGTGCGCCACGATGTTCTCGGCGAGGCCGGAGCCGATGCCGGAGACCCGGGCGAGCAGCGGGGCGGAGGCCGTGTTCACGTCCACGCCCACGCCGTTCACACAGTCCTCGACGACCGCGTCGAGGGAGCGGGACAGCTTCACCTCGGACAGGTCGTGCTGGTACTGCCCGACGCCGATGGACTTCGGGTCGATCTTCACCAGCTCGGCGAGCGGGTCCTGCAGGCGCCGGGCGATCGACACCGCGCCGCGCAGCGACACGTCGAGGTCCGGCAGCTCCTGCGAGGCGAACGCCGACGCCGAGTACACCGAAGCGCCCGCCTCGGACACCATCACCTTCGTGAGCTTCAACTCGGGGTGCTTGGCGATGAGTTCACCGGCGAGCTTGTCCGTCTCGCGGGACGCCGTGCCGTTGCCGATCGCGACCAGGTCGACGTCGTGCTCCTTGGCGAGCCGCGCCAGCGTCGCCAGGGACTGGTCCCACTTGTTCGCCGGGACGTGCGGGTGGATGGTGTCCGTCGCCACGACCTTGCCGGTGGCGTCGACGACGGCGACCTTCACGCCCGTACGGAAACCGGGGTCGAGGCCCAGCGTCGCGCGCGTGCCCGCGGGGGCGGCGAGCAGCAGGTCGCGCAGGTTCGCGGCGAACACCCGCACCGCCTCGTCCTCGGCGGCCGTGCGCAGCCGAAGGCGCAGGTCGATGCCGAGGTGCACCAGGACCCGGGTCCGCCAGGCCCAGCGCACCGTGTCCGTCAGCCACTTGTCGGCCGGCCTGCCGCGGTCGGCGATGCCGAAGCGCCGGGCGATCGAGTCCTCGTACGAGGACGGGCCCTCGGTGGCCTCCTCGGGCTCCAGGACCAGGTCGAGCACGTCCTCCTTCTCCCCGCGCAGCATCGCGAGGACACGGTGCGAGGGCAGCTCCGTGAACGGCTCGGCGAAGTCGAAGTAGTCGGCGAACTTCGCGCCCGCCTCCTCCTTGCCGTCGCGCACCTTCGCGACGAGGCGGCCGCGCACCCACATGCGCTCGCGCAGCTCGCCGATGAGGTCGGCGTCCTCGGAGAACTGCTCGGTGAGAATGGCGCGGGCGCCGTCCAGGGCGGCCTGCGGGTCGGCGACGCCCTTGTCCGCGTCGACGAACGCCGCGGCCGCGGCCTGCGGCTCCACCGTCGGGTCCCCGAGCAGCCCCTCGGCCAGCGGCTCCAGGCCGGCCTCGCGGGCGATCTGCGCCTTGGTCCGCCGCTTCGGCTTGAACGGCAGATAGATGTCCTCCAGGCGGGCCTTCGTGTCGGCCTCCCGGATGCGGGCCTCCAGCTCGTCGGTGAGCTTGCCCTGCTCGCGCACCGAGTCGAGGACGGCGCTGCGCCGCTCCTCCAGCTCCCGCAGATAGCGCAGCCGCTCCTCGAGCGTGCGCAGCTGCGCGTCGTCGAGCATC
This sequence comes from Streptomyces flavofungini, assembly GCF_030388665.1. Classification (NCBI taxonomy): domain Bacteria; kingdom Bacillati; phylum Actinomycetota; class Actinomycetes; order Kitasatosporales; family Streptomycetaceae; genus Streptomyces; species Streptomyces flavofungini. The sequence goes on along the minus strand of NZ_CP128846.1, from coordinate 1,510,290 downwards.
TCGGTGGCTTCCTTGCGGTAGCGCGCGATGAAGGGCACCGTCGACCCGCCGTCGAGCAGGTCCACGGCGGCCTTCACCTGCCGCTCCCGCACGCCGAGTTCCTCGGCGATCCTGCCTTCGATGGACGCTGGGGTGGTCGTCACGTTCCGGTACCGCCTTCTCGCTGGGGTTGCCCGCCAATTGTGGCAGGTGACGCCGACAGCGAGGCAGTCAGACCCGGGGGCGGTGCGGCCGGGCCCGGCCGGTCGCCGGGTCAGACCCGGCGGGCCCGGCCCGACCGGCGCCCGGAACGTGAAACTCCGCCGAACAGCCGGGCCAGGGCCCGGAACGGCAGGGTGACCACGGTGGCGATCGCCCCAGCGATCTGGCGCAGCACATCTGCGATCGCACGGAACACGAGACACTCCCTTCGTCTCCCCGGCCCGGGTCACGGAGGAGCGACCGGGGCCGTGGGACGGGCGAGTACCCCGAGGGCGGGGCCCCATGCGCCGGGTGGGGCTAGGCCTTGCCGAGCAGGTCCGCGGGGAACGCCCCGGCCTCCAGCGCCGCTCCGGCGAAGACCGTGCCCAGCTCCGTGAGCCGCTCCACGTCCGCCGCGCCGAGGTGTTCGTAGGGCCCCCGGTCCAGGCGGTCGGTGCGCTCCTCGATGTCCTTGCGCAAGGCCGTGCCGGACTCCGTCAGCTCGCCATCGGCGTCGACGAGCCCGCGCCCGCGCATCCGCTCGACGGCCGCGTCCCAGTCCTCCCGGGTCCAGCCCCGGGTGTTGAGGTTCCACGCGGGCGTCATGCCCTTGCCCGTCGCGGTGTGGGTCACCAGCGCCTCCACCGGGTCGAGTTCGGCGTCCAGGAGCGCGGCGAGGTGGCCGTCACCGCGGTGCTCGCGCAGCAGGGTCGCCGCGTGCCAGTAGGCCAGGTGCGGCTCGTCGGGCACGGGGAGCGCGGCGTGCGCGGCGTACAGCGGGCGGCCGCCGGGCGAGCACGCCTCCGTGGCCCGCAGCGCGAGCCGGGCCGCCTCCGCCATCTCCGGGGACGCCACCGTCCCGTCCCCGAGGAGCCGCCGCAGCGTCGTGTCGACACCGCGCAGCCGGGCGGCGAGGACGTCGTCGGGCGCGGCGGTGCGCCAGATCTCCGGGACGAACCGGGCGACCGTCTCGGGCTTGTAGTTGTAGAACGTGGCCGTCACGGTGCCCGCGCCCACGGCTCCCAGCGCCGCCGCCCGGATGGCGAAGTTGACGGCCTTGGGGTGGGTGATGCCGAGCGCGGCCAGCTCGCGGCCCACGTCCGGGGAGAAGTAGTGCGTGGTGTGGAGGGCGTTGAGCACGTTGTGGCAGCGCCGTCCCGCGCGCGGGTGCAGCGCCGCGCCGACCGGGGCCGAGGTCGTCGAAGAGGTCATGGCCACACGTTACCGACTGGTCGGTATGAGGTGAAGGGTTTCCCGGGGCCGAGCGGGCTTCCCCGGGGCTCCGGTGGCGGGCGCCGATGGCAGAAAAGGATGGCAGGAAAGGTGGGGTGCCCGTCATTGCGGCCATCCCGCCGCACCCCAAGAATCGTGGACATGGAGCAGCGAACCGTCCTGATCGTCCTCTTCGACGGCGTCCAGAGCCTCGACGTCACGGGCCCCGCCGAGGTGTTCACGGGCGCGAGCCACCACCACCCGGACGCGCCGCCGTACCGCGTGCGCACCGCCTCCCTCGACGGCGCCCCCGTGCGGACGTCGAGCGGGCTGACGCTGGTCCCCGACTCCAGGCTCGCGGACCACTCGGGACGGGACGGCGCTGCGGTCCCGCACACGGTCCTGGTCCCCGGCGGCGCGGGCACCAGGGACGAGGACGAGGCGCTGGTCGCCTGGCTGCGGGCGCACGCCCCGCTCGCCGAGCGGCTGATCTCGGTCTGTACCGGGGCCGTCCTGCTCGCGCGCGCCGGTCTGCTCGACGGCCGCCGCGCGACGACCCACTGGGCGTACTGCGACACCCTCGCCCGGAACCACCCGGAGATCGACGTCGACCCCGACCCCATCTACGTACGGGACGGGCACGTGTCGACCTCCGCGGGCGTCACGGCGGGCATCGATCTGGCGCTCGCCCTCGTCGAGGAGGACCTGGGCCGCGACACGGCGCTGACCATCGCGCGCTACCTCGTCGTGTTCCTGCGCCGTCCGGGCAACCAGGCGCAGTTCAGCGCCCAGCTGGCGGTGCAGACGGCCCGCCGTGAGCCGCTGCGCGAGGTCCAGCAGTGGATCACCGAGCATCCCGGGGGAGACCTGAGCGTGGAGTCACTGGCGGAGCGCGCCCGGCTCTCGCCCCGGCACTTCGCCCGCGCCTTCCAGGCGGAGACCGGCATGACGCCGGGCAAGTACGTCGACCGGGTCCGCGTGGAGCACGCCCGGCGGCTCCTGGAGGACACCTCCGACGGCGTCGAGGAGGTCTCGCGCGCCTGCGGCTACGGCACCCCGGAGGCGATGCGCCGCGCCTTCGTCAAGGCCCTCGGCACGGCACCGGCCGAATACCGCCGCCGCTTCCACAGCCCTCTCACCGCCCCCGCGTGACCACCCCGTCACCCACCTCCGTCACCCACCTTCCGGCACCGCACACCGTCATCCGACCCGCCTTCCTCAGGAGAGCCCGCATGCAGATCGCCATCGCCCTCTACGAACGCTTCACCGCCCTCGACGCCATCGGACCGTTCCAGACGCTCGCCGGACTCCCGGACGCGGAGGTCGTCTTCGTCGCCGAGCAGGCCGGACCCGTGCGCGACGACACCGGCCGGCTCGCCCTCGTCGCCGACAAGTCCTTCGCCGAGGTGCTGAGCCCGGACATCGTGGTGGTCCCCGGCGGCCCCGGCCAGAGCGACCAGATGGAGAACGAGGCGCTGCTCGGCTGGCTGCGCACGGCCGACGGGAGCAGCACCTGGACGACGTCCGTGTGCACGGGCTCGCTCGCCCTCGCCGCCGCCGGGCTCCTCGAGGGCCGCCGGGCCACATCGCACTGGCTGGCCCTGGAGGAGCTGGAGAAGGTCGGCGTGCGCTCGACCGGGGAGCGGGTGGTGTTCGACGGGAAGTACGTCACGGCGGCCGGGGTGTCGTCCGGCATCGACATGGGCCTCGCCCTGGTCGGCAGGATCGCAGGCGACGAGCGCGCCCAGGCCGTGCAGCTGATGATGGAGTACGACCCCCAGCCGCCCTACGACGCCGGTTCGCCGGAGAAGGCGCCCGCTCACCTCGTCGAGATGTTCCGCGACCGCAGCCGGTTCAGCGAAGCGGAGCAGCCCGCGTAGCCGGGACCTCGGGCGGGGTCCAGGCGAAGCGCGGCTGCCTGCGCTCCAGGAAGGCGGCGACACCCTCGGCGGTGTCGCCGCTCGCGCGCATCTGCTCCGCCCAGTGGGCCTCTCGCGCCGCCCCCGCCCCCGGGCTGCCGGGCCCGTCCGGACCGGCGGCCAGGGACGCGAACTCCTTCGCCGCCGCCTGCGTGAGCAGCGAGCCCGCGGCCAGGATCCGCGTGAACTCCTCGACGCGCGCCTGGAGTTCACCCGCGGGCAGGACCTCGTCCACGAGCCCGCTGCGCAGCGCCCGGCCGGTGTCGATGGACTCGCCCGAGAACAGCAGGTACTTGGCGGTCGAGGGCCCCACGAGCGACACCAGGCGGCGCGTCGTCGACGCCGGGTAGACGATGCCGAGTTTCGCCGGGGTGACCGCGAACACCGCGCCCTCGTCGGCGAACCGCAGGTCGCAGGCCGCCGCGAGCTGACAGCCGCCGCCCACGCAGTACCCGCGCACCACGGCGAGCGTCGGCTTGGGGAAGGCCGCCAGGGCCTCCTCGGCCCGCACCGCGAGCTCCTGGGCGCGTGCGGGTTCCTCGCGCAGCGAGGAGATGTCGGCGCCCGCGCAGAACGTGTCACCGGCGCCGGTCAGGACCAGTGCCCGCACGCCGGAGTCCGCGGCGAGCTCCGCGAGCAGCGGCGGCAGCGCGCGCCACATGTCCGCCGTCATGGCGTTGCGCTTGGCCGGATGGTCGATGACGACGGTGGCGACGCCGTCCGCGACGGCGTGCCTCAGCTGCGGCTCCATGCGCCGGATGCTATCCGCACCCAGCGAACGTACGATCAAGAAGGGGCGGCTTCGCACGGCGGACGGAGGCCCTCATGGTTCTCGGCGGAAGAAGCAAAGCAGCAGGTCGGGCGGACACCGGCAGCGCTGACAGCACTGGCGGCACCCCCGAGGGGGAGCGCCTTCGGCGCAGCTTCGGCTGGCTCGCCGTGCTCGGCGCGATCCTCGTCCTCGGCGGGCTCATCGGCGTCGTGTACGTCGGCGTGGCCACGCTCACCTCGATGCTGCTGTTCGGCTGGCTGCTCCTGGTGGGCGGCCTGGTGGCACTCCTGCACGCGGTGCAGTCGCGCGGCTCGAACTTCTTCTGGCTCGGCGTGGTGGTCGCCGCGCTGAACCTCGCGGCGGGCGTCGTCGTCATCCGCAGGCCCGACGTGGCCGCGGAGGCGCTGACGATGTTCGCGGCGCTGCTCTTCCTCACCGGCGGCGTCTTCCGGCTCGTCGGCAGCCTGGTGGTGCGCGGGCCGCAGATGGCGGTGACGCTGCTGCAGGGTGCCTTCGGCGTGCTGCTCGGCGTGCTCGTGCTCGGCGACTGGCCGAGCAGCAGCCAGTACGTCATCGGCTGCTTCTTCTCCCTCGCGCTGCTCTTCGACGGCCTCGGCCTGATCGCGACGGCCGTCGGCGGCCGACGCCTGATCAGCCTGGTCTCGGAGCGCGACGGCGGCGACGGCGGCACCCCGCAATCCGTACAAGCTGAAGAACCCTTGAAGGCGGAACAAGAAGGGCAGGAGCAGTCGCGCAACTGACGACGGCACGCGAGGGCGATCAAATCCCGTCGATAGTCGCTGACTTCTGGTCAGTAGTGCGGTACGGACCAGCGCGTTACCAACACTCGACGTGTGGTGACAACCGAGCGCGAGGGCGGGGACCGGGCAATGGGGAACGACGGGAGAGGGCCGGACCCGCTCCCCGGGGGAGGTGGAGGGGTGCCGTACGAGGGCGTGTGGCGGTTCACCGCCCCCGCCGTCGACGCCTCGGTGCCCCAGGCACGGCACGCGGTGCGCGATCTGCTCGCGCGTCAGGGGGTGCCGGCACCGGACGAACTGGTGCAGGGACTGCTGTTGATCGTCTCCGAACTGGTCACCAACGCGGTACGGCACGCGGCGCTGCTCTCGCCGATGCTCGCCGTGGAGGTGGCGGTCGGCGCGGAGTGGGTGCGGGTCTCCGTGGAGGACAACCATCCCTACCGTCCGACGGCCCTGGAGGCCGACTACGGCCAGACCGGCGGCCGCGGTCTGCTCCTCGTGCGCGAGATCACCCGCGAGGCGGGGGGCGCGTGCGACGTCGAGTACACCGCCAGCGGGGGCAAGGTCATCTGGGCGGCCTTGCCCCTGAAACCTCACGGGATCTGACGGGACGCGGCGGGGCCCGCGACCTACCAGCCCGCGCCCGGCCCCGTCAGCTCCTTGATCGCGGGCCGCGCCGCGTCGAGGACCGTCATGAACCACGCGGAGAACGGCCCCTTCGCGTGCCGCTCCGCGAGCTCGGCGGCCGTCACGAACGCCGTGTCGCCCACCTCGCTCGGGTCCGGGCGCAGCTCGGCCTGCACCATGCCCACGAAGAGGTGGTTGAACTCCTGCTCCACCAGGCCCGACTCCGGGTCCGGGTGGTTGTAGCGCACGGTGCCCGCCTCGGCGAGCAGTGACGGCGAGACGCCGAGCTCCTCGAAGGTGCGCCGGGCGGCGGCCGCGAACGGCGCCTCGCCCGGGTAGGGGTGTCCGCAGCAGGTGTTCGACCAGACGCCGGGGGAGTGGTACTTGCCGAGTGCCCGCTGCTGCAGCAGCAGCCTGCCCTGCTCGTCGAAGAGGAAGACGGAGAACGCCCGGTGCAACTGGCCGGGCGCCTGATGAGCGGCGAGCTTCTCCGCCGTGCCGATCGTCCTGCCGTCCTCGTCGACGAGTTCCAGCAGGATTGTCTCTCCGGTGCCGTTCGGCGAGCTGTTCGCCGCGGTGGCAGGTGTGATCGGCATACCCATCCTTCGCTTCGGTCTCGGGCCTCAAGTCTGCCGTACGACAGGGGCTCTCCCGGCACTCCGGGGGCCCCGCATGTCCCGTCCCCGACCGTGGGGGCGGGACACGCGGTTTCGGCCGCGGCGCCCCGGGCCGCGGGCCGGGGCGCCGCCGGGATCAGACCCCGAAGGCCGCCGGATAGACGATCGTGCCGGACGGAACCGGCACCCCACCGTCCGTGTCGGCCTCATCGAGGACCAGCGCCATGACGGCCTCGTCCGGCGCCTCGAAACTTGGCCGGATCCCGTACGCCGAGGCCCGGGTGAACCCGAACCGCGGATAGTAGCCCGGGTGCCCGAGCACCAGGACCAGTTGCTCGCCACGGGCGCGCGCGGCGTGCAGCACGGCGCGCACGACGGCCGAACCAGCGCCTGTTCCCTGGTGCGCCGGGAGCACGGCCACCGGCGCCAGGCACAGGGCCGGGGCGCCGTCCACGTGGCAGCGGGTGAGCAGGGCGTGCGCCGCGACCTCGCCCGCCGCCGTCTCGGCGACGAACGAGAGCCCTTCGAGCCAGGCCTCGGGGTCCTCGCGGAGGGCGTCCACGAGGTCGGCCTCGGCGGGCGTCCCGAAGGCGGCGGCGTTCACGGCGCGCACCGCCGCGCGGTCGGCGCCGGACGCCGCCTCGGGCCGGGTGCGCCAGCCGTCGCCCGCCGGACGCAGGACGTAGCCGGTGTAGCCGAACTCCGTCCCGTGCTCCCTTCGCATCGCGATCTCGGCGCGGGTGGCGGCCAGGGCCTCGGCCATGCCGGGGGCCCCGGGGTCGGCCGCGTCGGCGCGGGCGCCGAGCGGACCGTAGTACTCGTCCCAGTCGGACTCCGGCTGGGACACGGTGCCGAGCACCGCGTATCCGGCGGCGAGTGCCGCGCGGGTGTTCTCCTCGCCGGTGCGCAGCGGATAGTGCCGGTCCCAGAAGGCGCGCGCCTCCTGGGACGGGGTGGCTGTCGTCCACTCGCACTCGGTGACGACGAGCGTCCCGCCGGGGGCGAGCAGCCGCCGCCAGGTGTCGAGCGCGGTGTCGAAGCCGATGGCGTAGGCCGAACTCTCGGCCCAGATCAGATCGAACGAACCGTCCGGGCAGGGCAGTTCGCCCATGTCCGCCAGGAGGGTGCGCACGGAGTCGGCGAGCCCGCGGGCGTCCGCCGCCGCGCGCAGCTCGGCGAGGAACGGCTCGTGCAGATCGACGGCCGTGACCTCGGCACCGGCCTCGGCGGCCAGGAGCAGCGCGGACCGGCCGGGGCCGCAGCCCAGGTCGAGCACGCGCGGACGGGCGGGCAGCTCGCCGGCGAGGGCGAGCAGGGCCCGGGTGGTGGCGTCGGAGCCGGGGCCCTGCCGCGGCAGGCCGTGGTGCAGGGTGAAGAAGGCGTCGGTGATCGCGTTCTGAGTCAACGGAGAGTAACCCTTGAGTGAGGGGGCCCAGCCGTGACACCAGGGCGTGCGCGCCGTGCGGAACGGTGCGCACGCGACGTACGTGCGCGAGGCGACGTACGGAAGGTCAGGCGTGGGCCCGGAAGGTGGGGACAGACATGTCGCCGCGCGGGGCAGCGCCAATCGCGACAGTCATCAACCCACCTCTTTCGCTTCCGTTACGTCTTGCAAGGTCTTGGCCAGACTAGCACTGTCCGTGATCGCTCGTCCTGTCGTCGGGGGGGCGCACCGCGACGACAGGTGCCGTACGTCAGTGGCACAGCCCCGGCTCGTGCTCCGCGTGGCCGCCCGGCTCCAGCTGGAACGTGCAGTGCTCGACGTCGAAGTGGTCGCCCAGGCAGAGCTGCAGTTCGTGCAGCATCTTCTCGTGGCCGATGGCGGTCAGCGTCTCGGAGCCGACGACCACGTGCGCGGACAGGACCGGCATCCCCGACGTGATCGTCCAGGCGTGCAGGTCGTGCACGTCCTCCACGCCGGGCAGGGCCAGCATGTGGGCGCGGACCTCGGCCATGTCGACGCCCTTGGGCGCCGATTCGAGCAGGACGTTCAACGTCTCGCGCAGCAGCTTCCAGGTGCGCGGGACGATCATGAGCCCGATGACGAGGGAGGCGATGGGGTCGGCGGCCTGCCAGCCCGTGAGCAGGATGAGGGCGGCCGAGACGAGCACCGCGACCGATCCCAGGGCGTCCGCGAGGACCTCCAGGAAGGCGCCGCGCACATTGAGGCTGTCCTTCTGGCCGCTCATCAACAGGGCCAGCGAGACCAGGTTGGCCAGCAGGCCGATCACGCCGAAGACCATGGTGAGGCCGCCCTCGGTCTCGGCGGGCGTGACGAACCGCTGCACCGCCTCGTACAGGACGTACCCGCCGACGCCGAACAGGAGCAGACAGTTCGCGAGCGCCGCCAGGATCTCGGCGCGGGCGTAGCCGAAGGTGCGGTTCTCGCTCGGCGGGCGGTTCGCGAAGTGAATGGCGAGCAGCGCCATGCTCAGGCCGAGCGCGTCCGTCGCCATGTGCGTCGCATCCGCGATCAGTGCGAGGGAGTCGGCGACGATGCCGCCGACGATCTCGACCACCATGACGGTGATCGTGATGGACAGCGCGATGCGCAGACGACCCCTGTAGGCGGCCGTGGCCGTGCCCTTGGCGGGCGGCGCGTGGCCGTGGTCGTGTCCTGCCCCCATGGTGCGTTCCTCCGTCGTCGTGCGGCGTCGTGCGTCGGCGCCCAGGTCCGGTCGCGGCCTTCAGTCAACTACGGGTGGGGGGTATGTGCAACACGCTCCTGAGAACCGTTGTCATATGCTCTGACCTGCGTAAACACTCCGCAGGTCAGAGCCCTGCGAGCGACGGGTGGAGGAGCGGGGGCCCGGCGCGTCTAGCCGCGCGCGGCCTCCGGGTGGCGCAGGCACCAGCCCGCCCACGCGGACTCCGCCATCTCCCGCACGCCGCGCCGGGCCCCGAAGCCCAGCTCCTTCGCCGCGAGCCGCACATCCGCCACGGCGCGCGGCGCGTCACCCGCGCGGCGCGGCTCGACGAGCGGCTCGCGGTGGTCCCCGGTGACCTCCGCGATCACGGTGAGTAGTTCGCGTACGGAAACTCCCTCGCCGCGGCCGATGTTCACCGTGAGATCGCTGCCCGGCTCGGCGGGCCTGCGGGCGGCGGCGAGGTGGGCCTCGGCGAGGTCGCTGACGTGGACGTAGTCGCGCACGCAGGTGCCGTCGGGCGTGGGGTGGTCGGTGCCGAAGATGCGCGGGGCCTCGCCCCGGGTCAGGCGGTCGAAGACCATCGGGACCACGTTGAAGACGCCGGTGTCGGCCAGCTCGGGGCTCGCGGCGCCCGCCACGTTGAAGTAGCGCAGGCACGTCGTGGTCAGGCCGTGCGCGCGCCCCGCCGCCCGCACCAGCCACTCGCCCGCCAGCTTCGTCTCGCCGTAGGGGCTCACCGGGGCGCAGGGTGTGTCCTCCGCGACCAGGTCGGCGTCCGGCGGATTGCCGTAGACGGCCGCCGACGACGAGAAGACGAACCGCTCCACGCCCGCGTCCACCACCGCTTCCAGGAGCGTGCCGAGGCCCCCGACGTTCTCCCGGTAGTAGCGCAGCGGCTGCTCGACCGATTCGCCGACCTGCTTGCGGGCCGCGAGATGCACCACACCCGTCACCGCGTGCTCGGCGAACACCCGCCGCAGCAGGGCCCCGTCGAGCGAAGTGCCCCGTACCAGCGGAATGTCCGCGGGCAGCCGCTCCGGTACACCCGAGGAGGCATCGTCCACGACGACGACCCGCTCACCCGCCCCGGCCATGACCCGCGCCACATGCGCCCCGATATATCCCGCTCCACCTGTGATCATCCATGTCATGGGCGTCCACCTTAGGCTGGCTTGGACGGTTGTGGACCCCGCGGTTTGTGGCCGCGGGCCGCTTTCGACCATGATGATCGCGGCGGTCGAGAACCACGCAGACCGCGCTGATCGGGGCGTGAACGGGCGGTGAACGCCCGCTTCCATTCATCCGATAGCCTCTGCCGACATGCCGCCCGGCCGCCCCGCTGCCCGGGTGCCCCCGTCACGCACGTGCCCGCGCGAGCCGCGCCGGGAATCAAGGAGTGAGTTCGTCTGTCGACCGCCATCCTCACCGGCCGGCCGGTGCCCGGTTCGCCGCTCGAAGGCGATCTGCGGTCCCTGGGCTTCGACGTGCGGACCGCCCCCGAGGCCGCGTCCCCGGAAGAGCTCGAGGCCCTGCTGCGTGACCTGCCCGCCGGCGAGCGCGTCGCCCTCGTCGACAGCCGCTTCGTCGGCCACGTCCACGCCCTGCGGCTCGGCCTGACCGACCCGCGCTTCCCGGTGTCGGCCGTGCCCGGCGCCGTGACCGCGCAGGCGGGGGCGCGCCGGGAGCTGACGGCCGCGCTGCGTACGGCAGTTGGGGCCGCCCCCGAGGCCCGCGCCCCCGAGGCGCAGGCCGACGGCGCCCGCGCGAGCGTGGCGCTCGCCTCCGACGCCCTGCCCGACCGCGTCGCCGCCGCCGTCGAAGCCTCCGGCACCGACGTGCACCGGCCCGAACTCGGCACCCTCGTCGCGGCCCTGCCCGTCGACCCCGAGGCCCGCAACACCGCGCGCCAGGCCGTCGCCGCCGTCGACGACGAGGCCGTGCGCCTGCGCGGCGCGGTGAAGGCCCGCGACGGCTTCTTCACGACGTACTGCATCAGCCCCTACTCGCGCTACCTGGCCCGCTGGTGTGCGCGCCGCGGCCTCACCCCGAACCAGGTCACCACCGCCTCCCTGCTGGTCGCGGTGATCGCGGCGGGCTGCGCGGCGACCGGCACCCGCGGCGGCTTCGTCGCCGCCGGACTGCTGCTCCTGTTCTCCTTCGTCCTCGACTGCACGGACGGCCAGCTCGCCCGCTACTCCCTGCAGTACTCCACGCTCGGCGCCTGGCTCGACGCGACGTTCGACCGTGCCAAGGAGTACGCGTACTACGCGGGCCTCGCCCTCGGCGCCGCCCGCGGCGGGGGCAGTGATGACGTATGGGCGCTCGCGCTCGGCGCGATGATCCTGCAGACCTGTCGGCACGTCGTGGACTTCTCCTTCAACGAGGGCAACGTCGACGAGGCGGGCAAGGCCGCCGTCAACACCAGCCCCACCGCGGCGCTCTCCGGCAAGCTCGACGGCGTCGGCTGGACGGTCTGGGTGCGCCGGATGATCGTGCTGCCCATCGGTGAGCGCTGGGCCCTCATCGCCGTCCTCACCGCCGTCACCACGCCGCGCATCACCTTCGTCGTGCTCCTGATCGGCTGCGGCCTCGCCGCCTGCTACACCACGGCCGGCCGCGTCCTGCGCTCGCTGCGCAAGGCCCCCCGCACCGACCGCGCCGCCCAGGCCCTCGCCGACCTCGCCGACAGCGGCACCGTCGCCTCGGCGTTCGCCGCGCTGCGCCGGCGGCCGCTGCCCCTCGCGCCGCTGCTCGCCCTCGTCGGCGCCGCCGCCGTCGTCTGCGCGGCCGCCCTCAGCCCCTACGGCAGCGCCTGGCCCGTGATCGGTGCCGCCGTCTACGCGGCCACCTCGGGCCTCGCCGTCGTCCCGCAGCTCAAGGGGCGCCTCGACTGGCTGGTTCCCCCGCTCTTCCGGGCCGCCGAGTACGTCACCGTTCTGGTACTGGCCGCCAAAGCCGACGTGAACGGGAGCCTTCCCGCGGCTTTCGGCCTGGTGGCCGCGGTCGCCTACCATCACTACGACACCGTGTACCGCATTCGCGGTGTCGGCGCGCCCCCGCGCTGGCTGGTGCGGGCGATCGGCGGGCACGAAGGCAGGACGTTCGCGGTCACCGTGCTCGCCGCCCTGCTGACAAACACAGATTTCACCGTCGCGCTCACGGCGCTCGCCGTGGCCGTGGCACTCGTGGTGCTCATCGAGAGCATCCACTTCTGGGTGACCGCTCACAAGCGTGGCGCACCCGCCGTACACGATGAAGGAGAACCCGCATGATCGGCCTCGTCCTGGCCGCCGGCGCCGGCCGGCGTCTGCGCCCCTACACCGAAACGCTGCCCAAGGCGCTGGTGCCCGTGGTGGGCGAGGGAACCGAGAACGAGCTGGCGATCCTCGACCTCACCCTGAAGAACTTCGCCGAGATCGGCCTGTCCGACGTCGCGATCATCGTCGGCTACCGCAAGGAGGCCGTCTACGCGCGCAAGGAGGCCCTCGAGGCGAAGTACGGCCTCAAGATCACCCTCATCGACAACGACAAGGCCGAGGAGTGGAACAACGCCTACTCCCTGTGGTGCGGCCGCGACTCGATCAAGCACTCGGTGATCCTCGCCAACGGTGACACCGTGCACCCGGTCTCCGTCGAGAAGACGCTGCTCGCCGCCCGCGGCGACGGCAAGAAGATCATCCTCGCCCTCGACACGGTGAAGAACCTCGCCGACGAGGAGATGAAGGTCGTCGTGGACCCCGAGAAGGGCGTCCAGAAGATCACCAAGCTGATGGACCCGGCCACGGCCACCGGCGAGTACATCGGCGTCACCCTCATCGAGGGCGAGGCGGCCGACGAGCTCGCCGACGCGCTGAAGACCACCTTCGAGCGCGACCCCGACCTCTACTACGAGGACGGCTACCAGGAGCTCGTCAACCGCGGCTTCAAGATCGATGTGGCGCCGATCGGCGACGTCAAGTGGGTCGAGATCGACAACCACGACGACCTCGCCAAGGGACGTGAGATCGCGTGCCAGTACTGACGAGGCTCATCCCCTCGCCGGTCGTCGTGGACATCCGGCCGGGGGCGTTGAACGACCTGGCCGGTGTCCTCGCCGACCAGCGGATCTGCTCGTCGACCGGCAAGCTCGCCATCGCCATCAGCGGCGGCTCCGGCGCCGTGCTGCGCAAGCGGCTCGCGCCGTCGCTGCCGAGCGCGGAATGGTTCGAGGTGGGCGGCGGCACCCTCGATGACGCCATCAAGCTCGCCGACGCCATGAAGAAGGGCCGCTACGACGCGGTCGTCGGCCTCGGCGGCGGCAAGATCATCGACTGCGCCAAGTTCGCCGCGGCGCGCGTCGGCCTGCCGCTGGTCGCCGTCGCGACGAACCTGTCGCACGACGGCCTGTGCTCGCCCGTCGCGACCCTCGACAACGACGCGGGCCGCGGCTCCTACGGCGTGCCGAACCCGATCGCGGTCGTCATCGACCTCGACGTCATCCGCGAGGCCCCGGTCCGCTTCGTCCGCTCCGGCATCGGCGACGCCCTGTCCAACATCTCCGCGGTCCGGGACTGGGAGCTCGCCGCCCGCGAGCGCGGCGAGGACATCGACGGCCTGGCCGCCGCGATGGCCCGCCAGGCCGGTGAGGCGGTCCTGCGCCACCCCGGCGGCGTCGGCGACGACGGCTTCCTCCAGGTACTCGCCGAAGGCCTGGTCCTCACCGGCATCGCCATGTCCGTCTCGGGCGACTCCCGCCCGGCGTCCGGCGCCTGCCACGAGATCAACCACGCCTTCGACCTGCTCTTCCCCAAGCGCGCCGCGAGCCACGGCGAGCAGTGCGGGCTCGGCGCCGCCTTCGCGATGCACCTGCGCGGTGCCCGCGAGGAGTCGGCGTACATGGCGGAGGTCCTGCGCCGCCACGGCCTGCCGGTCCTGCCGGAGGAGATCGGCTTCACCGTGGACGAGTTCGTCCAGGTCGTCGAGTACGCCCCGCAGACCCGGCCGGGCCGCTACACGATCCTCGAGCACCTCAATCTGAACACCGACCAGATCAAGGACGCATACGCCGACTATGCCAAGGCCATCGGTAGCTGAACTCCGGCCCGTCGTTCACCCCGCGGGGGTGAAGGACCGGCGCAGCGGTGAGCACTGGGCGGGACGCATGTACATGCGGGAGATCTCGCTGCGCTGCGACCGCTACCTGGTGAACACCAGGATCACGCCCAATCAGCTGACCTACCTGATGACCGTCGCGGGCGTCCTCGCCGCCCCGGCCCTGCTCGTGCCGGGCATCTGGGGCGCCGTGCTCGCCGTGGTCGCGGTCCAGCTCTATCTGCTGCTCGACTGCGTCGACGGCGAGATCGCCCGCTGGCGCAAGCAGTACTCGATGTCCGGGGTGTACCTGGACCGGGTCGGCGCCTACCTGTGCGACGCGGCCGTCCTGGTCGGCTTCGGCCTGCGCGCCGCCGACCTGTGGGGATCGGGCCGGATCGACTGGCTGTGGGCCTTCCTCGGCACCCTGGCCGCCCTCGGCGCGATCCTGATCAAGGCGGAGACCGACCTCGTCGCCGTCGCCCGGCACCAGCAGGGCATGGCGCCGGTGCAGGAGTCGGCGTCCGAGCCGCGCGCCTCCGGTGTGGCCCTGGCCCGCAAGGCCGCCGCCGCGCTGAAGTTCCACCGCCTCATCCTCGGCATCGAGGCCTCGCTGCTGATCCTGGTCATCGCGGTCGTGGACCAGATCAGGGGCGACCTGTTCTTCTCGCGCCTCGGGGTCGCGGTCCTGGCCGGCATCGCGCTCCTGCAGACCCTGCTGCACCTCGTGTCCATCCTCGCGTCGAGCAGGCTGAAGTGAGCACACCGAGCCCCTCCGGCACACCGGGGACGCCGGCCGCGCCGCTCAAGGTCGGCGCGGTCGTCATCACCATGGGCAACCGCCCGCAGGAGCTGCGCGCCCTGCTCGACTCGGTCGCCAAGCAGGACGGCGACCGGGTCGAGGTGGTCGTCGTCGGCAACGGCGCCCCCGTGCCGGACGTGCCCGAGGGCGTGCGCACCATGGAACTGCCCGAGAACCTGGGCATCCCGGGCGGGCGCAACGTGGGCATCGAGGCCTTCGGTCCTGGCGGCACCGACGTCGACATCCTGCTCTTCCTCGACGACGACGGGCTGCTCGCGCACACCGACACCGCCGAGCTGTGCCGCGCGGCCTTCGCGGCGGACCCCGAGCTCGGCATCATCAGCTTCCGCATCGCCGACCCCGACACCGGGGTCACCCAGCGCCGTCACGTACCGCGTCTGCGCGCCTCGGACCCGATGCGCTCCTCCCGCGTGACGACGTTCCTCGGCGGCGCCAACGCCGTGCGCACCGCGGTCCTGAAGGAGGTCGGCGGCCTGCCCGACGCCTTCTTCTACGCCCACGAGGAGACGGACCTCGCCTGGCGTGCCCTGGACGCGGGCTGGATGATCGACTACCGCGCCGACATGGTGCTCTTCCACCCCACCACGGCCCCCTCCCGGCACGCGGTCTACCACCGCATGGTGGCCCGCAACCGGGTCTGGCTGGCCCGCCGCAACCTGCCCGCCCCACTGGTGCCCGTGTACCTCGGCGTCTGGCTCCTGCTCACCCTCGCCCGGCGCCCCTCGCGGCCCGCCCTGAAGGCCTGGTTCGGCGGTTTCAAGGAGGGCTGGACCAGCCCGAGCGGACCCCGGCGCCCCATGAAGTGGCGTACGGTGTGGCGCCTGACCAGGCTGGGCCGACCTCCTGTGATCTGACAAGCTCGGGTCTGAGAACATTCGGGCCGTATTCCGGTCCCTGGCCCCCCACGCCTACGCCCGACCGGCCGTGCATCTGAAGACGAAAGTTTCCCCTCGTGAGTGAGACAACGCAGGACGGTGGAGTCGCGGTGACCGCGCCACCGTCGCCCGACGACGGGCTGTCCCCCGCAGAGCTGGCGGCCAAGTACGGCCTGTCCGTCAGCGGCGCCCGTCCGGGTCTTTTCGAGTACGTCCGCCAGCTCTGGGGGCGGCGCCACTTCATCCTCGCCTTCTCGCAGGCGAAGCTCACCGCCCAGTACAGCCAGGCCAAGCTCGGCCAGCTGTGGCAGGTGGCGACCCCGCTGCTCAACGCGCTCGTCTACTTCCTCATCTTCGGCCTGATCCTGAAGGCCGACCGGGGCATGGAGCGGGAGGTGTACATTCCGTTCCTCGTGACAGGTGTCTTCGTCTTCACCTTCACGCAGAGCTCGGTGATGGCGGGCGTGCGGGCGATCTCGGGCAACCTCGGCCTGGTGCGCGCGCTGCACTTCCCGCGCGCCTCGCTGCCCGTCTCCTTCTCCCTGCAGCAGCTCCAGCAGCTGCTGTTCTCGATGATCGTGCTGTTCGTGGTGGCGGTCGGCTTCGGCAGCTACCCGCGGCTCTCCTGGCTGCTCATCCTGCCGGTGCTCGCGCTGCAGTTCCTCTTCAACACCGGCCTCGCGCTGATCATGGCGAGGCTCGGCAGCAAGACTCCCGACCTCGCGCAGCTGATGCCGTTCGTGATGCGGACCTGGATGTACGCGTCCGGCGTGATGTTCTCCATCCCGGTGATGCTCAAGGAGCACCCGGCGTGGATCGCCGACATCCTCCAGTGGAACCCGGCCGCCATCTACATGGACCTGATGCGCTTCGCGCTCATCGACGGCTACGGCTCCGAGAACCTGCCGCCGCACGTCTGGGCGGTCGCGGTCGGCTGGGCCGTGCTCGTCGCCGCGGGCGGCTTCGTGTACTTCTGGAAGGCGGAGGAGCGGTACGGCCGTGGCTGACGACAAGAGCGCCGACCGGGCGCACATCCCCACCGTCATCGCGGACGAGCTGCACATCGTCTACCGCGTCAACGGCGCCAAGACGGGCAAGGGCAGCGCCACCTCCGCGCTGAGCCGGATCATCAAGCGCGGCGAGGAGCGCGGCGTGCGCAAGGTGCACGCCGTGCGCGGAGTCAGCTTCACCGCCTACCGCGGCGAGGCGATCGGCCTCATCGGGTCGAACGGCTCCGGCAAGTCCACGCTGCTCCGGGCCATCGCCGGGCTGCTCCCCGCCGAGAAGGGCAAGGTGTACACCGACGGCCAGCCCTCGCTGCTCGGTGTGAACGCGGCCCTCATGAACGACCTGACCGGTGAGCGCAACGTGATCCTCGGCGGGCTCGCGATGGGGATGAGCCGCGAGCAGATCAAGTCGCGCTACCAGGACATCGTCGACTTCTCCGGCATCAACGAGAAGGGCGACTTCATCACCCTGCCGATGCGCACCTACTCCTCCGGCATGGCCGCCCGCCTGCGGTTCTCCATCGCCGCGGCCAAGGACCACGACGTCCTGATGATCGACGAGGCCCTCGCCACCGGTGACCGCAAGTTCCAGAAGCGCTCCGAGGCCCGCATCCGCGAGCTGCGCAAGGAGGCGGGCACGGTCTTCCTGGTGAGCCACAACAACAAGTCGATCCGTGACACCTGCGACCGCGTGCTCTGGCTGGAGCGCGGCGAGCTGCGGATGGACGGACCGACGGACGAGGTCATCAAGGAGTACGAGAAGTTCACCGGTAAGTAGCGGTTCACCGGTGAGTAGCCGAATGGCCGCACGCGGGTGGCGGCCGAACGGGTCAGGGCCCCGCCGGGACATCCGGCTGGGGCCCTGACCCGTTTCCGGGCACCAGGAGCCCCTCAAGTCACCCGAGTTCAGGGAAGATTGAAGCCAATCGGTGCGTTGTTGTGATGTGCCGAACACCCCGACGACTCGGTGTGCGTTGTACAACGTAAGCTGTACCGGTGCTGATTCGCGGCAAGTGGGGCGATATCGCGCGGCACCGTGGCGACGGGTGCGGTCGGCCGCGCGGGGGGTGAGGCGGCGTGTCCGAAATAGGATGTTTTGGGTCGGCAGTGTAGAACGGGAGATGTGACGGCAATGGCTACGGACGATCTCCGGCTCCGCGATGCGTCCGCCGTCCTCGACAAAGCCGCGGACGAGAACTTTCCCGTGGCCCCGTTCTTCCTCCCCCGCGCCTGGCGCGAGGACCTCATGGCCGTGTACGGCTACGCCCGCCTGGTCGACGACATCGGCGACGCCGACCTCGACCGTGGCGCCGCCCACGCCCGCTACCTCGGCGCGGACCCCGAGGCCGCCGCTGACCCGCTCGCCCTCCTCGACGCCTTCGAAGCCGACCTCGGCAAGGTCTTCGCAGGTCAGGAGCCCGGCCACCCGCTGCTGCGGGCCCTGGCGCCCACCGTGCGCCGCCGCCGGCTGACCCCCGAGCCCTTCCTCGGCCTGATCGCGGCCAACCGCCAGGACCAGCTCGTCAAGCGGTACGAGACCTACGACGACCTCGTGGCCTACTGCGAGCTGTCCGCGAACCCCGTCGGCCGCCTCGTCCTCGCCATCACCGACACCGCGACGCCCGAGCGGGTCCGCCTCTCCGACTCCGTGTGCACGGCGCTGCAGATCGTGGAGCACCTCCAGGACGTGCGCGAGGACCTGGAGCGTGACCGCGTCTACCTCCCCGCCGAGGACATGAAGCGGTTTCATGTCCAGGAGCGGGATCTGGCCGTCCCTACGGCAGGCGCGTCGGTGCGCGCACTGGTTGCATATGAAGCGGAACGCGCCCGCTGCCTCCTGAATGAAGGCACCCCCCTGGTGGGTAGCGTCCACGGCAGGCTCAAGCTGCTGCTTGCAGGGTTCGTGGCAGGGGGGAGGGCGGCGGTCGCGGCGATCGCCGCCGCCGGATACGACGTACTTCCAAGGCCGCCGAAGCCCACGAAGCCGCGCCTGGTGCGCGAGGTGGGTGCGGTTCTGCGAGGAGAGGGGTGAGCCGGACCGTGGAGTCAGAACCTCGCGTGTCCGCGCCGGTACTCGCCGCATACAGCTATTGCGAGACCGTGACCGGGCAGCAGGCACGCAATTTCGCGTACGGCATCAGGTTGCTGCCGGCGCCCCAGCGGCGGGCGATGTCCGCGCTCTACGCGTTCTCCCGGCGCGTGGACGACATCGGCGACGGCGTCCTGGAGCCGGAGGTGAAAGGGGCGCGGCTGAACGACACCCGGGCCCTGCTCGCCCGTGTCCGCGACGGCGAGGTGGCGGAGGACGACACCGACCCCGTGGCCGTGGCGCTCAGCCACGCCGCCCGGCACTTCCCGATCCCGCTCGGCGGTCTCGACGAGCTGATCGACGGCGTCCTGATGGACGTGCGCGGTGAGACGTACGAGACCTGGGACGACCTGAAGGTCTACTGCCGGTGCGTGGCCGGAGCCATCGGGCGCCTCTCCCTCGGTGTCTTCGGCACCGAGCCGGGGGCGCTGCACGCGGAGCGCGCGCCGGAGTACGCCGACACGCTCGGCCTCGCGCTCCAACTCACCAACATCCTCAGGGACGTTCGTGAGGACGCGCTGGAGGGCCGCACCTACCTGCCGGCCGACGACCTCGCCAAGTTCGGCTGCTCCGCCGGGTTCGCCGACAGTGAGCCGCCCGCCGGGTCGGACTTCGCGGGCCTGGTGCACTTCGAAGTGCGCCGCGCCCGGGCCCTGTTCGCCGAGGGCTACCGCCTACTGCCCATGCTGGACCGGCGCAGCGGCGCCTGTGTGGCGGCGATGGCGGGGATCTACCGCCGCCTCCTCGACCGCATCGAGCGGGAGCCGGAAGCGGTCCTGCGGGGCCGCGTTTCACTGCCGGGGCGCGAGAAGGCGTACGTCGCCGTGCGCGGGCTGTCCGGGCTGGACGCGCGCAGCGTCTCCCGGGGAGCCGTCAGGAGGCGTACGTGATGCGCAGATATGACGGCCCCGGCACAGGTCCCGCACGCCGCCTCAAACGGCGGGCAACCCTCCGCATGACCTTGGCGTCCCAGACTGCAACTGCCGAAAGGGAGGACGCATGAGGCAGGACGACAGGCATCCCGAAGGAGACGCCGACGGAGCCGGGAAACGGGCCTCCGCCGTCGTCGTGGGCGGCGGCCTGGCCGGCATCACCTCAGCCCTCGCCCTGGCCGACGCCGGCCTCGACGTCACCCTCCTGGAGGGCCGCCCGCGCCTCGGCGGGCTCGCCTTCTCCTTCCAGCGCGGCGAGCTGACCGTCGACAACGGCCAGCACGTCTACCTGCGCTGCTGCACCGCCTACCGCTGGTTCCTCGACCGGGTCGAGGGCGCGCACCTGGCACCGCTGCAGGAACGTCTCGACGTACCCGTGCTCGACGCCGACCGGCATCGGCTCGGACGGCTGCGCCGCACCGCGCTGCCCGTGCCCCTGCACCTGGCCGCGAGCCTCGCCACCTACCCGCATCTGTCGCTGGCCGAGCGCGCCGCCGTCGGCCGCGCGGCACTCGCCCTCAAGGGGCTGGACCCGGCCGACCCGGCGCTCGACAGTCAGGACTTCGGCAGCTGGCTGGCCGCTCGCGGACAGTCGAAGCGCGCCATCGAGGCCCTGTGGGACCTCGTCGGCGTCGCCACCCTCAACGCCGTCGCGGGCGACGCCTCGCTCGGCCTCGCCGCGATGGTGTTCAAGACCGGTCTGCTCTCCGACCCCGGTGCCGCCGACATCGGCTGGGCACGGGTGCCCCTCGGTGACATCCATGACGGTCTGGCCCGCAAGGCGCTCGACTCGGCGGGCGTGCGTACCGAACTGAGGGCACGTGTCACCTCCATCTCCCGTAGTGAGAACGGCGGTTGGCGCGTCGAGGTTCCCGGCGAGACCATCCCGGCGGACACGGTGGTGCTCGCCGTGCCCCAGGCCGAGACCCACGACCTGCTCCCGGACGGTGCCCTCGACGAGCCCGACCGGCTGCTCGGCATCGAGACCGCGCCGATCCTGAACATCCACGTCGTGTACGACCGGAAGGTCCTCAAGCGGCCCTTCTTCGCCGCGCTCGGCACCCCCGTGCAGTGGGTCTTCGACCGGACCGACGCCTCGGGCCTGGCCGAGGGCCAGTACCTGGCGGTGTCGCAGTCCGCGGCCCAGGACGAGATCGACGCTCCCGTGGCGGCGCTCAAGGAGCGCTATCTGCCGGAGCTCGAGCGCCTCCTGCCCGCCGCGCACGGCGCACGGGTCCTCGACTTCTTCGTGACCCGGGAGCGCACGGCCACCTTCGCGCCCACACCGGGCGTCGGCCGCCTGCGTCCGGGCGCGCACACCAACGCGTCCGGGCTCTACCTGGCCGGCGCGTGGACCGCCACCGGCTGGCCCGCGACGATGGAAAGTGCCGTACGCAGCGGAATCACCGCAGCCCGGGCGGCCCTGACCGCACTCGACCGCCCTCATGGCCATCTCTTCGAGGAGGCGGCGTGAAGCTCGACCTGGTGGGGCCAGGGCCCCACGAACCCCGCACCGGAACCAGAGGAGAGAATGTGCCGACTGTGCCCTCGGCCGAACCGGCCGCTGTGGACGTGACCGCGCTGCTGGAACGCGGCCGGACGCTGGCCACCCCGGTCCTGCGGTCCGCCGTGGACCGCCTCGCGCCGCCCATGGACACCGTCGCCGCCTACCACTTCGGCTGGATCGACGCGGCGGGCAACCCGTCCGTCGGCGACGGCGGCAAGGCCGTGCGCCCGGCGCTCGCCCTGCTCTCCGCGGAGGCCGCCGGCGCGAGCCCGGAGACCGGCGTGCCCGGCGCCGTCGCCGTCGAGCTGGTCCACAACTTCTCGCTCCTGCACGACGACCTGATGGACGGCGACGAGCAGCGCCGCCACCGCGACACGGTCTGGAAGGTGCACGGCCCCGCGCAGGCGATCCTCGTCGGCGACGCGCTGTTCGCCCTCGCCAACGAGGTCCTGCTCGAACTCGGCACCGTCGAGGCCGGCCGCGCCACGCGCCGCCTGACCACCGCGACCCGCGCCCTCATCGACGGCCAGGCGCAGGACATCTCCTACGAGCACCGCGAGCGGGTCACCGTCGAGGAGTGCCTGGAGATGGAGGGCAACAAGACGGGCGCGCTGCTCGCCTGCGCGGTCTCCATCGGCGCGGTCCTCGGCGGCGCCGACGACGCCACCGCCGACATCCTGGAGAAGTACGGCTACCACCTGGGCCTCGCCTTCCAGGCCGTCGACGACCTGCTCGGCATCTGGGGCGACCCCGAGGCCACCGGCAAGCAGACCTGGAGCGATCTGCGCCAGCGCAAGAAGTCCCTGCCCGTGGTCGCCGCGCTCGCCGCGGGCGGCCCGGCCTCCGAACGGCTCGGCGAGCTGCTCGCCGCCGACGCCAAGAGCAGCGACTTCGACAGCTTCTCCGAGGAGGAGTTCGCCGCGCGCGCCGCCCTGATCGAGCAGGCGGGCGGCCGCGAGTGGACCGCCGAGGAGGCGCGACGGCAGCACGCCGTCGCCATCGAGGCTCTGGACGCGGTCCAGATGCCGGACCAGGTGCGGGCGCAGCTCACCGCGCTCGCCGACTTCGTCGTCGTACGAAAGAGATGATCACTATCGGCCCCAACTGAATCGCAGTCGCCGGCCTGTGTCCCTCCAGGGCCCCGGCCGACGGCGGACCCAGCAGAGATGAAGCACTGCGTAGAAGGGGAAGCCATGACAGCGACGACCGACGGAAGCACCGGAGCGGCGACGCCCCGAGCGGCCTCGGCCACCGGAACGACCGACACCACTGCCGCGGCGCCCGGCGCACTGGGTGCCGCGGCCCGCGCCATAGAACGGTCCACACAATTCCTGTTGTCCCGCCAGGACGCCCAGGGATGGTGGAAGGGCGACCTGGAAACCAATGTGACCATGGACGCCGAGGACCTGTTGCTCCGTCAGTTCCTGGGTGTCCAGGACGAGTCGACGACCAGAGCCGCCGCCCTTTTCATCCGCGGCGAGCAGCGCGACGACGGCACCTGGGCCACCTTCTACGGCGGCCCCGGCGAACTCTCCACCACCATCGAGGCGTATGTGGCGCTGCGCCTGGCGGGGGACGCCCCGGACGCACCGCACATGGCCAAGGCGTCCGCCTGGATCAGGGAGCGGGGCGGCATCGCCTCGGCCCGGGTCTTCACCCGCATCTGGCTCGCCCTCTTCGGCTGGTGGAAGTGGGACGACCTGCCCGAGCTGCCGCCCGAACTCATTTATTTTCCCAAGTGGTTCCCGCTCAACATTTACGATTTCGGCTGCTGGGCACGGCAGACCATCGTGCCGCTCACCATTGTCTCGGCCAAGCGTCCGGTGCGTCCCGCGCCCTTCCCGCTGGATGAACTGCACAGCGACGCGAGCATTCCGAACCCCGCCAAACCCCTTGCCCCGATGGCGAGTTGGGACGGCGTCTTCCAGCGCATGGACAAGGCGCTGCACCTTTACCACAAGGTCGCTCCGCGCGGTGTGCGCAAGGCCGCGATGAACAGCGCGGCGCGCTGGATCATCGAACGGCAGGAGAACGACGGCTGCTGGGGCGGCATCCAGCCGCCCGCCGTGTACTCCGTGATCGCGCTGCACCTGATGGGCTACGACCTCGACCACCCGGTCCTCAAGGCGGGCCTCGCCTCCCTGGACCGGTTCGCCGTGTGGCGCGAGGACGGCGCGCGGATGATCGAGGCCTGCCAGTCGCCCGTCTGGGACACCTGCCTCGCGGCCATCGCCCTCGCCGACGCCGGCCTGCCCGCCGACCACCCGCAGCTGGTCAAGGCCGCGGACTGGATGCTGGGCGAGCAGATCGTACGGCCCGGCGACTGGTCGGTGCGCAGGCCGGGCCTGACCCCCGGTGGCTGGGCCTTCGAATTCCACAACGACAACTACCCCGACATCGACGACACCGCCGAGGTCGTCCTCGCCCTGCGCCGGATCGCGCACCCGGACAAGCCGCGCCTGGAGAACGCCATCGAGCGCGGCGTGCGCTGGAACCTCGGCATGCAGTCGAAGAACGGCGCCTGGGCCGCCTTCGACGTCGACAACACCAGTTCCTTCCCCAACCGGCTGCCGTTCTGCGACTTCGGCGAGGTCATCGACCCGCCCTCCGCCGACGTCACCGCGCACGTCGTGGAGATGCTCGCCTACGAGGGCAGGTCCCACGACCCGCGCACCCGGCGGGGGGTGGAGTGGCTGCTCGCCGAACAGGAGGCGAACGGCGCCTGGTTCGGGCGCTGGGGCGTCAACTACGTCTACGGCACCGGGTCGGTGCTGCCCGCGCTCATTGCCGCCGGACTGCCCGCCTCGCACCCGGCGATCCGACGCGCGGTCGCCTGGCTGGAGTCGGTGCAGAACGACGACGGCGGCTGGGGCGAGGACCTGCGCTCCTACCGCGACGAACAGTGGGTCGGGCGCGGCGCCTCCACGGCGTCCCAGACCGCCTGGGCGCTGCTCGCGCTGCTCGCGGCGGGGGAGCGGGACACCAAGTCCGTGGAGCGCGGCGTCGACTGGCTGGTGCAGGCGCAGTCCGAGGACGGCTCCTGGGACGAGCCGTACTTCACCGGCACCGGCTTCCCCTGGGACTTCTCGATCAACTACCACCTCTACCGGCAGGTCTTCCCGCTGACCGCGCTCGGCCGGTACGTCAACGGAGAGCCCGCCATCGGCGGCTCCGGCAAGGGGGGCTGATGGCCGTGTCCCCGGCGCGGCCGGGCCCCGCACCGCTCCTCGTCGCCTGTGCGCTCGGCATCGAGCACCTCGCCCTGCGCACCGGCGACCGGGGCGGCGCGAGCGGACCCATGACCGTCCTCAGGACGGGTATGGGCCCGCGGGCCGCCGAGCGCGCCGTGGCCAAGGCGCTCGACACCCCCTCCCTGCGCGGCGCGGCCGTCGTGGCCACCGGCTTCTGCGCCGGGCTCGCCCCCGGTATGCACCCCGGCGACCTGGTCGTCGCCGAGGAAACCCGCCACGACGGCGGCGCCACGCCGTGCTCGGGCACCGAGCTCCTGGTCGAGGGGCTGGTGCGGGCGCTGCCCCGGCGCACCGTGCACACCGGGCCGCTCACGGGCTCCGACCACGTCGTCCGCGGCCACGAACGCGGCGATCTGCTCGCCACCGGCGCCATCGCGGTGGACATGGAGTCCGCCGTGACCCTGCGCACCGCCGTGACGGCCGGGCCCCGCCCCGTTGCCGCCGTCCGGGTGGTCGTGGACGCCCCACAGCACGAACTCGTACGAATCGGCACGGTGCGCGGTGGAATATCGGCCTTCCGCGTTCTCCGTGCCGTGCTTCCCGCTTTCTTCGAATGGCACCGTTCTTCGCTGCTCCCCCGGAGGTGAGCCAGATGGTCATGCCGCTGCGTCAGTCGATCAAGGTCGCGACGTACCTGATGGAACAGAAGCTTCGCAAGCGGGACAAGTTCCCGCTGATTGTCGAGTTGGAGCCGCTGTTCGCGTGCAACTTGAAGTGCGAGGGCTGCGGCAAGATCCAGCATCCGGCCGGGGTGCTCAAGCAGCGCATGCCGGTGGCCCAGGCCGTGGGCGCCGTGCTCGAGTCCGGCGCGCCGATGGTGTCCATCGCCGGCGGTGAGCCACTGATGCACCCTCAGATCGATGAGATCGTGCGGCAGTTGGTGGCCAAGAAGAAGTATGTCTTTCTTTGCACCAATGCCATGCTGCTGCGCAAGAAGATGGACAAGTTCAAGCCCTCGCCGTACTTCGCGTTCGCCGTGCACATCGACGGAATGCGGGAGCGCCACGACGAGTCGGTGGCGAAGGAGGGGGTGTTCGACGAGGCGGTCGAGGCCATGAAGGAGGCCAAGCGGCGCGGCTTCCGGGTGACCACCAACTCGACCTTCTTCAACACGGACACCCCGCAGACGATCATCGAGGTGCTCAACTTCCTCAATGACGAACTGCAGGTCGACGAGATGATGCTGTCGCCCGCCTACGCCTACGAGAAGGCGCCCGACCAGGAGCACTTCCTCGGCGTCGAGCAGACCCGCGAGCTGTTCAAGAAGGCCTTCGCGGGCGGCAACCGGCGCCGCTGGCGGCTGAACCACTCGCCGCTGTTCCTGGATTTCCTGGAGGGCAAGGTCGACTTCCAGTGCACGGCGTGGGCGATCCCCAACTACTCGCTCTTCGGCTGGCAGCGCCCTTGCTATCTGATGAGCGACGGGTACGTCCCCACGTACCGGGAGCTGATCGAGAAGACCGACTGGTCCAAGTACGGCCGCGGCAAGGACGAGCGGTGCGCCAACTGCATGGCGCACTGCGGGTACGAGCCGACGGCCGTCCTCGCCACCATGGGCTCCCTCAAGGAGTCCCTGCGGGCCATGCGTGAGACCGTCAACGGAAATCGCGGGTGATGTCATGACTTCTGGAGCGCCCGTCGCGTTGGGCCTTCCGGAGCTGCCGGTCCGACCCCTCGCCGAGCGCCGTCTCTCGCGGCGCATCGAGGTCGGTACGGTGGCCGTCGGCGGGGACGCGCCGGTGTCGGTGCAGTCGATGACGACGACGCGTACGTCGGACATCGGGGCGACGTTGCAGCAGATCGCGGAGCTGACGGCGTCGGGGTGTCAGATCGTGCGGGTGGCGTGTCCGACGCAGGACGACGCGGACGCGCTGGCGACGATCGCGCGGAAGTCGCAGATTCCGGTGATCGCGGACATTCACTTCCAGCCGAAGTACGTGTTCGCGGCGATCGATGCCGGGTGTGCGGCGGTGCGGGTGAACCCGGGCAACATCAAGCAGTTCGACGACAAGGTCAAGGAGATCGCGCGGGCGGCGAACGACGCGGGGACGCCGATCCGGATCGGGGTCAACGCGGGCTCCCTGGACGCCCGTCTCCTGAAGAAGTACGGCAAGGCGACGCCGGAGGCGTTGGTGGAGTCGGCGCTGTGGGAGGCGTCGCTGTTCGAGGAGCACGGCTTCCGGGACATCAAGATCTCGGTGAAGCACAACGACCCGGTGGTCATGGTCAACGCCTATCGGCAGTTGGCCGCGCAGTGTGACTACCCCCTGCACCTGGGTGTGACGGAGGCGGGTCCCGCGTTCCAGGGCACGATCAAGTCGGCCGTCGCCTTCGGCGCGCTGCTCTCCGAGGGCATCGGCGACACGATCCGCGTCTCCCTCTCTGCCCCGCCGGCGGAGGAGGTCAAGGTCGGCATCCAGATCCTGGAGTCCTTGAACCTGCGCCAGCGCCGCCTGGAGATCGTCTCCTGCCCCTCGTGCGGGCGTGCGCAGGTCGACGTCTACAAGCTGGCGGACGAGGTGACGGCGGGTCTGGACGGCATGGAGGTGCCGCTGCGCGTCGCCGTCATGGGGTGTGTGGTGAACGGGCCGGGTGAGGCGCGTGAGGCCGATCTGGGTGTCGCGTCCGGTAACGGCAAGGGCCAGATCTTCGTCAAGGGTGAGGTCATCAAGACCGTCCCCGAGTCGAAGATCGTGGAGACCCTGATCGAAGAGGCGATGAAGATCGCCGAACAGATGGAGGCCGCAGGCGTCCCGTCCGGGGTGCCCGACGTCACTGTGAGCTGAGAACGAACCAGTAAGGGGGCCCGAGCATGACCATTCTGGAGACGATCCGGGGGCCGCGCGACCTGAAGGCGCTGACCGAGGGCGATCTCGCCGAACTGGCGGAGGAGATACGGGAGTTCCTGGTGCACGCGGTCGCGAGGACCGGCGGTCACCTCGGGCCCAACCTGGGCGTGGTGGAGCTGACCATCGCCCTGCACCGGGTCTTCGAGTCACCCGTCGACCGCATCGTGTGGGACACCGGTCACCAGAGCTACGTGCACAAGCTCCTGACCGGCCGTCAGGACTTCTCGAAGCTGCGCGGCAAAGGAGGCCTTTCCGGCTATCCCTCGCGGGAGGAGTCCGCGCACGACATCGTCGAGAACAGCCACGCCTCCACCGCCCTCGGCTGGGCGGACGGCCTGGCCAAGGCCCGTGACGTGCTCGGCGAACGCGGGCACGTCGTCGCCGTCATCGGGGACGGGGCCCTCACCGGCGGCATGGCGTGGGAGGCCCTGAACAACATCGCGGCCGCCAAGGACCAGCCGCTGATCATCGTCGTGAACGACAACGAACGCTCGTACGCCCCTACCATCGGCGGCCTCGCCAACCACCTGGCCACCCTGCGCACCACCGACAGCTACGAACAGATCCTCGCCTGGGGCAAGGACGTCCTCCAGCGCACCCCCGTCGTCGGCCGCACCCTGTACGAGTCGCTGCACGGCGCGAAGAAGGGCTTCAAGGACGCCTTCGCGCCGCAGGGCATGTTCGAGGACCTGGGCCTGAAGTACGTCGGGCCGATCGACGGGCACGACACCAAGGCCGTCGAGTCGGCGCTGCGCCGCGCGAAACGCTTCCACGGGCCCGTGCTCGTGCACTGCCTCACCGAGAAGGGCCGCGGCTACGAACCCGCGCTCGCCGACGAGGCGGACCGCTTCCACACCGTCGGCGTCATGGACCCGCTCACCTGCGAACCCCTCGCCCCGTCCAACGGCCCCTCCTGGACCTCGGTGTTCGGCGACGAGATCGTCCGCATCGGCGCCGAGCGCGAGGACGTCGTGGCGATCACGGCCGCCATGCTGCACCCGGTGGGCCTCACCAAGTTCGCCGAGGCCTACCCGGACCGGGTGTGGGACGTCGGCATCGCCGAGCAGCACGCCGCCGTCGCGGCCGCCGGGCTCGCCACCGGCGGCCTGCACCCCGTCGTCGCCGTCTACGCCACCTTCCTCAACCGCGCCTTCGACCAGCTCCTGATGGACGTCGCGCTGCACCGCTGCGGGGTGACGTTCGTCCTCGACCGCGCCGGGGTCACCGGGCCCGACGGTGCCTCGCACAACGGCATGTGGGACCTGTCCGTCCTCCAGGTCGTCCCCGGCCTCAGGATCGCCGCGCCGCGCGACGCCGACCAGTTGCGCACCCAGCTGCGCGAGGCCGTCACCGTCGACGACGCGCCGACGCTGCTGCGGTTCCCCAAGGAGTCGGTGGGCCCCGCGATCCCGGCGGTCGACCGCGTCGGCGCCATGGACGTGCTGAGCCGCGGCCCCGAAGAGGGCGCGGGCACGGCCGCCGACGTGCTGCTCGTCGCCGTCGGGGTGATGGCACCGGTGTGCCTGGGCGCCGCCGACCTGCTGCGGGAGCGGGGGATCAGCGCCACTGTGGTCGACCCGCGCTGGGTCAAGCCCGTCGACCCGGCGCTGCCCGCGCTCGCGGCGTCGCACCGGCTCGTCGCGGTCGTCGAGGACAACAGCAAGGCCGCCGGGGTCGGCGCGGCGGTCGCGCTGGCCCTCGGCGAAGCCGAAGTGGACGTGCCCGTACGGCGGTTCGGCATCCCCGACCAGTTCCTCGCGCACGCCAAGCGGAGCGAGGTGCTCGCCGACCTCGGGCTCACCCCCGTCGAGATCGCCGGGAGCATCAGCGCGACCATCGCGCGCCAGCACGCCACCCGCGCGGGCGCGCCGGAACAGGCCGGTCCCACCGGCGCCGAGAGAGCCGGTGCGGCCGGCGAGGAGAACCCAGCATGACCAGCATGAGCAAGGAGTTCGACCTCGGCCGGCTGCTCGCCGAGCGCGGCGGTGAACGGTACGAACTGCACGCGCGGCACCTGAACCACCAACTGCCGCGCATGCTGCACACCATCGGCTTCGACAAGGTCTACGAACGCGCGGAGGGCGCCCACTTCTGGGACGCGGACGGCAACGACTACCTGGACATGCTCGCCGGGTTCGGCGTCATGGGCCTCGGCCGCCACCACCCGGTCGTGCGCAAGGCGCTGCACGACGTCCTCGACGCCTCCCTCGCCGACCTCACCCGCTTCGACTGCCAGCCCCTTCCCGGCCTGCTCGCCGAGCAACTGCTCACCCACAGCCCGCACCTGGACCGGGTGTTCTTCGGCAACAGCGGCACCGAGGCGGTGGAGACGGCCCTGAAGTTCGCCCGGTACGCGACCGGGAAGCCGCGCGTGCTCTACTGCGCGCACGCCTTCCACGGCCTGACCACCGGGTCGCTCTCCGTCAACGGCGAGGACGGGTTCAGGGACGGCTTCGCGCCGCTCCTGCCGGACACGGCGGTCCCGCTCGGCGATCTGGACGCCCTGCGCGCGGAACTGCGCAAGGGCGACGTCGCCGCGCTGATCGTCGAGCCCATCCAGGGCAAGGGCGTGCACGAGGCGCCCCCGGGCTATCTGCGCGCCGCCCAGGACCTCCTGCACCGGCACAAGGCGCTCCTGATCGCCGACGAGGTGCAGACCGGCCTCGGCAGGACCGGCGAGTTCTACGCCTACCAGCACGACGAGGGCGTGGAGCCGGACCTGGTGTGCGTGGCCAAGGCGCTGTCCGGCGGCTATGTGCCCGTCGGCGCCACCCTCGGCAAGGACTGGATCTTCAAGAAGGTCTACTCGTCGATGGACCGGGTCCTGGTGCACTCGGCGAGCTTCGGGTCCAACGCGCAGGCCATGGCGGCCGGGCTCGCCGTCCTCGCCGTCATGCGGGACGAGAAGGTGGTGGAGAACGCGCGGGTGACCGGCGAACTCCTGAAGTCGCGGCTCGGCGCGCTCGTCGACCGCTACGAACTCCTCCGCGAGGTGCGCGGGCGCGGCCTCATGATCGGCATCGAGTTCGGCAGGCCCACGTCCCTGAAGCTGCGCAGCCGCTGGACGATGCTCCAGGCCGCGCGCAAGGGCCTGTTCGCACAGATGGTGGTGGTGCCGCTGCTCCAGAAGCACCGCATCCTCACCCAGGTCTCCGGCGACCACCTGGAGGTCATCAAGCTGATCCCGCCGCTCACGGTGGGGGAGAAGGACGTCGACCGGTTCGTGGACGCCTTCACCGCCGTCATGGACGACGCCCACGGCGGGGGCGGGCTGATGTGGGACTTCGGCAGGACGCTGGTGAAGCAGGCGGTGGCGAACAGGTAGCCGCCGCGCGGTCCGCGGGGAGGCCGGGCGGGTCACCAGGAGAGCCGCCGAGGCTTTTGCCCCTGGGGCAAGAAAGTTGCCCCAGGGGCAAGGCTCTGGCTGAATCGAAGCATGAACCCTGCCGAGCCCGCGGGGCCCGCCCCGGAGCCCGGCGACGCCGCCGCCCCCCGGGCCGACGCCGTCGCGGATGCCCTGCCCGTCGTCGCGCCCCAGCTGAGGGACCTGCGCCGACGCGCCGCGCTGACCCTGGAGGCCGCCGCCCGCGCGGCCGGTCTCTCGCCCGCGCACCTGTCCCGCCTGGAGACCGGACAGCGCCAGCCGTCCCTGCCGATGCTGCTCGCGCTCGCCCGTACCTACGGTACGACGGTCTCCGAGCTCCTCGGCGAGACGCCTGCCGACCGGCACGCGGTCGTCCGCGCCCCCGACATGGAGCCCACGGCGGCCGGTGGCTGGACGTACTGGCAGGCGGGCGCGCCCGGCCGGGGCATGCAGGCGCTGCGGGTGCACGTCCCGCACGGCGCGCAGGGCGACATCGTGCGGGTCCACCCGGGCGAGGAGTGGCTGTACGTCCTCACCGGACGGCTCCGGCTCCGGCTCGGCGACACCGCGTACACCCTCGCCCCCGGCGACAGCGCGCACTTCGACTCGCTGACCCCGCACCGGATCGCCGCAGCCGACCACGGCGGCGCCGACCTTCTCTTCGTCCACACCCTGCTGCAGAGCCCGGCCACCGCGCTGTGCCTCGGCGGCCCCACCCAGGGAGACCGACATGACGGAATCTGAGCAGCCGCAGGCCCGCCCCGAGGAGGCGGCGCGGCCCGAGCGCCGCATGGTCATGCAGGAGAAGTTCCCGCGCGCCCTGTGGGTCCGGCTGATCATCTATGTGGCCGTGGGCCACGTGTTCGCGTTCTTCGTCTATCTGCTGTTCGTGCTCGGGGGCAAGAACCAGTAGGGGGCGGCGGGGCGAGGGGCCGCGCGGGTCAGTCGAGCAGGCGCTCGCGCAGCCGCTCACGCGTCTGCGCGCTGACGCCGAGGCCCCGCTCCAGATACGTGTCCGTGTCGCCCCACGTCAGCGCGATGGTCTCGAAGGCCGCGTCCAGATACTCGGCGCGGGCGTCGAACAGCGGGCTCAGGAGCTCCATCACCTCGGGGGACATCGCGTCCGCCGCGGTGCTGCTGCGGTGCACCTTGTAGCGGCGGTGCTTGGCGTTCGACTCCAGGTAGTCCGCCATGATCGCGTCGCGCTCCACGCCGACCGCGAGCAGCGTCACTGCTATGGACAGGCCGGCCCGGTCCTTGCCCGCCGCGCAGTGCATGAGGGCCGGCACGCTGTCCTCGGCCAGCGCGTGCAGGACCCGGCTGTGCTCGGCCGTGCGCTCCTTGATGATCGTCCGGTACGACGCGAACATCCGGCCCGCCGCCCTGCCGTCGGACAGGGCCGAGCGCAGCTGGTCCAGGTCGCCGTCGCGGACCATCTTCCAGAACTCGGCGCCGTCGGCGGGGTCCGTCAGCGGCAGATTCACGTTGCGCACGCCCGGCAGCGCCACGTCCGGGCCCTCCAGGCGCTGGTCGGCGGCGTTGCGGAAGTCGAAGATCGTGTGCAGGCCCAGCGAGCCGAGGAACGCGGCGTCGGCCTCCGTGGCGTGCGCGAGGTGACCGCTGCGGAAGAGGACGCCGTGGCGCAGCCGGCGGCCGTCGAGCGTCGGAAGGCCGCCCACGTCACGGAAGTTGCGCACGCCGGCCAGCTCGGGCTCGGTCGACGGGACCTGCTGCGTCACGGGGTCTCCTCAGGTTCGGGGGCGGCTTCGCGCGACCTCGCGGGCACACGGCCCGCCGCTGGTTGCGCCTTCGACGATACGACACGGGTTCCTGAGGCAATCAGCCCTGGTGCGGGGGTGCCCGGAGGTGCGCACGGGGGCGCGCCAGGGTGGCGTACGCGGGAGGTGCGCGGGCGTTGCCCCGGTGGTCGTATGGGCTCGAAGATGTGCGTACACGCGCGTGCCTGTTGAGATTTGTTTCCGCTTCTGTGGAGCTCTGGGGGTTCGATGATCGAGATCGGCGCAGACGGCCGGACCTGGCTCCTCTCGGGGCCCACCAGCAGCTACGCGCTGCGTCTCACGGACCGGGACGAGCTGCTGCACCTGCATTGGGGCCCGCGGATCGCACTGGCCGACGCCGAAGCGCTCGCGGCGGCGCCGACGCCCCCGGAGCGGCCCTTCGAGTCCCGGCTGGACGGCCGCGAGGAGTACCCGGTCGAGGGCGGCCCGCGGTTCGTGCGGCCCGCGCTCTCGGTGCGCGGCGGCGGGGTGCGCGGGACGGAGTGGCGGTTCCTGCGGTGGGCCGAGGGCGCCGACGGCGACCTCCAGCTGCACTTCACCGACGCCGTGCACGGCCTCCAGGTCACGCTGTCGTACCGGATGCGCGGTGACGTCGTCGAGCGGTACGCCACCTTGCGCAACGAACCGACCGGGGCGACGGAGCTGGAGGTGCTGCGGGCCGACGCCGCGACCTGGACCCTGCCCCTGCGCGAACGCTGGCGGCTCTCGCAGCTGCATGGGCGCTGGGCGGCGGAGTCCCGTCTCGTACGGTCCGCCCTCACGTACGGGGAGAAGGTCATCGGCAGCCGCCGCGGGCACACCGGGCACCAGCACCTGCCCTGGGTGGCGCTCGACGCGGACGGTGCCACCGAGGAGCGCGGCGAGGTCTACAGCTGCGCGCTCGCGTGGTCCGGGTCGTGGCGGATCTGCGTGCACCAACTCCCGGACGGCGCCGTACAGATCACCGGCGGCAGCGGGCACGACGACTCCGGACAGACGCTGCTCCCGCCCGGCACCTCGCTCACCACACCCGTCTTCGCGGGGCTGTGGAGCGACGGCGGCTTCGGCGCGGCGAGCCGGGCCTGGCACGCGTACCAGCGCGCGCACGTGATCCCGGACGCGGACGAGGTGCGGCCCGTGCTCTACAACTCCTGGGAGGCCACCGGGTTCGACATCTCCGAGGAGCAGCAGCGGGCCCTCGCGGAGCGGGCCGCGGAGCTCGGCGTCGAGCTGTTCGTCGTCGACGACGCGTGGTTCGGCGCGCGCGTGTCCGACCGGGCCGGGCTCGGCGACTGGACGCCCAACCCCGACCGCTTCCCCGGCGGGCTGGGGCCGCTCGCCGACCACGTGCACGCCCTCGGCATGCGGTTCGGGATCTGGGTCGAGCCGGAGATGGTCAACGCGGACAGCGACCTGTACCGCGCGCACCCCGACTGGGTGCAGCACCACCCCGGCCGGACCCGCACCGAGTTCCGCAACCAGCTCGTCCTCAACCTCGCGCGCGATGATGTGCGGAACCACCTCTGGGAACAGCTCGACGCGCTCCTGACCAGCGCGCCCGTCGACTACGTGAAGTGGGACTTCAACCGCTGCTTCAGCGACGCGGGCTGGCCCGGCGAGCCCTACCCACAGCGGCTCTGGGACGCCCATGTGCACGGCTTCTACGGCCTCCTCGACCGCCTGCGGGCGGCGCACCCCCAGGTCGCCTTCGAGTCCTGTTCGGGCGGCGGCGGGCGCGTCGACCTCGGCGTCCTCGCGCGCACCGACCAGGTCTGGACGTCCGACAACACCGACCCCCTCGACCGGCTCGCCATCCAGCACGGATTCAGTCAGATCCACCCCGCGCGGGTCATGGCCGCGTGGGTCACCGACAGCCCGAACACCCAGCTCAACGGGCGCGTCAGCTCGCTCGGGTTCCGCTTCGTCAGCGCGATGGCGGGTGTGCTCGGCGTCGGCGGCGACCTGACGCGGTGGAGCACGGCGGAGCTCGCCGAGGCGCGCGGCTGGGTCGAGCTGTACAAGGAGATCAGGCCCGTCGTGCAGCGCGGCGACCTGTACCGGCTGCGGGACCCCGACGGCGGCCTGTGCGCGGTCCAGTACGTCCTCGGGGACGACGTCGTCGTCCTGACCTGGCTTCCGGCGCAGGCGTACGGGCAGGAGACACCCCCGGTGCGGCTGCGGGGGCTGGATCCGGCGGCGTCCTACACGTGCCGGGAGACGGGGGCGGTCCATCGTGGCGCGGTGCTGCTGCACCACGGCCTGCGGACCGGGCTGCGGGGGGACCTGGCCGCGGCCGTGTTCCGGTTCCGGCGGAACCGAGAGGTCACGGGCGCGTATTCCGGGTTGGCGCAATCTTGACCAATGGCCTATCTCACCCCTCGTCAACCCCTTATTACGATGGCGTAGGTCACTTGTCGCCAGGAAAGATGTGACGACGTGACAGCAGAGTCGACACACTTCATCAAGAACGCACCTACGAACACCTTCACCTCCTACGCAGCGGTCGGCGACAGCTTCACCGAAGGGGTGGGGGATCCCGGACCCGACGGCACCTTCGTCGGCTGGGCCGACCGGCTCGCCGTCCTCCTCGACGACCGCGTGCCCGAGCACTCGTTCCGGTACGCCAACCTCGCCGTGCGCGGCAAGCTGCTCGACCAGATCGTCGCGGACCAGGTGCCGCGCGCCAAGGAGCTGGCGCCCGACCTGGTCACGTTCGCCGCGGGCGGCAACGACATCATCCGGCCCGGCACCGACCCCGACGAGGTCGCCGAGCGGTTCGAGCGCGCCGTCGCCGACCTCGCGTCCGCCGTCGGCACCGTCGTCGTCACCACCGGCTTCGACACCCGGGGCGTGGCCCTCCTCAAGCATCTGCGCGGCAAGATCGCCACGTACAACGGCCATGTCCGCGCGGTCGCCGACCGGTACGGCTGCCCGGTCCTCGACCTGTGGTCCCTGAAGTCCGTGCAGGACCGGCGGGCCTGGGACGACGACCGCCTCCACCTGTCGGCCGAAGGGCACACCCGCGTCGCGCTGCGGGCCGCCCAGGTCCTCGGCATCGAGGTCCCCGCCGACCCGGAGCAGCCCTGGCCCCCGCTGCCGCCGCGCGGCCCCCTGGAGGAGCGGCGCGACGACATCCACTGGGCGCGCGAGCACCTGGTGCCGTGGATCGGGCGACGGCTGCGCGGGGAGTCCTCCGGCGACCATGTGGCCGCGAAGCGGCCGGACTTGATGCCGCTGTAGGGCTGGGCCCCGGCGGCGGCATCGACCGGTGAAGTGACAGGGCGGGAGTGGCGGAGCCGGGCGTCGGCGCTCGGGTGCTGGGATGACGGCCGGCCGTCCCCTCGGGGCGGTGACCGGCACACCGGAAGGACTCCCGCCATGTCCGCGGCCCCGCGCCCGCCCGCCCCAGCTCGGCGCCTGCCTGCCCGAGCTCCGCGCCCGCCCGCCCGCGACGGGGACCCGGCTCCCACCGGCGCCGGGCCCGCCCGTGCCCCGCGTCCGCGCGGCTCGGTGCGCGCCCTCACGGCGGCTGTCGTCGTGCTCGCCGCACTCGGCCCGCCCTGGCCTCCGCGGCGCCGGGTCACGCCCTCGCCGCGCCTGCGCCCGCCCCTGTCCCCTTCACGCAGGCCGACCCCACGCCCTCCCCGTCCACCGTGACCGTCACCGGCACGGGCTCCGCGAGCGCCGCATCCGACCTGGCCGTCGTCGGCATGGCCGTGGAAGTCACCGCGCCGACCGCGGAGAAGGCCCTCGCCGCGCAGCACGCCGCCGCGAACTCCCTGCTCGACGCCCTGCGCGGTCAGCAGGTCGCCGAGCGCGACGTCCGTACGGACAGCCTGGAACTCTCCGCCGTCCACGACGACGGTGGCGGGGCCTCAAAGCTCACCGGGTACCGGGCCGCGCAGCGCTTCAGCGTGAAGGTGCGTGAGCCGCGTCGCACCGGGCGGGTGGTCAAGGCGGCGGTGGCCGCTGCGGGGGATGCCGTGCGGATCAACGGGGTGACCTTCGACCTGGCGGACGCGCGGCCCCTGCGGGCCGAGGCTCGGGAGGCGGCGCACGCGGACGCCCGGTCCAATGGACAGCCCCTCCGGCGTTCGAGGAGCGGGGTCCGGGGCGGAGCCGCGGTTTCGGGAGAGGGGCGGGACTGGGGCGCACCGCGAGGTCCGGGCCCCGGGGGGGCTCAGGGTTTCAAGGCCTCCGGGGCCACGCCGAGTTCGTGGGCCAGCGCCTCGTCCGCCCAGGCCCGCGCCCGTGCCCGGGACACGGAGCCGGGGTAGGCCGTCACCTGGACGGCGAGTCCGTCGAGGAAGGCCGTCAGGCGCAGAGCCGCGGCCCGCGGGTCGGGGCAGCGGAACTCACCCGCGGCCACACCCTCGGCGATGACGTCGGCGAGGGCCGCCTTCCAGCGGCGGTCCAGGTCCCGGGTGACCGACCGCAGCGCGGGCTCGCGCAGCGCCGAGGCCCACCCCTCGATCCACAGCCGCCACCCCTTGGCCGGGCCCGTCGGCGCGTACCAGCGCACCGCCGCCCGCAACCTGCGCACCGCCGACGTACGGCGGCCCAGAAGCTTGTGCAGATGCGCGAGGTCACCCTCGGCGGCATGCGCGAAGGCGGCGGCGACCAGCTCGTCCTTGGTCGAGAAGTGGTACAGGACGAGCGCGTTGCTCACTCCGAGCGCGGCCGCGACGTCCGCGATGCGCACGGCGGCCACCCCGCGTGCCTCGATCTGTTCGACGGTGGCGGTCAGCAGCTCCGCCCGCCGCTCCGCCACGCTCAACCGCACTCTTGTCACGCCGTGCACCCTACCTACGCGCGTCTCGCAGGGCGTATGCGCGGCGGGCGCGGTGCCCGCCGCGCGGCGGGCGTCACCGTGGCGCGTACCAGCCGAAGCGGTCCGTGATCTCCGGGAGGCGGTCCGCGGCCAGGGCGTGTGCCGCGGCCCGTGGTGTCGTACCGTCCCTGCGCGCCCGCGCGAGCACCTGCCCGACCAGCGCCCGCATGGCGCGGCGGGTGTGCGCGAAGGCCTCGTCGGCCAGGGCCGTTCCGGCGGCTCCCGCCGCGGCGCCTGTGCCGATGTCGCCGAACAGCGTCCACCACCACCACGCGTTCGTCGCCGAGTTGACCACCACGTCCGGCAGGACCTCGACGCCGCGCGCGGTGAGCAGCCGCTCCGCGTCCGCACGCACCGGCATGTTGGCCGCCTCCGCGATCCAGCGGGCCCTGATCCGGTCCTGGTTGGCGGTGTCGATCGCGTACGACACGGCGGCCGGTACGAGCACCTCCGCGTCGGCCGAGAGCCAGGCGTCGTCGGGGAGCTCGCGGTCGCCGGGGCGCAGCGCCGCGCGGTCGACGGTGCCGTACGCGTCGCGGGCGGCGAGGAGCGCCTCCACGTCCAGGCCGTCGGGGTTGGCGACGGTGCCCTTGATGTCGGCCACCGCCACGACCGTGAGCCCGGCCCGGGAGAGGAAGCGGGCGGTGGCACCGCCCATGGTGCCGAGCCCCTGCACGGCCACGCGCGCGCGGGCGGGGTCCGTGCCCGCCGCGTCGAGCGCGGTGAGCACGGACTCCGCGACCCCGCAGCCCCCGACCAGCGCGTCGAGGCCGACCCCGTCGACCTCGACGGCGAACGCGTCCGCGAGGCGCCGCCGGGCGGCCGCCTCGTCGTCGAGGAGCGGGTAGACGGCCTGCACGCAGGAGGTCAGACCGGCCTCGGCGGCGGCCCGGTCGACGACGTCCTGGGTCAGCCCCAGATCCTCGCCCATGGTCCAGAACTCCGCGATGTGGGGGCGCATCGCCCGCAGATAGCGCACGAGCACGTCGTACGCCGCCGGGTCCCGCGGATCGCAGTCGATGCCGCCCTTGGCGCCGCCGAGCGGGACGTAGCGGGCCCGCGGGTCGTAGTGCAGGGCCTCCTTCATCGTCATCCCGCGCGCGAGCCCGGCGACCTCCTCCAGGGTGCAGCCCGGCCGCATCCGCAGGCCTCCGCTGCACACCCCGCGCACCAGCCGGTCGACCACCAGGAAGCCGCGACGCCCGGTGACGTGGTCGGTCCAGGTGAGGGACAGCAGGGGCGGGGAGTCGGGGGACTGCGGCGTCGCGGACGCGGACATGGGGCGGCTCCTGCGGGTCTGCCGACGGCGGCCCCCCACCTGCGGGGGCACCACCGGCCGGTGCGCTGCCTGGCGTACTTCTTGCTACTGACTGGGCGATCAGTAGTCGGTGGTCAGTAGTACACCATGGCCCCTTGACCCGTGGCCCGTGGCCCGTGGCCCTCTGGCCTTCTGGCCTTCTGGTCCGGCGGCTCACACCGTGGGCCGGGACTTCCCCGCGGGTGCGTCGCGCAGGTCGCAGGACTCCTTGAAGCCCTGACTGGTCAGCCCCATCGCGGAGTTGAACCGCGAGCGCAGGTTCTCGACGGCCACCATCATGGTCAGCTCCACGTACGCGGCCTCGCCGAGGCGGCCGAGGAGCCGGGCGGCGAGTTCGTCGTCGACCTCCGGCGGATTCGCGGTCATCGCCTCCGCGTACGCCATCACGTCCCGCTCCAGCGCCGTGTAGGCGTCGCTCTCGCGCCACAGCGGTACGTCACGCAGCTTGCGCGGATCCATGCCGCGCCGTCGGCTCTCCCAGTGGCCGAAGTCCATGCACCAGGAGCAGCCGATCGCCGCCGCCGACGCCATCTCGGCCAGCGCCTTCAGGTCGGCGTCGAGCTTGCCGTACTTGGCGACGGACTGCTCGAAGCGCAGGTAGGACCAGAGGACGCGGCGGTTGTGGGCCATCGCCTTGCCCGGGTCGAGGACCTTGCCGTAGGTGCGCTTCGAGTACCACTCCATGGCGCGGAAGAAGAGAGTGCGGGGTGGGGTGAGTGAAATGCGGGCCATGGGGCCACCTCCGGTGCGTGCGCGGCGTGGTCTCGCCGTCTCGTGGATGAGACGGATCGAGGGCGGCCGGATGTGACATCGGGGCCCGGAGCGGCCCGAGGGCGGGTGCGAACGGCCGCCGGGGGCGGCCGGGCGGAGGCCGTGGCGCCCGGTCCGGCCCCGGCGGCCGTTGCCGGAGGTGGTGCACATAATGGGGGAAGCCTGAGCAATCCTGTTTCTGGAGGTGCCGTGTCCTGGTTCTCGAGCTCCCGGCTCCGCTCCCTGCGGCCCGCCGCCTTCGGCGCGGACCCCGCGGGGGAGCGGCTGGCGCGCATCCAGAGATCGCCCCACTTCGCGAACGGCTCGTTCCAGAACCCGCTGGGCGCCCGGACCAGGCCGTCCGGGTCCGCCATCGAGTTCGCCAAGATCTACTTCCGCAAGGAGGAGCGGGTCCGCCGCACCCCCTCCGAGCCGATCCCGGTGCACGCGACGACGCTCGCCGACCTCGCGAAGACCCCGGCGAGCGGCCTGCGGCTCACCTGGATGGGGCACTCCAGCGTCCTCGCCGAGATCGACGGACGCCGGGTGCTCTTCGACCCCGTGTGGGGCGACCGGTGCTCGCCGTTCGCCTTCGCCGGGCCGAAGCGGCTGCACCCGGTGCCGGTGCCGCTCGCGGCGCTCGGTCCCGTCGACGCCGTCGTGATCTCCCACGACCACTACGACCATCTGGACCTGCCCAGCATCAAGGCGCTCGCCGGTACGGACACGGTGTTCGCGGTGCCGCTCGGCGTCGGCGCCCACCTGGAGCGCTGGGGCGTGCCCGCGGACCGGCTGCGCGAGCTCGACTGGCACGAGTCCACGGACGTCGGCGGCCTGACCCTGACGGCGACACCCGCGCGGCACTTCTGCGGGCGCGGCCTGCGCAACCAGCAGCACACGCTGTGGGCGTCCTGGGCCGTGCGCGGCCCCGAGCACCGGGTCTTCCACAGCGGCGACACCGGCTACTTCCCCGGCTTCGCGGACATCGGCGCCCAGCACGGCCCGTTCGACGCCACGATGATCCAGATCGGCGCCTACGCGGACTTCTGGCCCGACATCCACATGCGTCCCGAGGAAGGCGTTCGCGCCCACCTGGACCTCCAGGGCGGCACCCCGCACGGCGTCCTGCTGCCCATCCACTGGGGCACGTTCAACCTCGCGCCGCACCCCTGGTCGGAGCCCGGCGAGGGCACCCTCGCCGCCGCCCGCGCCGCGGACACCGCCGTCGCCCTGCCGATCCCCGGCGAGCCCTTCGAGCCCTCGTCCGACGCCAGGCCCGAGGCCCCCTGGTGGCGCGCGGTCGCCCGGGCGCCGCAGGAGGCCACGGCCGGCGCCGCGAGGACGTGCGGCCGGAAGAAGCCGACGACGCCGAACGCGCCGGGGCACGAGGTCGCGGAGGTCGGCTGACCGCGGAGGCCGGTGCCAGCGAGCGGACCGCGCCGGACGTCGGCTGACCACAGGGCCGTGGGGCCACAGGGCCACAGGGCCACAGGGCCACAGGGGCACAGGGCCACAGGGGCACAGGGCCACAGGGGCACAGGACCATCGGGCCATAGGGCCATAGGACCGCAGGGCCCGCAGAGCCGGTCACCTGGGACGCCGCCCCGGGTTTGCCCGCCCTGCGTCCCTGCGTCCCTGCGGTTTCGTGCCCGCCCCAAGGCCTCCGGCTTCCTGCCCGCCCTGCGCCTCCTGCCCGCCCAGGAGTGGACATCCGTGCCGTTTCTCGCGCACCCGTACGAGCGTTTTCGCGCAGCCGTGCGACGCGTCATACCAGAGCGGGACCCCTGCTGCCGGAGTTTGTCAACTGCCCACCGCACTTGATGCGGTGACGACTACCGTGTGTGGCCGTCGGGCGACGCAGGGATCACATCACGGCCTGCCGGCCGGCATCGCGATGCCATCGACGAGGTGCCGCGGCGGACCGCCGCGACGTCTCGCCCGCACGTACCGAGGACGCAGATGTCTCACCTTCGCGCACCGGCAGCACGCGCAGACCGCCGGGAGAGCGGCCGGCACGGCAGGCCCGCCAGGAGCGCCGCGCCACCGCTGCCCGAGGCGCGCATACGGCCCCAGCTCCTGCGCATCGCCGTGCTGCCCGCCGTCGCCGTCGGCCTGTGCGGCAGCGCGGCCGTGCTCTTCCTGATCCGGGACACCGAGGCCCGGCCCCGGCTGCCCCTGCTCGCCGTGCTCGGCGCCGCCGCGCTGCTGGGCCTCGCCAGCGTCGTGATCGCCGCGGTGGCCGCCGAGCGGGCCGCGCGGTCCGTGCGGGACCGCGTCGGCGCGCTCCGCCGCGCCTCCGTACGCGGCCAGGCCGACCTGCGCGAACTCGTCGAACAACTGCGCCGGGGCGAAGCCCCGCCCGCGCCCGGGCAGCCGCCCGCGCGGCCCGTGGCCGAGGGGGACGAGTTCGGCTCCCTCGCCGAGGAGCTTTCCCGCGCGCACGACGGCGCCGTCACCGCCGTCGTGCAGGCGGCGCAGCTCTCCAGCCAGGCGGGCAGCGAGCAGAAGGTCGAGGTCTTCGTGAACCTCGCCCGGCGGCTCCAGTCCCTCGTGCACCGCGAGATCTCGCTCCTCGACGACCTGGAGAACACCGTCGAGGACCCCGAACTCCTCAAGGGCCTCTTCCACATCGACCACCTGGCCACCCGCATCCGGCGGCACGCGGAGAACCTGGCCGTGCTCGGCGGCGCCATGTCCCGGCGCCAGTGGAGCAGGCCGGTGACCATGACGGAGGTGCTGCGGTCCTCGATCGCCGAGGTCGAGCAGTACTCCCGGGTCAAGCTGGTGCCGCCGATCGACGGCACCCTGCGCGGGCACGCCGTCGCCGACGTCATCCACCTGCTCGCCGAACTCGTCGAGAACGCCACCGTGTTCTCCGCCCCGCACACCCAAGTCCTGCTGCGCGCCAACCTCGTGACCGCCGGGCTCGCCGTCGAGGTGGAGGACCGCGGCCTCGGCATGCCGCTCGCCGAACAGGCCCGGATGAACCAACTGCTCGCCGACCCCGACCAGGTCAACGTCGCCAGCCTGCTCCAGGACGGGCGCATCGGCCTCTTCGTGGTCGCCGCGCTCGCCCGCAGGCACGGCATCGCGGTACGCCTCCAGACCAACATCTACGGCGGTGTGCAGGCCGTCCTGATCCTGCCGCAGGGCCTCCTCGGCGCCGAGCAGGAGGACGTGCCTTCGGCCGCTCGCGGTGGAGCGGGCGGTGTCAGCGGTGCGGGTGGCGCCAGCGGTGTGGGTGGTACGGGTGGCGCGGGCGCGAGCGGTGGGGTGAGCGGCCTCGTGCCGGGGCCCCGGCAGGCCGCCTCGGGCTACGCGGGCCCCGCCTCCACCCCCACCCCGCCCCCGGCCACCGCCAACCCCTCCGCGTCCGCCCCGGACCCCGCCGGGAACCCGGCGTCGACCACCTCCCGGCCCCGGCACTCCGCGCAGCCCCGCCACTCCGCCCGGCGCCACACCCCGCAGACCTCCGCCCAGCCGCAGCCCCCCGCCCAGCAGCACTCACCCTCGTACCAGGAAACCCACACTCCCCAGGAATCCCTCGCCCCCCACCAGCCTCTTCAGTCTGACCACCCCTACCAGTCCCACGACCCCCTCGGCCTCCAAGAGACCGGCACGCCCCAGGAACCCGGCGCAGCTGCACCCCACACGTCCCACACACCACACACGCCCCCCGCCCCGCGGTACGGGCACGCCGGCGCCAACGGCACCCCGGGCGCCACGAACCCCACCGGCCCCGGCGCCACCACCCAGCCCGGCCCCCTGCCCGTCCGGGGCCCCCGCGGCGACCGGCCCACCCCCGCCGAGGCCGTTCCGGGAATCCGGCCCGAGGACCGGCAGAGCGCCATCGAGCACACCGCCACCCCGCCGCTGCCCCGCAACGGCGCGGTCCGCGGCCGGGTCGGCAGACCGCAGTTGCCCAAGCGCCGCGCCCAGGAACACCTGGCACCCCAGCTGCGCGACGCCCGGGCCCCGCGCGCGGACGACGAACACGTCGGCCACGACCCCGGCTTGATGGCCGCCTTCCAGCGCGGCATCGGCCTCGCCCAGGCCGCCGAGGTCCGCGACGTGCCCCGGGACGGCGCTGCCGGGACGAACCCCGGGCCCGGCCCCACCGCGACCGCCGACCGAGCAGGCCGCGTTGACCAGGGCGGCTGACCGCGGCGCCCGCGCGGACCGCGCCGAGGGCGCCGGGCGCGCCGCGGGCGCGCGCCGCCCCGGCCGCTCCGTACGCCCCCGCCGCGCCGATCAGGGCGACCGACCGCACCACCCCCGCCCCGTCTGCCCCAGCAGACCTCGAGAACTTCGAGAACCCCCGTACCTCAAGGAGTCGATCCACCATGGCGAGCGATGCGCCGACCGGCCAGGTATCCGATCTCGACTGGCTGATGAGCGGCCTCGTGCAGCGTGTCCCGCACACCCACAGTGCCGTCCTGCTCTCCTGCGACGGCCTCGTGAAGTCGGTGCACGGCCTCGACCCGGACAGCGCCGACCACATGGCGGCCCTCGCCTCGGGGCTCTACTCGCTGGGGCGCAGCGCGGGTGTCCGGTTCGGGGACGGCGGGGACGTGCGGCAGGTGGTCGTGGAGCTGGACTCCACGCTGCTCTTCGTGTCCACGGCGGGCTCGGGCACCTGTCTT
Source organism: Streptomyces flavofungini (assembly GCF_030388665.1). Lineage (NCBI taxonomy): Bacteria > Bacillati > Actinomycetota > Actinomycetes > Kitasatosporales > Streptomycetaceae > Streptomyces > Streptomyces flavofungini. The sequence goes on along the minus strand of NZ_CP128846.1, from coordinate 1,466,467 downwards.
GCCGTGCTCGCCGGGCGGGACGCGGACGCGGCGGTGCTCGGGTACGAGATGGCGATGCTCGTGAAGAGCGTGCGCCCCTACCTGGTCACAGCGCCCCGGCAGCCCGCTGTCGAGCCCGCGTCGATGAGGCACTGAGCGTGGGGCCCCCGCACGACGGGCCGTGGCTCGACGACGCCGCGGGGCGGCTCATCCGCCCCTACACGGTCAGCGGCGGGCGCACCAGACCGACGGCGCAGCTCGACCTGCTGTCCCAGGTGCGGACGACCGGCACCGTCCCGTCCGGCGATCTGGGCCCCGAGCACGCCCTCGCGCTCGGCCTGTGCGAGGCGCCCTTGTCGGTCGCGGAGATCGCCGCCCAGCTGAAGCTGCCGGCGGTGGTGACCAAGGTGATCCTGTCCGACCTCGTCGACTGCGGGGCCATCACCACGAGAGCCCCGGACTTCTACCACAACCCGACCGACCGGTCCCTGTTGGAGGCAGTGCTCGATGGACTACGACGACAGCTCTGACGCCTTCCCCACCGCGCTGAAGATCCTCGTGGCGGGCGGGTTCGGGGTCGGCAAGACCACCTTCGTGGGCGCGGTCAGCGAGATCGCGCCCTTGAGCACCGAGGAGTTGCTCACCACGGTCAGCGAGGGCACCGACGACCTGGCGGGCGTGGAGCACAAGACCACGACGACCGTCGCCATGGACTTCGGCCGGATCACCCTCGACCCGGCGCACGTGCTCTACCTGTTCGGCACACCCGGCCAGGAGCGGTTCTGGTTCATGTGGGACGAGCTGTCCGAGGGGGCGCTCGGCGCGGTCGTCCTCGCCGACACCCGCCGCCTGGAGGACTGCTTCGCCGCCGTCGACTTCTTCGAGCAGCGCGGCATGGGGTTCATCGTCGCCATCAACGAGTTCGACGGCGCCCACCGCTACGAGCCCGAGGAGGTGCGCGCCGCCATCGACCTCGACCCGCAGGTTCCGGTCGTCCGCTGCGACGCCCGCATCTCCAGCTCCGGCATCCAGACGCTCCTCACCCTCGTACGCCACCTGCTCGCCCACGCACCCGCCGCGCCCACCTTCGGAGCCCGCACGACATGACCCCTGGAGCACGCCGATGACGTACGAAGCGACCGGTCGGCTGCTGCTGACCCCGGTCGACAAGCAGGCGCCGACGCGTGTGCGACGGCTGCGCGAACTGGGCCTGGGGGAGCGGCCCGAGCCCGGACTCGACGCGTTCGCCGACCGGCTCGCGCGGGTCATGGACGCGCCCTACGCGATGGTCAACTTCATCCACGAGGATCAGCAGTTCTTCGCCGGGCTGCACCTGCCCGACGCGGCCGACCCGTACCCCGACGCGGCCGACCCGTACCCCGACGCGACCGAGCCGCACTCCGACGCGACCGAGGCCCCGGTCGGCGTCGTCGGCCGCCGCGTGGGCCGCGAGCGCGGCTACTGCCCGCACGTCGTGGTGCGCGGCCGGGCCCTGGCCCTCGAGGACGTGGGGGACTACCCGCGGTTCGCGGGCAATCCCGTCGTCGACGAGATCGGCATCCGGTCCTACCTGGGCGCGCCGCTCGCCGACCGGACGGGCCTGGTGCTCGGCACCGTGTGCGTCGCGGACGTGCGACCGCGGCCGTGGGGGCGCGCCGGACTCGACACGATCAAGGCGATGGCGACGGAGCTCGCCGAACGCATCCAGCGACGCGAGGACGACGGGGACGGGAACGCCCCCCTGTGACCGCCCGGCGCCCGCGACCGCGCCGTATCGCACCGCACGAGCCCAGCGGAGTCCGGGACCTCAGCACACGTGCCGTTCAGCGCACATGCCCCTCTGCGCACGTGCCCCTCAGCGCTCGTCTCCGTCAGAGCACCAGTTCTTCGCCGTCGGGGAACGTGACCCGCACCGTGTCGTCGCGCACGACGCAGCCGATCGCCTCCTTCAAGGCCCACGGCCGCACCTCGTCACGGCTGAGGACGACCAGGGTGACGTGGACGCTCGCTCCGCCCGGGTGATCGCGGGCCAACAGGTACGGCGTGGCCGAGCGGGGCCCGTAGGCGTTGGCCTCGACCTCCTGGACCGTGCCCGCCGCCTTCGGCCCGGCGCCCCACCCGTGCAGCCCCACCACGGCACTCGTCAGCCCCGCCTCCGTACGCGCGAGCGCCCACCCAGGCCCCTGCTCGACGTGCGGCGGCTCCCCGTCCGCCACCGCGAACCCGCCCTCGCGGACCGCCGCGCCCGCGGGCGCCCGCACCCGGTGGGCGCGGATCTCCCACGGTCCGTACAGGGCGCTGGTGGTGAGGATCGGGTACGTGTCGTCGGTGCCGGGGAAGCAGGCGTCGTGGCGGGAGGAGGCGACGCGGCCCGCGCAGGCCAGGGGGTGGATGCGGCGGCGGCGCGAGGCGGTGCCGTCCGGGGCGAGGAGCGCCAGGTGGCCGTCCACGGCGCGCTCCCACGCGCGCGGGGCGGTCTCGGGGGCCGTCGCGGAGGAGTAGGCGAACTTGGCGTAGTGCGGGTCGTCCGTCGCGGGGCCCTCGGCGTCCGTCGCGGGGTGGTGGTCGCTGCCGTGGTTGACCAGGCGGACGATGCCGTCGTGGCGGGTGCCGTGCAACAGCCAGCCGGGACGGGGCAGCGCCGTGAACTGGTCGGACTCCTCGACGGGCAGGGGGAGTTCACGGTCGGTCCACACCGGGTGGTCGGCGGGCAGGAGCAGACCGAGGAAGCCCTTGCTCGCCCAGTACGGTGACGCCGGCCCCGAGTAGGCCTGCGTGGACGGCAGATGGGTGCCGTACCAGCCGAGCGGCAGCAGCCCCCGCTCGTCCGGGACACCGCGCTCCACGAAGTGCCGTGCCGTGCCGGAGGCGAGGCGACGGGTCAGTCCGGGCGCGAGCGGCGAGCAGCCCGCGAGGGCGCCCATCCACACGGGCGCGGTCGCGGCGAAGCGGTAGGTGAGGGAGCGGCCCTGGTGCACGGGCGCGCCGTCGGCGCCGAAGAAGTGCGGGTACGCGGCGAGGAACCGGCCGAGGCGCTCGCGGTACACCGCGCCGCGCCCGCCGTCGTGCTCGGGGCCCGCCATCCGCGCCCACAGCAGGGGGTACAGGTGCAGGGCCCAGCCGACGTAGTAGTCGTAGTTGCGGCCGTCGCCGTCGCTGTACCAGCCGTCGCCGCGGTACCAGTCGTCGACACGGTCCAGGCCGCCGTCGATGTCGGCCTGCCGGTACGGCGCGCCCACCGAGGCGAGGAACTGCTCGGCCACGACCTGGAAGAGCCGCCAGTTGTTGTCCCAGGTGCGGGCGCCGACGAAGCCCGAGAGCCAGTCGACGACGTGCTCGCGCACCCTGGTGTCCAGGCGGTCCCAGAGCCACGGCCGGGTCTCGTGCAGCCCGATCGCGATGGACGCGGCCTCCACCATCTGCTGGGAGCAGTCGGTGAGTTCGGGCCAGGCCTCGCCGCCGCCCGTCCCGCCGTCCCGGTCCGTGCCCGCCTCCAGACCCAGCGCGTAGCGCTCCACGAGCGCGGGGTCCACGTCGCCGCCCGCTCCCGCGATCCGGAACGAGGCCAGCAGGAACGACCGCGCGAAGCCCTCGAGCCCGTCCGACACCACTCCCGACCAACTCCCGCGCCCCGGCAGCCGGTACTGCGCGAACCGCGGCGTCGCGTACGGCATCAGAGCCTGGAGCTGCCGGTCGGCGAGCGCCTCCCAGTGCGCGCGGGTCCAGCCGGTGAGCGGCGAGCGGACCCGGTCGGCGGGCGGGAGCGCGAGGTGGGGCGGAGCGGGGCGGTGCGGAGTCATGGCGGGGATCCTCGGATCGGAGGGGCGGGGAGTGCGATACGCCGTGGACAGCAAGCGTGTACTGCGGCGAGGCTGTACGCCAGAGGCTGTGAGGGAAGAAGTGCAGGGGGGTGACTGTGAGCAGCGCATGAATCGGGTAGCAAGCGTTTTCTGTTCGACGGCTCCGACGGCTCCGACAGCCCTGTACGGCCCTGTACGGCATCCACGCACCCGAAAGGCACCTCATGACCGACCTCCGTCTCGGCGTGCTCGGCTACGGCCTGCGCGGCTCCCTCGCCCGCACCGCCCACCGGCCCGGCGCGGGCTCCCGCGTCACCGCGCTCGCCGACCACGACCCGGCCGCCCGCACCGCCGCCGCCCTCGCCTTCCCCGGCGCGCGGATCTCCGCCGGTCACCGCAAGGTCACCGAGGACCGCGACGTCGACGCCCTGATGATCCTCACCCCCGACCACACACACGCCGAACTGACCTGTGAGGCGCTGCGCGCGGGCAAGCCCGTGTTCGTGGAGAAGCCCCTCGCCATCGACGTCGAGGGGTGCGACGCGATCCTGCGGGCCGCGTACGAGAGCGGCACCCGCCTCTACGTCGGGCACAACATGCGTCACATGCCCGTGGTCCGGCTGATGCGCGACATCATCGGGCGCGGCGAGATCGGCACGGTCAAGACGGTGTGGGTGCGCCACTTCGTGGGCTACGGCGGCGACTGGTACTTCAAGGACTGGCACGCCGAACGGCGGTACACCACCGGCCTGTTGCTCCAGAAGGCCGCCCACGACATCGACGTGCTGCACTGGCTGGCGGGCGGCTACGCCCAACGGGTGCAGGCGCTCGGCGACCTCATGGTCTACGGCGACAACCCGCACCGCCGCGCCCCGGGCGAGCCCAAGGCCGACGACTGGTACACCGAGGACGGCCACTGGCCGCCGCACACCCAGCGCGCCCTCAACCCCGTGATCGACGTCGAGGACGTGTCGCTGGTCAACATGCGCCTGGACAACGGCGTTCTCGCCGCCTACCAACAGTGCCACTTCACCCCCGACTACTGGCGCAACTACACGGTCATCGGTGACGCGGGCCGGCTGGAGAACTTCGGCGACGGACCCGGCGGCGTGGTGAAGGTGTGGAACAGCGGGAGGTCGGCGCACCGGGAGCGGGGCGACGCCGAGTATCCGGTGCCGGACGCCGAGGACGAAGCGGGGCACGGCGGCGCGGATCCGCTGCTCGTCGACGAGTTCGTGCGGTTCGCGCGGGACGGCGGTGCCACCGACACCTCGCCGGTGGCCGCGCGGATGGCCGTCGCGGCGGGCGCGCGGGCCACCGAGTCGCTGCGGGACGGCGGCGCGCCGCGCCCGGTGCCGGAGCTCGACCCGGAGCTGGTCGCCTACTTCGATCGGGGGCAGTCGCGCTAGTCCGTCCGGAGGCGGGAAGGCGCGACCTGCCTGCGGTCTGAAGGAAAGCTGCGGCCGCGATTAAGAAATCCTCGATGGACCCGCGCGGCGAGGTACGGAAGATTGCTGTGCGTCGGTGCGCGACCGGTGCGGGTCACCGGTACGGGATGTACAGGAGCTGTACGGGCCGCCGGCACCCCCCAGACGCACGACAGGAGCCGACGCGTGAAAGCGCTGGTCAAGGAGAAGGCAGAGCCGGGTCTCCGGCTGATGGACGTCCCCGAGCCCGAGGTGGGCCCCGGCGACGTCCTGATCAAGGTGTTGCGCACCGGGATCTGCGGCACCGATCTGCACATCCGGGCCTGGGACGGCTGGGCCCAGCAGACCATCAAGACGCCGCTGGTCGTCGGCCACGAGTTCGTCGGCGAGGTCGTCGCCACCGGCAGGGACGTCGCCGACATCAAGGCCGGGGACCTGGTCAGCGGCGAGGGCCACCTGGTGTGCGGCAAGTGCCGCAACTGCCTGGCCGGGCGCCGCCACCTGTGCCGCGCGACGGTCGGCCTCGGCGTCGGCCGCGACGGGGCGTTCGCGGAGTACGTCGCGCTGCCCGCCTCGAACGTGTGGGTGCACCGGGTGCAGGTCGACCTCGACGTCGCGGCGATCTTCGACCCGTTCGGCAACGCCGTGCACACGGCGCTCTCCTTCCCGCTGGTCGGCGAGGACGTACTGATCACCGGCGCGGGTCCGATCGGCCTGATGGCCGCCGCCGTCGCCCGGCACGCGGGCGCCCGTCACGTCGTCATCACCGACGTCAGCGAGGAGCGTCTGCAGCTCGCCCGCAAGGCCGGCGTCAGCCTCGCCCTCAACGTCGCCGAGTCGACGATCGCCGACGGCCAGCGCGAACTGGGCCTGCGCGAGGGCTTCGACGTCGGCCTGGAGATGTCCGGCAACCCGCGCGCGATGCGCGACATGGTCGCCAACATGACCCACGGCGGCAAGATCGCCATGCTCGGCCTGCCCGCCGAGGAGTTCGCCGTCGACTGGTCCCGCGTCGTCACGTCGATGATCACCATCAAGGGCATCTACGGCCGCGAGATGTTCGAGACCTGGTACGCCATGTCGGTGCTGCTCGAAGGCGGTCTCGACCTCGCACCCGTGATCACGGGACGCTACGGGTACCGCGACTTCCAAGAGGCCTTCGACGACGCGGCGAGCGGCCGCGGCGGCAAGGTCATCCTCGACTGGACCGTCTGAGCCCCGGTCCGGACCGTCCGCGCACCGGACCGCCTGAGCCCCGGCCCGGATGACCTGGGCCCCGGACCGGTCGGCCCGGTCCCTGGCTCCACCCACCCTCCGCACTCCCGAAGGACACCTTGATGTTCGACTCCGTACGCGACGCCCTCGCCGCCGACCTCGAAGAGATCCGCGCCGCCGGTCTGCACAAGCCCGAGCGCGTCATCGGCACCCCGCAGTCCGCGACGGTCTCCGTCACCGCGGGGGGCCGACCCGGCGACGTGCTGAACTTCTGCGCCAACAACTACCTCGGCCTCGCCGACCACCCCGAGGTCGTCGCCGCCGCCCACGCGGCGCTCGACCGCTGGGGCTACGGCATGGCGTCCGTGCGCTTCATCTGCGGCACCCAGGAGGTGCACAAGGAGCTGGAGGCCCGGCTCTCGTCCTTCCTCGGCCAGGAGGACACGATCCTCTACTCCTCCTGCTTCGACGCCAACGGCGGCGTCTTCGAGACCCTCCTCGGCGCCGAGGACGCGGTCATCTCCGACGCCCTCAACCACGCCTCCATCATCGACGGCATCCGCCTGTCCAAGGCCCGCCGTTTCCGGTACGCCAACCGCGACATGGCCGACCTGGAGAAGCAGCTGAAGGAGGCCACCGAGGGCGGCGCCCGGCGCAAGCTGATCGTCACCGACGGCGTGTTCTCCATGGACGGCTACGTCGCCCCGCTCGCGGACATCTGCGACCTCGCCGAGCGGTACGACGCCATGGTCATGGTCGACGACTCGCACGCCGTCGGCTTCGTCGGCCCCGGCGGCCGGGGCACGCCCGAGCTGCACGGCGTCATGGACCGCGTCGACATCATCACCGGCACGCTCGGCAAGGCGCTCGGCGGTGCCTCCGGCGGGTACGTGGCCGCGCGCGCCGAGATCGTCGCCCTGCTGCGCCAGCGCTCGCGCCCCTACCTGTTCTCCAACACCCTCGCCCCGGTGATCGCGGCCGCCTCCCTCAAGGTGCTCGACCTGCTGGAGTCCGCGGGGGACCTGCGGGAGCGGCTCGCGGCCAACACCGCGCTGTTCCGGTCCCGGATGACCGAGGCCGGCTTCGACATCCTGCCCGGCGACCACGCCATCGCGCCCGTCATGATCGGCGACGCCGCCGTGGCCGGACGCATGGCCGAGCTCCTCCTGGAGCGCGGCGTGTACGTCATCGGCTTCTCCTACCCCGTCGTGCCGCAGGGGCAGGCCCGCATCCGGGTGCAGCTGTCCGCCGCGCACTCCACGGAGGACGTGAACCGGGCGGTGGAGGCGTTCGTCGCGGCGCGGGCGGAGCTGGCGGGGTCCTAGCCCTCGCGGGGCGCCCCGGTCCCGCCCCTTCTCCGGCTGTGTCCATGCGCGGCTCCGCCGCGTGGTGCGAGTCCGGGCGGGTGGGTGGAGGAAAGCCCGTCCGGCGTGTGAGGACGAGGCGCGGAGCGCCGATGGGGGGCCAGGGGCGCAGCCCCGTGTGCGGGCCGTGGTGGGACAATGTGCGCATGATCGAAGCGCGTCGGCTGCACATCCTCCGCGCGGTGGCCGACCACCGCACCGTCACCGCAGCGGCCGCCGCCCTCTACCTCACCCCGTCCGCCGTATCGCAGCAGCTCACAGCCCTGGAGCAGGAGACGGGCCACCGCCTGGTCGAGCGCTCCGCGCGGGGCGTCCGGCTGACGCCCGCGGGCGAGATCCTGCTGGCCCACACGAACGCCGTGCTGGCCCAGCTGGAACGCGCCGAGGCCGAGCTGGCCGCGTACGACGCGGGCAGCGCGGGCACGGTGACGCTGGCGTCGTTCGCGACCGGCATCGGACTCGTCGTCGCCCCCGCCCTGGCCCGTCTCGCGGACAGCGCCCCCGGCATCCGCGTCCGGGTGCAGGACGCCGAGGGCGACGCGAGCCTGCCGATGGTCCTCGACCGGCAGGTGGACGTCGCGGTGGCCGTGGAGTACCGGGGCGCGCCCGGTGCGGACGACTCACGACTCACGCGGGTGCCGCTGTACGCCGAGCCGTTCGACGCGGTCCTGCCCGTCGGCCACCGGGCCGCCGACAGCGAGCGGGTGCCGCTCGCCGAGCTGGCGAAGGACCCGTGGATCGGCCCGTTCCCGGGCAACCCCTGCCACGACGTGGTGGTCCTCGCCTGCGAACAGGCCGGGTTCCAGCCGGTCCTCGAGCACACGTCGGACGACTTCCGCGCCGTCGTCGCGCTGGCATCGGCGGGAGCGGGCGTCGCCCTAGTACCGCGGTCCGCGCTGCGCGGGATGGACATGGCGGGGGCCGTGGTCCGGCCGGTGGACGGGATCACGCCCACACGGCGGGTGTTCGCGGCCGTGCGGCGCGGCGCGGAGACGCATCCGCTGATCGCCCCGGTCCTCGGCGCCCTCGGCGACGCGGCGCAGTAGGCCCCGGCGGCCCCCGCCCCGCCGCGCCCCCGGAATTCCGCGTTCGGAACTTCGCAACGACGTATTGACCCTGTGGTCGGCGAGTCATTAGCGTGGCGGACACCGTGTCAGAAAGCGCTTTCTGAAACGTGCGGAGCGCCTGGTGTGCGTGCCGCGCGCGAGGAGCGTGAGGCGCTTTCGCGAGGCGGTTCCGGCAGCAACTCGAGGTAGCCCTGACGACTTTCGCCGACGTTCCGGGGAGTCCACCGTGAGTCAGCGCGTCCTGTCCCGTACTGCCCCGAAACAAGCGGCGGGTGTCGCCGAGCGCACCCGGCCGGGCCCGCGCCGCCGCGCCCTCGACGCGGCCGAGAGGACCTGGCGGCCGCTCGCCCTGCTGCTCGTGTGCTTCGGCGCCTGGTGGGTGATCGCCGCCGCCGGCTGGGTCGAGTCGTATCTGCTGCCCACTCCCGGCGCCACCCTCGACGTGATCGTGGACAAGCCCGGCTATCTGTGGGAGCACGGCTGGGTCACCACGTACGAGACCCTGCTCGGCTTCGTCATCGCCGTCGGCGTGGGCATCCTCAGCGCCGTCGTGATGGTGTACTCCACGACCGTCGAGAAGACCCTCTATCCGATCCTGCTCTTCGCCCAGGTTGTGCCGAAGATCGCCATCGCGCCGCTGTTCGTCGTCTGGCTCGGCTTCGGCATCGGGCCGAAGGTCCTGATCGCCGTCCTGATCGCGTTCTTCCCCGTGGTGATCTCGATGGTGACCGGGCTGAAGGCCGTGGACCCGGAGATGCTCCAGCTCTCCGCCACCATGGGCGCCCGGCCCTGGCAGACCTTCCTGAAGATCCGCTTCCCGGCCTCGCTGCCGCACCTGTTCTCCGGTCTGAAGGTCGCCGTCACGCTGGCGGTGACCGGCGCCGTCGTGGGCGAGTTCGTCGGCGCGAACGAAGGCCTCGGCTACGTCATCCTGCAGGCCAACGGCAACCTCGACACCCCGATGCTGTTCGCCGGGCTGCTCGTGATGTCGCTCATCGGCGTCGTCCTCTTCGTCCTCGTGGAGATCGCCGAGAAGCTGCTCCTGCCCTGGCACGCGTCCCGCCGCGACACCGCCGCCACCATCACGCTCTGACGCGAGAAGGGCCGACCCCATGCAAGCGACGCGCAGAAACCGACTCCTCACCGGCCTCGTCCCGCTGCTCCTGGTCACCGTCACCGCGACGGCCTGCGGCGGGGACGACAAGACCACCGTCAGCGACTCCGGCGAGAAGCTGGACAAGGTGACGCTCACCCTCAACTGGTATCCGTACGGCGAGCACGCGCCGTTCTACTACGGCAAGCAGCGCGAGATCTTCGAGAAGCACGGCATCGACCTGGACATACGGGCAGGTCAGGGCTCCCAGAAGACCGTGCAGGCGACGGGCACGGGACGCACCGACTTCGGCTGGGCCGACACCCCGGCCGTGCTCGCGGGCGTCGACCGGGGCGTCAAGGTCAAGAGCCTCGGCGTCTACCTCCAGACCACGCCCGCGTCCGTGCAGTCCTTCGACGCAAAGGGCATCGACGGGCCCGCCGACCTCAAGGGCAAGACCGTCGCGGGCACCGCGGGCGACGCCCTCACCCAGACCTTCCCCATCTTCCTGCAGAAGAACGGCATGGAGCTGGACGACGTGCAGGTCCAGAACACCGACCCGGCGGGCAAGATCGCCGCGGTGATCTCGGGCCGGACGGACGCCCTCCTCGGCTACGCCAGCGACCAGGGCCCGATCATGCGGAACAAGGCCAAGAAGGACGTCTCCTACCTGCGCTTCTCCGAGCACGGCCTGAACTTCTACTCCAATGGCCTGATCGCGGGGACCAAGACCCTGCGGCGCGGCGGCGACCTGGCCAAGCGCATGACCGCGGCCGTCAGCGAGTCCTGGGCGGCCGCCGAGAAGTCCCCGGGGCCCGCGGTCGCCGCGATGGAGGGCGCGTCCGAGCAACTGCCGCCGCGCGAGGTCCTCGCCGAGCAGTTCAGGACCACCCTGACGCTGCTCCACACGGACGCGACCCGGGGCAAGGCGCCCGGCGCCAACACCGAGGCCGACTGGAAGCAGACCATCGACGTGTTCGCGGAGGCGGGCATGGTCAAGAGCCCGAAGCCGGTCGCCGAGTACTGGGACGCGGCCAACGGGGTCGAGGGATGAAGCGCCCGGCGGCGCCCGGGGGCAGTGGGGCGGGCGATGGCGAACGCTGAAGCGAGGCCGACGACGACGAACGCCGATGCCGGAGGCAGGAGATGACGACCGTGAACGACACGGCACTGAACAAGTCCGACGCGGCGCCCGGCCGGACCGCCACCGTGCCCGCCGTCCGCCTCGACGGCGTCTGCGTGCGCTTCCGCACGAAGCGCAAGGACGTCACCGCGCTCACCGACGTCACCCTCGACGTGCCGCGCGGCGAGTTCGTCGCCATCGTCGGCCCTTCGGGATGCGGCAAGTCCACGCTCCTGAAGCTGGTCGCCGGGCTGCTCGCGCCGTCGGCGGGCGAGGCGGTGCTCGGCGGCGAGCCGGTGCGCGGACCGCGCCGCGACATCGGCTACGTCTTCCAGCGCGCCGCCCTCCTCGACTGGCGCTCGGCCCGCCGCAACATCCTGCTCCAGGCGGAGATGCGCGGTCTGCCCGCGCCCGCGGCCCGCGCCCGGGCCGACGAACTGATCCGCATGACCGGCCTCGACGGCTTCGAGGACGCCTACCCGCACGAGCTGTCGGGCGGCATGCAGCAGCGGGTCGCGCTGTGCCGCGCGTTGCTGCACGAGCCGCCCGTGCTGCTCATGGACGAGCCGTTCGGCGCCCTCGACGCGCTCACCCGCGAGCAGATGAACGTCGAACTGCACCGCATCTGGCGCGAGACCGGCACGACGGTCCTCCTGGTCACCCACTCCATCCCCGAGGCCGTCTACCTGGCCGACCGTGTCGTGGTGATGAGCCCGCGCCCGGGCACGGTGACCGAGGTCGTCGACGTCGCACTGCCACGGGAACGGGCCTACGCGGCCACGCTGGCGTCGGCCGGGTTCCGCGAGGCGACCGGGCGGATCAGGGAACTGCTCGGGGCGGCGGGGGCGCACGACTGAGGGATCTCCCCGGGGCCGGGGGAGGCGCACTATCCCGCATGTGGGATAGCATCCCGAATATGGGACATGATGATGGCGGGCTGGTCTCCTCACCCGCGCACAGGAACCCGGCCGCCGACACAGACGTGGACGCCCGGCTCGCCACCCGCCTGTCCGGGCTGCGGGCCGAACACGGCTGGTCCCTCGGGGAGTTGGCCGAGCGCAGCGGGGTCAGCCGGTCGACGCTCTCGCGGGCCGAGCGCGGCGAGATCAGCCCGACGGCAGCGATCCTGAACCGCCTCTGCGGCGCCTACGGCCGCACCATGTCGCAGCTGCTCAGCGAGGTCGAGGCCGAACCCGCGCGGCTCGTGCGCGCCGCCGAGCAGGCCGTGTGGACGGACGAGGCGTCCGGCTTCGCACGGCGGTCCGTCTCGCCGCCGCACGCGGGCCTGCGCGGCGAAGTGGTCGAGGGCACCCTCACGCCCGGCGCGGACCTGGCCTACGACCGGCCGCCCGTACCCGGACTCGAACAGCACGTCTGGGTGCTCGACGGCGACCTCGACGTGACGGTGGGCGCCGAACCGCACCGGCTGGCCACGGGCGACTGCCTGCGGTTCCGGGTGTGGGGGGCCACCCGCTTCCGGTGCGGAGGCGAACGGCCCGTGCGCTACGCGCTGCTGGTGGTGGCGCCGTGACCACGACCCCGGAGCCGCGCGCCGAGCGACTGACGGCCGAGCGACTCACGTCACTGGCCGGTGAACTGGGGGACCTCCTGATCGACGCGGTGGACGACGGGGCGTCCATCGGGTTCCTCACCGGACTCGACAGCGACAGCGCCGCGCGCTGGTGGCGCGACCGGGCACCGGACGTGGCCGCCGGCCGCCGCGCGACCTGGGCCGTCCGTGAGGCCGACCGCGTCACCGCCACCGTGAGCCTCGCCTTCGCCGACAAGCCCAACGCCCGCCACCGCGCCGAACTCGTGAAGCTCCTCGTCCACCGCGAGGCGCGCGGCCGGGGCCTCGGCCGGGCCCTGCTCGCGCTCGCCGAACGGGAGGCCGTGCGGGCGGGCAGGACGCTGCTGCTCCTGGACACCGAGACGGACAGCCCCGCCGAGACCCTGTACGTCTCGGCGGGCTGGACCCGCGTCGGCGTCGTACCGGACCACGCGGCGGACCCGGCCGGAGTGCCGCGCGCCAGCACCTTCTTCTACAAGAGCCTGGTCCAGGGCCCGGACGGGGCCCTGGACCAGGTCGGCCGGGCGGACCGGGCGCGCCGGCCGTAGGCGCTCAGTACCGCAACGCCGCCAGATACCGGTAACTGTCGCGCGCCGTGGCGAACGGGTCCGTCGGGCTGTCGTGTTCGACCAGCCACTGCCGCACCCCGCCCCTGCGCGCGTGGTCGAACATCGCCGCGAAGTCCAGGGTCCCCGAGCCCACGTCGGCGAAGTCCCCGTTCGCGGCCATGTCCTTGACGTGCAGGGCGGGGAAGCGGCCGGGGTGCCTGGTGAAGCAGCTCCCCGGGTCGGCGCCGCCCTTGACGGCCCAGTACACGTCCAGTTCGAAGCCGACCAGGTGCGGGTCGGTCTCCGTGACGAGGATGTCGTACAGGCTCACGCCGTCGACCACGGTGTGGTCCGAGCCGTGGTTGTGGAAGAGGACGGGGCCGAGGCCCGCCTCGCGGGACGCCCGCCCGATGCGGTTGAACTCCCTTGCCGCCTCCCGGAATCCGGCGGGCGAGTGCAGGGCGCCGGGCAGGCTCGGCACGACGGGCCAGGTCGCGCCCAGCGTGTGCAGGTCCGCGAGGGCCTGGCCGAGACCGGGCCCGCGCAGGACGTCGTAGGAGACGTGTTCGAGGACGGCCTTGAGCCGGACGTCGTCGAGCACGCGGCGGATGGCGGCCGCCGAGTGGCCGTGCCGGCCGCTGACACCGACCGTCGCGTAGCCGATGGTGGCGAGCCGCTCCAGCGTCCCCGGGAAGTCCTGCGCGAGGGCGGTGCGCATCGTGTAGAGGTGCATGCCGATGCCGCCGCGCGGGATGCGACGGCACGGGTGTCCCGTACTGCTCGCCGGCCACGCCGGGGCGCCCGTCACGAGACCCGCGGTGAGCCCCAGCGACGTACCGAGAAAGGCCCGTCTGGTCGCGCTCATGACCGTCCTCCCCGCGCGGGCCGCACGGTGATCCCGACCGAGCCGGTCGTCGTGTCGCCCTTGTCGTCCGTCACCGTCAGCCGCGCCGTGTACGTGCCCGCGCGCGGGTAGGCGTGTTCCGCGGTCGGCCCCTGCGGAGCGGAGAGCTTGGAGTTGTCGCCGAAGTCCCAGTGGTACGAGGCGACCTCGCGCCCGGCGGGCAGCCGCGGCTTGCCGGTGAGGCGGACGGTGAGCGGCGGTGTGCCGCTGCCGGGGGCGGCTGTCACCGTGACCCGGGCGTGCGGGCTCTTCTCCACGCCGGGACCGTTGAAGTGCAGCCAGTCCACGGTGAACAGGTCCGGCTTGTCCTCGGCCCACTGCGGGTTGGTGAACACGGCGTACAGCTTCGTCGTGCCGTCGTGGCGCGCGAGCTTCGTGGTGGGGGAGACGAAGTTGCTGTAGCTGCCGGTGTTCGGCACCGTCACCTTGCCCAGGAGCCTGCCCGTCGGCGAGCCCGCCCGGAACTCGACGTCGCCGCCGAGCCCGCCGGAGGCCGCGCCGACCGTCACCGAGTCCACGCCCTTCAGGTGCACCGGGTCGAAGGCGACCCAGTCGCCGTGCTCGATCTCGATGAGCCGCTTGCCGCCGGAAGCGTCGGGACGGCTGCCCGTCTCCGCGCCGCCGTGCGCGCCCCCGGTGGCCGTGCGGTGCTCCGCCTCCCGCAGCGAGGTCCGCAGCGTCAGGGCGTCCGAGCCGGTGAGCGCGGGCACGCCCGGGGTGCCCTTGTCCGTGTACTGGGCGGTGATGCCGTAGTACAGGTTCTGGCCCGGGCCGTGGCTGTCGCCGGCGTCCGTGACGATCTCGCCCTTGCAGCCGGTGTAGTTGTCCAGCGGGTGCAGATGCGAGTCGTGGCCGAGCTGGGACTGGACGACGACCTTGGAGCAGTCGACCTTCCCGTCCTCGGGGTCGGTGACCTTCACCGTGAACGGAATGGTGTCGCCGAAGCTGAACATGCCGCCGTCCGGCGGCTGCCCGATCGTCACTGTCGGCCGGGTGTTGCCGACGGTGACCTCCCGCACGGCGAGCCCGGAGAGATCACCCGGCCCCGTGACCTTCAGACGCGCGGTGAACCGGCCCTTCTTCGTGTACGTGTGGGTCGGGTTCGCCGCCGTGGAGTCGGTGCTCCCGTCGCCGTCGAAGTCCCACGCGTACGTGACCGGCTTGCCGTCGGGCAGACCCGAACCGGCGCTGGAGAACGCCACCTTCAGCGGCGCCTTGCCGTTGTCGGGCGTGGCGCTCACGCGGGCGTCGGGCAGCCGCTCGTCCGCCACGTAGTCGATGCGATAGATGCCCGCGCCCTCGTTGCTGCCGCCGCGGCCCGTGCCGCTGCCGAGCCCGAAGTCGATCACGTACATCGCGCCGTCCGGACCGAAGTCGGCGTCGAAGGGCTGGTTCCACTTCATGTCGGGGAAGATCCCGTTGATCGAGTGCAGCTCACCCGCCCTGGCGGGCGGGAACCGCGGATCGGTGAACTCCTGGTCCTTCTCCTGGACCGAGAACGCCTTGAACCACTGCCGGGTCAGCTCGTACGTGAACCACTTGCCCTCGAAGTACTCCGGGAACTTCGTCCGGTACGGGTTGTCGGCGTCGTAGTCGTAGACCGGACCGCTCATCGGGCCGCCGCCCCCGGTGCCCAGCTCGGGGAAGCGCTGGGAGGCGGAGTAGGCGTACCAGACGTCGGCGGCCTTCGCGGGCGGCAGGTCCCGCAGGCCCGTGTTGTTCGGAGAGTCGTTGACGAGCTTTCCGCAGTCGAACTTCGCGCCGGGCTTCTGGGCCGCGAAGTCGTAGTCGTTGAAGGGGGTGTTGTCGCCGACGCAGTACGGCCAGCCGTAGTTCCCGGCCTTGGTGATCCGGTTGAACTCCACCGTCCCCTCGGGACCGCGGTCGGGCACGGCCTGGCGCGCGTCCGGGCCGTAGTCGGCGACGAGCAGCGCCCCGCTCACCGGGTCCGTCGTGATCCGGAACGGGTTGCGCAGACCCATCGCGTAGACCTCGGGGCGCGTCCTGTCCGTGCCCGGCGCGAAGAGGTTGCCCTCCGGGACCGCGTACGTCCCGTCGGCCTTCGGGGTGATCCGCAGCACCTTGCCGCGCAGGTCGTTCGTGTTGCCCGAGGTGCCCTGCGCGTCCCAGGCGCGACGCCCCTCGCGCTCGTCGATCGGAGTGAAGCCGTCCGACGCGAACGGGTCGGTGTTGTCGCCCGTCGCGACGTACAGGTCACCCTTCTTGTCGAAGGCGATCGAGCCCGCCATGTGCGAGTTGGCCCTGCCCTCGCCGCGCAGCGTCGGAATCGTCAGGAGCCGCTTCTCGGAAGCGGGGTCGACCTTGCCGCCCGCCTCCGTGAACCGCGACAGGTTGATGCGCTTCTCGGTCTTGTCCGAGTGCAGCAGGTACAGCCAGTGGTTGCTGGCGAAGTCCGGGTCCAGGGCGAGCCCGAGCAGACCGTCGGACTGGCTCGTCATCTCCGGCGTGTACGCGAAGTCGAGTGCCGTCGTGACCTTCAGCGACTCCTGGTCGATCACCTTCAGCTTGCCGGTGCGCTGGATGAAGAACACCCGCCGGTCCGGTGCGACCGCCAGCTCGAACGGGTCGGCGAGGTCCTCCGTGACCAGCGGCGTCCGCTGGAACGCGCCCGTCTTCGTGGCCGTGCAGTCACCCGGCTTCGCACCGGCCGCCCACTCGATGCCGCCGAGCAGGTGCCGCAGGAACGCCTGCTCCGAGAACGCCGCGGACGCGTGCCCGCCCGCCGTGTACCAGGAGCGGCCGCCGTCGTAGTTCTGGCACCACGACCACGGGTGGTCCACGCCCTCGTCGAGGCCCTCGACCCCGTCACGCACCTTGATCTGCGCGAGCGTGTGCACCTTCCCGGTCGGGTTGGCGCGCCAGTTGTACCACTCCTCCTCGCGCTCCCACAGCTGCGGAAGCCCCTTCGTGGACGGGTGCGCCTGGTCGAGGACCTTGACCCGGCCCGTCTGCACCTGCGGATGCTTGTCGAAGATCGCGCCGACGAGCCCCTCGTACCAGCCCCAGTCCCGCTCGCTCGCCGACGCCGCGTGCAGCCCCACCCAGCCGCCGCCCCCGCGCACGAACTTCTGCAGCGCCGCGCGCTGCGCCGCGTCGAGGAGGTCGCCCTTCTCCGGCGTCGAGTTGGTGTTGTTGAACACGATCGCCTGGAACCGGCCGAGGTTGGCGTCCGTGAAGGCCGCCGCGTCGTCGGTGGCCTCCACCTCGAAGCCGTGCTCGCTCCCCAGCTTCTCGATCGCCTCGATGCCCGCGGGAATGGACTCGTGCGGATAGTTGGTGACCTTGGAGAAGACCAGGACCCGGAAGGCCGCCGCGGCCTCGGCGGGCGGCGGCGACGACAGGCCGAGGCCGACGAGCAGGGCGAACAGGGCGGCGAGGACGGTGAACGGTCTGGACATGCGGGCTCTTCGCGTGGAACTCATGGCGCTCCCTGGGCTTGGACGGCTGCCGGTAGCCGGGTGTGCGGTGAGTCGCGGTGACGGGGCGGAGCGGTGGGTCGGTCGCCGTGGAAAGCGCTTACTCCGCAAGGTTGTTCAGCGTAGGTTCCGCATCCCGGGAGGGTCAATGGGTCGGCGGGGCCCCGAGCGGCACGGGGGTTGACGGCTGCCTCGTGGGGGAGGGTGTGCCGGGAGAGACGAGTCCCACCGCACAGCAGAGGAGTGCTCCGATGCCGGAGAAGGACCATGCCGACGGGGCGCCGGTCACGTACACCGCGGGGCTGCTGACCGCGTCGGACGGCGTGCCCGTCGCCACGTACACCTGGCTGCCCGCCGGGAGCAGGCCCCGGGCCGTCGTGCAGATCGCGCACGGCGCCGCCGAACACGGCCTGCGCTACGAGCGGTTCGCCCGCCACCTGGTCGCGCACGGGTACGGAGCGGTCGCCTCCGACCACCGCGGCCACGGCGCCACCGCGCAGGCCACCGGCGGCTACGGCGTCACCGACACGGCGGAACCCGACAGCGGCGCCGACGCCTGGCGGGCGATCGTCGACGACCTCAAGGCCATCGGCGACCAGGTGCGCGCCCTGCACCCGGGCGTCCCCGTGGTCCTGCTCGGCCACAGCCTGGGCTCCCTGCTCGCCCGGGACTACGCCCAGGAGTACCCGGACACCCTCGCCGGCCTGATCCTCTCCGGCACCTTCCGCTCGCTGCCCGGAGCCGAGACCGAGGCCGCCGCCGCGCGGCTCGGCGAGGAGATCGCCAAGGGCGGCCGGGCGGCCCGGTCGTCCTTCCTCGCCGAACTCTTCGCCTCCTTCAACGACCCCTACCCCCGCCGCACCGGCTTCGAGTGGCTGTCCCGCGACGAGGCCGAGGTGGACGCCTACGCCGCGGACGAGGCCTGCGGATTCGCCTTCTCGGCGGGCCTCACCCTGGACTGGGTGCGCGCCGTCCGCAAGATCAACGACCCCCGGAACCTGGCCCGCGTCCCCGCCGACCTGCCCATCCACATCGCCGTCGGCGCCCAGGACCCCTGCAACCAGGGCATGACGCTCGTGTACGAACTCCTTGAGGACTTCCGCTACGTCGGCGTGCGCGACCTGACCTGGAAGGGGTACGAGGGCGCGCGGCACGAGATCCTCAACGAGACGAACCGGGACGAGGTGCAGCGGGACCTCACGGCGTGGCTGGACGCGCGGATCCCGTAGAGCCCGCGCCCGCCCGGCCCGGCGGGCGATTGTCAGTCGGCTTGGCTACGGTTCTGGCCATGGTCAACGCCGATGATGTACGCCGCACCGCACTCGCCCTGCCGGACACGACGGAGAAGCTCGCCTGGTCCATGCCGACGTTCCGCGTCGCGGGGAAGATGTTCGTCACGCTCCCCGAGGAGGAGACGTCCATCGCCGTGCGCTGCCCGAAGCTGGAGCGCGACGAACTGGTCCTCGCCGAGCCCGAGAAGTTCTGGATCGCGGACCACGAGGCGAGCTTCGCCTGGGTCCGGGTGCGCCTGAAGGCCATCGACCAGGACGAGCTGTCCGACATCCTCGCCGACTCGTGGCGACAGGCGGCCACGCCCCGACTCCTGGAGACCTACCCGGAGTTGGGGGTTCCGGCCGGGGAGTAGCGGGGCGGCGGGGCGAGCGGACGGGGCGCTGACCTGGGAGGTGTCCCTGGCAGCGGCCGGGCGGGCGTAAATCCGGCTGAGCGTGGCCGGATCGCGTGGCATGATCCGGCGTCGTGCCGTCGGCGGTCAGCGGTCAGCAGCGCTCAGCGGAGGGGCGGGTCGGGTATGTCAGGGGTGGCGTCCGGGGGCTCGGGGGATTTCGCGGACCCAGGGGGTTCCGGGGCGTCGAAGGGGGCGAAGGGGGCGAAGGGGGCGAGCGCGGGGGCGCCGCGGGAACCGCGCGCGTGGGATGAGTCGCGGGCGCCGGGCGGGCCGGGGGTTCGGCTCGGACCCGGGAACCCCGGACCTGACAATCCCGGACCCGGGAGTCCCGGGCCCGCCGAGGACGGGCTGTGGTCGCGGGACTTCGGGCTCTTCTTCGTGGCGCGGGCCGTCGCCAAGCTCGGCGACACGATGCTGCCCGTCGCCCTCGCCGCAGGCCTGCTGCTCCACGGGTACGGAGCGGGAGCCGTCGGCCTCGCGATGGCCGCGACCGCTGCCTGCTTCGCCTCGCTCGTCATCTTCGGCGGCGTCTTCGCCGACCGGTTCAGCACCCGGCTCCTGATGATCGGCGCCGACGCGGTGCGCCTTGTCACCCAGTCGCTCGCCGCCGTCTTCTTCCTCACCGGCCACGTGGTGCTGTGGGAGATCTGTCTGATCGGCGCGGTCAACGGCGCCGCGGCCGCGGTCTTCCAGCCCGGCGTCGCCAGCACCGTGCCCCGGCTCGCCGCCGACGTGCAGAAGGCCAACGGCGTGATCCGGGTCGCCGAGTCCGGCGCGCAGCTCGCGGGCCCCGCCGTCGCGGGCGTCCTCGTCGGCCTCGCGTCGCCCGCGGCCGTCTTCGCCGCCCACGCCGGTACGTACGCGCTGAGCGCCGTGTGCCTGCTGCTCCTCAGGCTGCCGCCCGCCGTGCCCCGCAGCCGCGCGGGGAGCCTCGGCTTCAAGAAGGACCTGGCAGTGGGCTGGCGGGAGTTCCGGGCCCGCACCTGGCTGTGGGGCGTCATCGCCATCTGGTGCGTCCTGATGATCACCGTCACCGGACCGGTCACGCCCCTGGTCGCCGTCACCGTCGTCGAACAGCACGGCTCGGGTGCGTACGGCCTGGTGAACTCCGCTCTCGGCGCGGGTACCGTCATCGGCGGTGTGATCGCGCTGCGGCTCCGGCCCCGGCGGATGCTGCGCGCCGGGGCGTTCGCCCTCATCGGCTACGCCGCGTTCCCGGCGTCCGTCGGGGCGCAGGCCGGGGTGGGGCTGATGGTGGCGGGGGCCGTGGTCGCCGGGGCGGGGACCTCGTTCTGGGCGGTGATGTGGGCGACCAGTGTCCAGACTCAGGTGCCGCCGGACGTTCTCAACCGCATCCACGCCTACGACGTGGCGGGGTCGTTGGCGATGCTGCCTGTCGGTCAGGCGTTGGCGGGGCCCGCGGCCGCCGCATTCGGGGCTGAGCGGGTGCTGTTGATGGGTGGGGTGATGGTGCTTGTGGTGTGCGGGACGTTGTTGGTTGTGCCTGCGGTGCGGGGGTTGGTGCGGGTGGGGGGTGGGGGCCTTGCCGGGGGCTCCCCAGTCCCGCCTCTTCCCGGTGCTCCGGAGTGACACTTCTGGAGTGGTCGGGTCGTGGTGGCATCCGAGCAGGTCGCACCGTATGCCGCTAGCTCGGGGAATGCGTCCGTCCGCACCGGTTCCATGGAAACCACACCGGTAGGACAGGGTGCCGACGGTATCGAGACGCTGCGCGGAGTGCGCTGCATCCGGCTGTCCGTCCGCACCGACGAGACGACGAGTCCGGCGCGGCAGCGCGAGGCGGATGACGCGGCGGCGACAGCCCTCGGCATCACCTTCGGCGGGGGCGCCGCTCTGCGGGAAGCGGTCGACCCGGCCGCGCCCGCCCCCGCCGAGCCCATGCGGGAACTGGGCGCCGCGTAGCGGAGCCGTAGCGTTGAGACAGCCCGAACGGGCCCCTGTGGCTGCTCGGGCCTTCTGTTCTTCGACTGCTCGGCCACCGCGTGGTCGCGGGTGGGCACCAGGGTGCCGTCCACGATGCGCACGGTGCCCTTCGCGAACCGCTTGCGCGGCTGGAAGGCGAGCTGGGGGCCGAGGAGGTCGATGATCCGGCCGGCCGCCGACTTGGAGACCCGCAGAGCGGGGCGAGCTGACGCAGCGTCAAGTCCCTGCGCCAGTACGCCGTGATCAGCGGTATCCGGTCCTCCAGCGGCAGGCCCCATGGCCTGCCGCACCACGATATGGCCTGCCGCGCCGCGATTCGTCCGCGCTCTCGCGGCGCGCCATGGTCAGCAACTTGCCGAAGCCGCGCGGGCTCAGGCCGGTGAACGGGGCTGTCCAGGACGGCTCCGACGCCGTGATCACACCAGCCACAGCAAGATCGTTCCACTGTGGTTGATCCCTCCGACCGGAGGTCGAGCCAGGGGGATCTTCTCGCCCGGTGAAACATCTTCGCCGAACGCACGGCCTGCTCAGGGGCTGGTGGCATGATCGGGGCGTGATCAGTGATCCCGGCAGTGCTGGTGCGATGAGGTATGTCCTGTTCGACGTCGATGGCACATTGATCGATGCCGTGGACAATCAGCGCCTGATCTGGCGAACGTGGGCAGAGCGCTATGGACTGGACCCTGATGAGGTCTATGGAGTGGCACTGCGGACGAGGCCGGTGGAGACCTTTGCGCAGGTCGCCCCGGACCAGGACCCCGGAGAGTGCCTGGCCGCGCTGCATGAACTGGAGGATGAGGACGTTCGCTCCGGCACGTATACGGCTTTCGACGGCGCCCGGCAGCTGTTGAGGGCCCTGCCGCCCGGGTCCTGGGCGCTGGTGACCTCGAACTACGAGCACCGGGTACGGGGGCGTTTCGCGCGGACAGGTCTGCCGGTGCCCGAGGTCATCGTGGATGCGGGTGCCGTGGAGGAAGGCAAACCGTCGCCGGTGCCGTATCTGCAGGCCGCCGCACGGCTTGGCGCCGAGCCGGAGGACTGCCTGGTCATCGAGGACGCCCCCTCCGGAATCCAAGCCGGCCTGCGTGCCGGGATGACGGTATGGGGCGTCAACACCCCCGTGGCGGTGGACGGGGCCCACCGCCACTTCGAGAGCCTGCGTGAAGCCGCCCGCGACATCCTCGCCTTCGCGTCCGGGGTCCACCCTCAGCGGCCTGCGGGGCCGGCCACAGTGGATTGAACTTGCAATGGCTGGTGTCATCCCGGTGCCGCTCCGGATGGTCCCGGCCACCTGGCTATTTCCGCGCGGCGTCAGCAAGTTGGTGACCGCGCTACGCCGGGCGGGACTGCCGCCTCAAGGGCGACCGTGTCCACCGCGCCATGCGTGGCATCGCCCGCCCGCACAGCTGCGAGCTCGCCGGAAAGTGCTCCACCTGCAGATCGTGATGATCTGTGGGGCAGAGTGGGGGCATGACTCCGTACGAGACGATGCCGTTTCACCTTGAGACCGAGCGGCTGATACTGCGGCCGTGGGCCGAGTCGGACGCCGCCGAGTTCTGCGCCCTGCTCTCCGAACGCGGCAAGGGGACCCCCACGGTTGAGCACATCCGGAAGTCCATCGCTGAGCTGCTCAGCGCGACGGCGACTACGGGGATCGCCCTGTTGCCCATCCAGCGCCGCGAGGAGGGCGATTTCATCGGCTACTGCGGGCTGATCATCGGCCGCTCCACCCTGGAGGAGCCTGAAATCGCGTACGAGCTGTTCCAGCGCGTACATGGGAGCGGCTACGCCACCGAGGCGGCCGGCGCGGTACTCGATGCCGCTATCGCGACCGGGCGGAAACGCCTCTGGTCAACCGTCGGAGCATGGAACGCGCCATCGCTCCGTGTGCTTGAGAAGCTCGGGTTCGAGCGGGATCACGTCTCCATGGAAGACAACGGTGAAGTGGTCTGGCTCACACGCGAGTTGCCGTGAGGTGAGCGCGCGCTCCCGGGGCTTCATGCTCACACGACCGTGTGCGCTCCGGCGGAGCCCCAGGCGTGCCGCGAACGGTTGGACGGTCGACTCGGTCCCACGGCAGTCGACCACACCGCAGATCTTCTACGGGGCAGCCCTCAGCGAGCATCGGGGCTCACCGAAACCGGCGCTCCGCCGCAGACCCCGCACCTCAAACGCCGGAGCGGCTGAGACGTTGCCGCACCGGCACACTTTCAGCCCGTCCGGCGTTCGAGGGCGAGGCGCGGAGCGCCGAATAGCGGGGGTCCAGGGGGCGCAGCCCCCGGGTTCGGGAAGAGGTGGGGTCGGGGAAAGCACCGCAGGGCCCCGAACCTCAGCCCAGGAACCCCCCGATCCGCTCGCGCAGCGACCCCGCATCCAGCCCATGCGCCCGCACATGCTCCTCCACCCGCCCGTACCGCCGCAGCTCCCGCCGAGCCACCCCGAGCCCGAGCACCCGATGCGGCACCTCCACGAGGGCGTCGTTCGCGGCAGCCGTGGACGTCCCGGCGAGGTACGGCTCGACCAGCACGACATCGGCGGCCACCGCGCCCCCCACGGCCCGGCGCAGCCCCGCCGCGTCGAACGGCCGCACCGTCGTCGCGTACAGGACCGTCACGTCGAGCCCCTCCGTGGCGGCGAGCACCTGGTCGAGCATCGGCCCGACGGCCACGACGACCCCGCGCCGCCCCTCCCGCACGGTGTGGAACCCGGCCCCGTCCACCGGCATCGGCGTGGCGTTGGCCTGCACGGACAGCCGCACGTACACCTTGTCGTCGCCCGCGGCGACCGCGTGCCGCAGCAGCGTCTCGGCCTCGTCGGGGTGGCCCGGCACGTGCACGGTCCAGCCGTCCAGGGTGTCGAGGAGCGCGACGTCGCCGGGCGACATGTGCGTGAACCCGCCCTCCGGCCAGTCGAACGACGCGGCCGCGCTGACCAGGACGCCGCCCACGTCCTGGTGGCCGAAGTCCAGCTTGATCTGCTCGAAGGGCCGCTCCACCAGGAAGCTGGCGAAGGTGTGCACGACGGGGCGCAGCCCCGCGAGGGCGAGTCCGGCACCGGCGCCGACGAGCAGTTGCTCCCGGATGCCGACATTGATGACCCGGTCCGGATGAGCCCGCATCGCGTCCTTGAAACCGTCCAAGCCGATCTCGGCGAGCACGACGGCCAGGCGAGGGTCCTCGTCGAGCAGCCGCGTCATGACGGGGGCGAAACGGTCACGCATGGTGTCCATGAGGAGGGAGTCCTTCCAGAAGAGATGAACCAGGGGAGGAGACGGGTCAGACGGGTCAGGGGCGGGGCCGGGCGTCGGCGTCACGCCGACCCGGGCTCCTCGCGCGCCTCACACCGACTTGGGTTCCACCCGCGCGATGACCGCGTGCGGCCGCCCCGCGTGCGGCGCCGTGTACGCCGCGTACAGCGCCTCGTGATCGCGTCCGTCGACGGTGAGCGCGGACCAGCCGGCCGCCTCGAACCGGGCGGCGATGCCGCCGGGCCGGGCGTAGGACGCCGAGGCGTTGTCGATCACCAGGGTGTGCAGCTGTTCGAGGCCGGCCGGTCCGGCGTAGGCGATGGCCTCGTGGTTGCTGCCCTCGTCCAGCTCGGCGTCCCCGACGAGCACCCACACGCGCGGGTCGGTGAGGCCGCGGGCCCGCAGGCCGAGAGTGGTGCCGACAGCCAGCGGCAGGCCGTGGCCGAGCGAGCCGCTGCCGATCTCGGCGCCCGGGACCAGGACACGGTCCGGGTGGTGTCCGAGGGGCGAGTCGTACGAGCCGAAGCCCTCCAGCCAGTCGACGGGCAGGAAGCCCTTGGCCGCGAGCACGGCGTAGTAGGCCATGGGGCCGTGTCCCTTGGAGAGGAGGAACCGGTCGCGGGCCGGGTCGTCGGCGCGGTCGGGTGTGACCCTGAGCACGCGGTCGTAGAGCACCCACAGCGCGTCCAGCGTGGACGTGGCCGCGGGGCCGTGCTTCTCGTCGCCCGTCATGAGGCCCATGAGGCGGGGGAGGTCCCCGTACGTGAAGGTGTGCTCCGTTGTCGTCGTCATGCGGACGAGCGTGCAACCTGAAGTCCACTTGAGGTCAAGAGGTGAAAGGCGTGAGCGATCACGGTCCGGAGTGCGGTATTGTTTCGGTGCGCGTTCGGCCAGGGGAAACCCCAGGTCAGCGGGCAACGGGACGTGGCGCAGCTTGGTAGCGCACTTGACTGGGGGTCAAGGGGTCGCAGGTTCAAATCCTGTCGTCCCGACCATGTGTCTCACAGGTCGGAGGCCGTTCTCGCCGAAAGGCGGGGGCGGCCTTTTCCGTGTCTCCGGGGCGGTGGCCTTGCTCACTCCGCCGCGCCGCGTTCACGACAAGCGATTAGGCTATGCCGGTTGTTTGGTCCAGGACCGGACAACCCCAGGCAAACCGGGAGTGGCACGGCGAGCTCCCGGGGATCCGCGGCCTTCGACGATAGGACCCGATGGAAGCCACGCGCGCGAACGCTGAGCTCAGCCTGCTCGAAGCGGAGATGAGCGAACAGTTCGAGGAGCCGGCCTTCTTCAGCACCGGGAGCGCCGCCGCACCGCGCACCCTGGTCGACATCATCGACGCGACCGTGCGGGCACACCCCGACGAACCCGCCCTCGACGACGGCACCCGCCAGCTGACGTACCGCGCCCTGGCCGCCGAGGTGGAACAGCTACGGCGCCGGCTCGACGCCGCCGGAGTCGGCAGGGGCGACCGCGTCGGCGTCCGCGTGCCGAGCGGCACCAACGAGCTGTACGTCGCGATCCTCGCCGTCATCGCCGCGGGCGCCGCCTACGTCCCGGTCGACGCCGAGGACCCCGACGAGCGCGCCGACCTCGTCTTCGGCGAGGCGGGCGTGCGCACCGTCATCGGCGCCGGACACGCCTTCACCGTCGACAAGCCCGCCGACGTCCCCGCGGGTCGGCCCGAGCCCGACGACGACGCGTGGATCATCTTCACGTCGGGCTCCACCGGCAAGCCCAAGGGCGTCGCGGTGAGCAACCGCAGCGCCGCCGCGTTCGTGGACGCCGAGGCCGCCCTGTTCCTCCAGGAGGAGCCCATCGGGCCGGGCGACCGCGTCATGGCCGGCCTCTCCGTGGCGTTCGACGCGTCCTGCGAGGAGATGTGGCTGGCCTGGCGCTACGGCGCCTGCCTCGTGCCCGTGCCGCGCTCGCAGGTGCGCAGCGGCGCCGACCTCGGGCCCTGGCTGGTCGAGCAGGAGATCACCGTGGTCTCCACCGTGCCGACGCTCGCCGCGCTGTGGGAGCCCGAGGCCCTGGGCGACGTCCGGCTGCTGATCTTCGGCGGCGAGGCCTGCCCGCCCGAGCTGACCCAGCGCCTGGTCACCGAGGGCCGCGAGGTGTGGAACACCTACGGCCCGACGGAGGCCACGGTCGTCGCCTGCGCCGCACTCATGACCGGCGACGAGCCGATCCGGATCGGGCTGCCGCTGGCCGGCTGGGAGCTCGTCGTCGTCGACGAGGCGGACCGGCCCGTGCCGATGGGGGAGAGCGGTCAGCTCGTCATCGGCGGCGCGGGGCTCGCCCGCTACCTCGACCCGGAGAAGGACGCTGAGAAGTACGCGCCCCTGGAGTCCATGGGCTGGCGGCGCGCCTACCGCAGCGGCGACCTCGTCAAGGCCGACCCCGAGGGTCTGATCTTCCTCGGCCGCACCGACGAACAGATCAAGCTCGGCGGCCGCCGCATCGAACTCGGCGAAGTGGACGCCGCCCTCCAGGCCCTGCCCGGCGTCGCGGGCGCGGCCGCCGCCGTCCGCACCGCACGCGGCGGCAACCAGCTCCTCGTCGGCTATCTGGTCCCCCAGGACGGCTTCGACCACGCGGCCGCCGTCGAGAAGCTGCGCGCCGAACTGCCCGCCGCCCTCGTGCCGTTGCTCGCCCCCGTCGCCGACCTGCCCACCCGCACCTCCGGCAAGGTCGACCGCAACGCCCTGCCCTGGCCCCTGCCCGACCTCGACACCGGCGGCAAGGCCGAGCAGCTGTACGGCACCGAGGCCTGGCTCGCCGAGCAGTGGAGCGAGACCCTCGGCATCCCCGTGACCAGCGCCTGTGACGACTTCTTCGCGATCGGCGGCGGCAGCATCGCCGCCGCCCAGCTCACCACCCGGCTGCGCACGCGCTACCCGAGCGCCGCCGTCATCGACATCTACGAACGCCCCGTCCTGCGCAAGCTCGCCCGCCGCCTGGAGAAGTCCGCGCAGGACGACGGCGCCGCCCGCGAGATCGCCCCCGTGCCCGTGCGCGCCCAGGCCGCCCAGGCGGCCCTGCTGCTCCCGCTGTTCACCCTCGTCGGACTGCGCTGGACGGTCGCGCTCGCCGCGCTCGGCAACGTCCTGCACCACTTCGGCGCCTACCCGTGGGCCCTGTCCGCGCCCTGGTGGCTCATCGCCGTCGGCGTCCTCGTCCTGTACAGCCCGCCCGGACGTCTCGCCGTCGCGGCGGGCGGCGCCCGGCTGCTGCTGCGCGGCGTCCAGCCCGGCAGCTATCCACGCGGCGGCTCGGTGCACCTGCGCCTGTGGACCGCCGAACGCCTCGCCGAGTACAGCGGCGCGACCTCCCTGACCGGCTCCTGGCTGGAGCGCTACGCCCGCGCGCTCGGCGTCAAGGTCGGCGCCGAGGTCGACCTGCACTCGCTGCCGCCGGTCACCGGGCTGCTCAAGCTCGGCCGCGGCTGCGCCGTCGAGACCGAGGTGGACCTGTCCGGGCACTGGCTCGACGGCGACCGCCTCGAAATCGGCGCGATCAAGGTCGGCGCGGGCGCCGTGGTCGGCACCCGCAGCATCCTGTTCCCGGGCGCCCGCGTCGGCAAGCGCGCCGAGGTCGCCCCCGGCTCCGCCGTGCGCGGCCCGATCCCGACCGGCCAGCGCTGGGCCGGATCGCCCGCGGGCAAGCTCGGCAAGGCCAAGCGCGACTGGCCCGAGCAGCGCCCGCCGCGCGCCGTGCACTGGCGCGCCATGTACGGCGTGACGGGCATCGCCCTCAGCCTCCTGCCGCTCGCCGCCGCCCTGCCCGCGCTCTTCGTCGCCCGCGCCTTCGTGCCCGCCGACGCCGCCCTCGGCGAGGCCGTACGCGGCGCGCTGCTCGCCCTCGCCCCCGCGACCCTGGCCTTCGGCCTCGCGTACGCCCTGCTGATCCTGATCGGCGTCCGGCTGCTCAGCCTCGGCCTGCGCACGGGCACCCGCCCCACCCACAGCCGCATCGGCTGGCAGGCGTGGACTGTCACCCAGCTCATGGACCTGTCCCGGCAGACCCTCTTCCCGCTGTACGCCGGACTCGTCACCCCCCTGTGGATGCGGCTGCTCGGCATGCGCGTCGGACGCGGCGCCGAAGTGTCCACCGTGCTCGCCCTGCCGAGCCTCACCACGGTCGGCGACGGCGCGTTCCTCGCCGACGACACCCTGACTGCGCCCTACGAGCTCGGCGGCGGCTGGGTGCGCATCGGCCGTGCCGAGATCGGCCGCCGCGCCTTCCTCGGCAACTCCGGCATGACCGCGCCCGGCCGCTCCGTGCCCGACGACGGCCTGGTCGGCGTCCTGTCGGCCACCCCGAAGAAGGCCAAGAAGGGCAGCTCCTACCTGGGCCTGCCGCCGGTCAAGCTGCCCCGCGCGGCAGCCGGGTCCGACGACAGCCGCACCTACGCGCCACCCGTCCGGCTCAAGCTGGCCCGTGCGCTCGTCGAGGCGTGCCGGATCGTCCCCGTGTTCTGCTCGGCCGCCCTGGTGATCTTCGTGGTCGGGCTGCTCGCCCTGGCCGCCCGGCACGGGCTCTGGCTCGCCGCGCTGCTTTCCGGGGCGGTCCTGCTCGCCGCCGGGGCACTCGGCTGCCTCACCTCGATCGTGGCCAAGTGGCTGCTCGTGGGCCGCCACCGCACCGGCGAGCACCCGCTGTGGTGCGGCTTCGTATGGCGCAACGAACTCGCGGACACCTTCGTCGAGATGGTCGCGGTGCCCTGGCTCGCCGGAGCCGTCCCCGGCACCCCGGTCCTGAACCTGTGGCTGCGCGGGCTCGGCGCGCGCGTCGGCCGGGGCGTGTGGTGCGAGAGCTACTGGCTGCCGGAGACCGATCTGGTCACCCTGGAGACCGCGACCAGCGTGAACCGGGGCTGTGTCCTGCAGACGCACCTCTTCCATGATCGGATCCTGCGGACGGATACTGTGGTCCTCCGTGCGGGCGCCACCCTGGGTCCGGGCGGGATCGTGCTGCCCGGCAGCGAGATCGGAGCCCGGTCGACCCTCGGCCCCGCGTCCCTCGTGATGGCCGGCGAGTCGGTCCCGGCCGACACCCGCTGGCTGGGCAACCCGATCGAGGCCTGGCGTCCCTGAGGCGGCGGGCCGCGTGGCAGGACAGCACGCGCGTCACGTCGTACGAGCACAGGGCAGGGAGCGGACCAGCGTTGAGCGGGCAGCCGAAGACAGCACCGGACCCCTACTTCCCGGACAACGGTGACTCCCGCTACCGGGTGCACCGCTACGAGCTGGAACTCGACTACCGGCCCGCGCCGAACCGGCTCGCGGGCGCGGCCCGGCTCAGCGCCATAACGGGCCGGGCACCGCTGACCGAGTTCCAGCTGAACCTCGCCGACTTCCGCATCGGCCGCGTCCGTGTCGACGGCCGGGCCGCGCACTACTCGCACCGGGGCGGCAAGCTGCGGGTGCGCCCCGCGAAGGCCCTGCCCGCCGGGTCCGCCTTCACCGTCGACGTGCACTACTCGGGCAACCCCAAGCCGGTCAACAGCCCCTGGGGCGGGCTCGGCTGGGAGGAGCTGACCGACGGCGCGCTGGTCGCGAGCCAGCCCGTCGGGGCGCCGTCCTGGTACCCGTGCAACGACCGGCCCGCCGACAAGGCCGCGTACCAGATCTCGATCACGACGCCCTCGGCGTACCAGGTGGTGATCGGCGGCCGCCTCCTCACCCGCACCACCAAGGCCTCCACCACCACCTGGCTCTACGAACAGCCCGCGCCCACGCCCAGCTATCTGGTCGGCCTGTCCGTCGGCAAGTACCAGACGGCGATCCTCGGCGACCCCGGGCTCAGCGGGGTGCCGCAGACCGGGCACTTCCCCGCGCACCTCCTCGCCGAGTTCTCCCGGGACTTCGCGCGCCAGCCGCAGATGATGGCGCTGTTCGAGGAGCTCTTCGGGCCCTACCCCTTCGCCGAGTACGGCGTCGTCGTGGCCGACGAGGAACTGGACGTGCCCGTCGAGGCCCAGGGCCTGTCGCTGTTCGGCGTCAACCACGTGGACGGTGCCCGCAGCGCGGAGCGCCTGGTGGCGCACGAGCTCGCCCACCAGTGGTTCGGCAACAGCGTCACCATCGCCGACTGGCGGCACATCTGGCTCAACGAGGGCCTCGCCAAGTACGCGGAATGGCTCTGGTCGGAGCGCTCGGGCGCCCGCACCGCCCCGGAACTCGCCGCCGTCGCCCACCGGTTGCTCGCCGCGCAGCCGCAGGACCTCAAGCTGGCCGACCCCGGCCGCAAGCTGATGTTCGACGACCGGCTCTACGAACGCGGCGGCCTCGCCGTGCACGCGGTGCGCTGCGCGCTCGGCGACGACGCGTTCTTCCGGATGCTGCGCGAGTGGACCAGGGTCCACCGGCACGGCGTGGTCACCACGCAGACGTTCACCGCCCACGTCGAGCGGTACGCGGACGGCCCGGTGGACGAGCTGTTCCAGGCCTGGCTGTACGACACCCGGCTGCCGTCGCTGCCCACTGCTGCCGCCTGAGCGGCGCATTGCGGTCGCCGTGACGTAATACGGCTGGCCACATCACGGGCGGGGCGATGAAAACGACGCTCTTTCGCCCGGCCCGATGTGATTTGTCGGTGGAATTCAGGAACGCCGGGCGGGCCGAATTGGCCAGAGTACGGAAAACGGCTCCGCGGGCCCTGGACGCCCTGGCCGGAGCGGGGTGCGGACGCCTAGGATCGCCGACGCGCACCTGAACCGGTGGCGTACGTTCCGGGCGTTGTCCCAGTACGCCCCGAGAAGTGTCGCCCCAGCACGACCGGAGAATTTCGGGAGAAATTCCAGAGGGAGTGGAAATGATGACGGGGGAACAATTGAGCGTTGCTTCTCCGCCGTGGGCGCCGTCGTCGGCGATCGACGAGATCCGGTACCTGCACACCCTCGGCCCCACGGGAACCAACCTGGAGTCCGCCGCCCACCTGTGGCTCCGGCGCCACGGGCGCGCCGACGACGGACAGGTCGTCCTGCACACCTGCCTCGAAGAGGCCATGGAGAGCGTGCCGAGGAACGGCGAACACGCGCTGCTCGCCTGCGCCGTCTACCCCGAACTGCACACCCTCGTCTTCGGCAACCTGCGCACCTGCCGCATGGTCGACTGCTTCCTGTGGCCCACCCACGAGATGGTGCTCGCCGCCCCGCCCGGAGCCCGCGCCGAGCCCCGCACCGTGGCCACCCACCCCGCCCCGGCCGGGCTCGTCCCCGACCGCCGCGCACGCCGCCTGGTGACCAGCAACGCCCAGGCCGCCATCGACTGCGCCGCGGGCCGCGCCGACGCGTGCGTCACCACCGTCGTCGCCGCGCGGGCCCACGGCCTGCGGGTCGTGCGCAGCTTCGGTGAGGTGCCGATGGTCTTCACCGTCCACCACGTGCGGGAACCCGAACCGCACGCGGGGGGACCGGCCCACGCCGTGCGGGAACCGGCCCACCCCGTGCGGGAGTCCGGCCGATGAGCGCCGCGCGGGCCGCCCACCGCCTCCAGGACGACCTGCTCGACGAGGCCACCCGCCTCGGCCACGGCCTGCTGCCCCGCATCGACGACTTCCGCACCCGCCAGCGCGACGACGGCACCGTCCCCGCCCCGGACGACGACGACCGCCGCCGCCTGCTCGCCGTCAAGGACGAGGCCACCGCCTGGTTCGCCGGGCACGGCCGCACGGCCCAGGCCGACGCGCTCGCCGCCGACGTCGACGACTGGCTGGCCGCGGGCCTGGACACGCCGCCGCACTTCGCCCGCAGCCGTGACGCCCTCACCGCCCCCGCCGACGGCGACTGGGCGGCGTTCCTCGCCCCCGTCCAGACCACCAACAGCGCGCCGCCGGTGGGCCGGCGCCTGGAGTTCTTCCTCGTCCGCCGCAAGGAACCGGACGCGCTGGCCGAACTCGCCGTCCACTATCCGCACCCCAAGAACAACTGCCAGGCCACCGTCCTGCTCGCGGGCAGCGCGGGGTTCTCCCAGGGCAACTGCATCGTCTTCTTCCCCGAGAATGTCGCCGCCCACGACCGCGTCACCGAACAGAATTACGCGATCTTCTTCTTCAACAAATTCCGCCGGATTCACGAGACGTTCGCCCTGCCGTCCGCACAGTCCGTGCTCACCGCCGAATCCGTGCCCCAGGACTCGGCCGGACTCGACCCCGACGTGTGTTACCAGGCCCGCTCCGTGTGGGGATATCTCCACGACTACTTCCACCACCAGGGCCGGTGGCCCCTCGACCGGCACGTGAAACTCAAGACGAACTGGTTCATCGGCCTCCTCGAAGAGCTGAAGGTCGACGCGAAGACCGTCCTCGCCTGCCACACGGACCCCGCCGTCCCCTACGCCGACGAGCAGGTCGCCATGGTCCTGCTCGAGCGCGTGTTCCGGTACCCGCTCGACGCGCACGCCGTCCGCAACTTCGACGCGGGCACCGGTGTGTTCCTCTACTCCTGGCTGCGCGCCCGCCGCGCCCTGACCGCCGACCGCGACGGGCGGCTGCGCCTGGACCTCGACCGGGCCCTCATGGGGCTGCGGGAGTTGATCGACGCGGTCGAGGGTATGGAAGCGTCCGTCGGCACACCGGCGGAGTACCGCGCGGCGGCCAAGGAACTCGTACGCACCCTGCTGCCCACCGGCGCGGACGGCGACCGCTACGCCTTCACCGGCGACCAGCGGGCGCTGCTGCGGGCACGGGAGCACCTCACGTCCTTGCCGCCGCTGCGGTTCGCGCCGGCGGAGCTGTGAGCGGGGCGCGGCGGGTGTGCCCTCATGCACCCGCACGCACCCGCGGGAACACCGATGACCACTGACGAGAGGGCGAGCAGCCATGGGAAGCCCTGAGCGTGCCACGTTGGACCGGGCCGCGATGGAAGCCGCTGTACGACAGTACTTCGAGGCGTGCAACAAGGTCGACCGGGACCTGTTCGCCCAGTGCGTGTCCGAGCGGGTCGTGCACTACCTCGCCCACGGCATGTCCGGACCCGTCCCCGGCATCGACCCCATCGTGGAGCGCTGGGGCGCCGACGTGCGGGCCAACGACTCCCACTGGGCCGTCGACGCCGTGTACGCCGACGAGCAGACCCGCACCGCCGTCTGCGAGTGGACCGCCTTCAAGCCCCGCCTGGGCAAGGTCCTGCGCGGCGCCGAGGTCTACCGCTTCGACGACGCCGGACTCATCGACGAGGTCCGCATCTACTACGCGTCGCGCCGCGACGACACCGTCCCCGTCAACGAACTCGAAGGCTTCCCCTACGCCGAGCGGGGCTTCGCCACATGACCCGGGCCGCCCCCGCACCCGCCGCGCCGCCCCTCGACGAACGGGACGGCGTCATCTGGTACGACGGGGACTTCGTGCCCTGGCGCGAGGCCAGGCTGCACGTGCTCAGCCACGGGCTGCACTACGGCGGCAGCGTCTTCGAGGGCGAACGGGCCTACGACGGGCGCGTCTTCAAGCTCCACGAGCACACCGCCCGGCTCGCCGCGTCGGCCCGCACGATGGGCTTCGAACTGCCCTGGTCCGTCCCGGACCTCGCCGCCGCCACGGCCGAGACCGTCGCCGTCGCGGGCCTCACCGACGGCTACGTACGCCCGGTCGCCTGGCGCGGCAGCGACACCCTGCGCCTGGTCGCGCCGGACAGCCGCGTGCACGTCGCCATCGCCGCCTGGCCCTGGCCGCGGATCTTCACCGAAGGGCCCCGCGGCATCCGCCTGCGCACCTCGCGCTGGCGCCGCCCCGCCCCCGACACCGCGCCCGTCAGCGCCAAGACCGCCGCCCTCTACGCCCTCGGCGCGCTCGCCGGACAGGAGGCCGAGGCGGCGGGCCACGACGACGCGCTGCTCCTGGACCACCGCGGCCGCCTCGCCGAGGCCACCGGCGCCAACCTGTTCCTGGTGATCGCGGGGGAGCTGCACACCCCGCCCCCGGAGTGCGTCCTGGACGGCATCACCCGCCGTACCGTCATCGACATCGCCCGCGACCGGGGCCTTTCCGTCGTCGAACGCCACCTGCACCCGTCCGAACTGACCCGCGCCAGCGAGGTGTTCCTCACCGGCACGGCCTACGAGGTACAGCCCGTCACCGCCGTCGACGCCCTGCGGTTCCCCCTCGGCGCGGTCGGGGCCGCGCTCGCGGCGGCGTACGGACGGATCGTGCGCGGGCAGGAGGCGGTCCTGGCGCCCGCGAGGACCGCCCCCGCGGTGAGCGAGCGCGGATGACCGACGGCGGGGCCGGGCCCGCCCGGCAGGTCCCGGCGGACGGGCGGCGCGGGGCCTGGGCCACGGGGGCCAGGGCCGCCGTGCCGTTCACCGTCGCGATCTTCGCCTTCGGGATCTCCTTCGGCGTCCTCGCCAGGGGCGCGGGCTTCAGCGCGCTCGCCGCGACCTCCATGTCCGGCCTGGTCTTCGTCGGCTCCTCGCAGTTCGCCGCCGTCTCGGTGATCGTCAACGGCGGCGGCTGGGCCGCGGCGGCCGTCGCCGGGACCCTGCTGAACCTGCGCTACCTGGTGATGGGCTTCGCCATCCTGCCCGCTCTGCGCGGTGGCAGGGCCCGCCGCGCGGTCGAGTCGCAGCTCGTCATCGAGGAGTCCTGGGCCATCGCCAGCGACGCCGACGGGCGCTTCGACCGGGTGCGGCTGCTGTCCTCCGGGGTGGTCCTGTGGCTCGGCTGGGTCCTCGGCACCCTGGTGGGCGCGATCGGCCCGTTCAAGGCCGTGGACATCCTCACCTACGGCCTGGACGCCGTCTCGCCCGTCCTGTTCTTCCTGCTGCTCGCCCCGCACCTGGGCACCGCGTCCAAACGGACGGCGGCCGCCACCGCCGCTCTCTGTGCCGCGGTCCTCACCGCCGTCGCCGTGCCCGACACCGCCATCGCCGTGGCCTGCGTCATCGCCGTCGTGTGGACGTGGAGGTCCCGATGAGCAGCGACCCGTGGATCGTCGTGGGCGCCCTGGTGGCGACCACCTTCCTCATCAAGGGCGCGGGCTCCCTGGTGATGGGCGACCGCGAACTGCCCGGATGGTTCCCGCGATTCGTCGAGTACCTGACGCCCGCGCTCCTCGCCGTCCTCGTCGTCACCCAGCTCGTGGGCGCGGCGGGCGCGCACGGCATGACCTTCGACGCCAGGCTCGCCGGTTTCGCCGGGGCACTGGTGGCCTGGCGGCTCAAGGCCCCCGTACCGCTGGTGATCCTGGTGGCGGCCGCGGTCACGGCGGGGGTACGGGCGCTGAGTTGAGCGCCTGTCGCCGGACCCTCGCCCACACAGCGACGGTCGGCACGCCGTGCGCCCCCGCGCCCGCGCTCCACGCGAACGACCCGGTTCACACGTGGGCTTCAGGGCCCGGGTCCGCGCGCCGCACCACGGCCGCCACCTCCAGGGCGCGGGCGACACCCGGCCGGTGCCCAGCGGCCCGGTAGCTGCGCAGGGACCGCTCGACGGCGCGTTCCGCCTGGGCGTGCCGGCCGAGCGCCAGATGCACCAGGGCCAGCTCGGTCCGCGCCTCGGCCTCGGCGAGCCGCAGCCCCGCCTTGCGGGCCGCGGCGAGAGCCCGCCGGGTGCAGGCCAGCGCCTCGCCGTTCTCACCCAGGTGCCGGTACACAGCCGCGAGGCCCACGAGGGCACCGGCCTCGGCCCGGCGGCAGCCCGCCGCGCGCGCCGCCTCCAGGGCACGGCCGTGGTGGTCGAGGGCGCCCGGCGCGTCGTCCAGGCGCAGCAGCACCGTGCCGATCGTGCTGAGGGCCTCCGGCTCCACCAGGCGCCGGTGCGTGCGGTGCGTGACGCCGAGCGCGTCGACGGCGTACTTGAGGGCGAGCCGCGGATCCCCGGCGTCCCGGCACGCCACCGCGAGGGCGTTCAGCGCGCCCTCCGCCGCGTAGGTGAACAGCAGTCTGCCGTCCGCGGCGAGAGCCCGGGTGAGCAGGCGCTGTGCCTCCTCCGTCGAACCGAGCGCGTGCGCGACGGTGCCGAGCCCCCAAAGGGCCAGCATCACCGTGTGCTGGTCCTGCGAGGCCTCGGCGCGCGTGCGGGCAGCGCTGAAGTGCCGGTGGGCGACGGTGAGCCGGCCCTGGTCGAGGCGGACGAAGCCGAGCAGGCACAGCGCCCACGCCTCCCCGGCGGGCTGCCCGCTGTCGGCGTACAGGGCGAGGGCCCGCTCGGCGTCGCGGGCCGCCTGGTCGAGCGCGCCGCGTTCGCGGTGCGAGGCGGCGAGCCCGAGCACCGCCCCCGCGGTCTCCACGGGCTGCCCGGACCGCGCGAACAGGGCCTCGGCGTGGGCGCTGTGCCACAGCGCCTCGTCGTGCCGGGCCAGCTCCCACAGCACGTAGCACATGCTCCAGTGCATCACCGCCCGCGCGTGGTCGTCGTGCGCGGCCTCGGCAGCCCGCAGTCCGGCGTGCGCGGCCCGCAGCCAGTCCGCGCGGCGCCCGTGCTCCATCAGGTGCCCGTGCAGGGCGAGCGCCGACTTCCAGGCGAAGGACCGCGGCCCGTACCGGACGGCGTGCCGGGTGCAGGCGAGCAGCGCGGTCCGCTCGTCGTCGAGCCAGGCGAGCGCCTCGCTGGCGCCCGCGAAGGCCAGCGGCGCCGTGGGGGAGCCGTCGGGCTCCGGCGGGTCGGCCGCGTACCAGGAGTAGAAGGTGCCGTACAGCAGGTGGGCGGCCTGCTCGGTGGTGGCCAGGTACCAGGTGAGCAGGCGGCCGACGGCGCGCTCGCGGGCGGCGGGGCTGTCCTGCTCCTCGGCCCGCTCCCGGGCGAACAGGGCGACCAGGGCGTGGAGTTGGAAGCGGCCCGGCTGGTGGCTCTCCAGGAGGCTGCGGGCGACCAGATGGTCCAGGAGCCGGGCGGTGGCGGGCAGGCTGGTCCCGGCGAGGGCGGCGGCGGCCGGGGCGGTGATGCCGGGGCCAGGGGCGAGGGCGAGCAGCCGCAGCAGCTCCTGCTCGGCGGCGGGCAGCGACCGGTACGACAGGTCGAGGACCGCGCGTACGCCGGTGTGTTCCTCCTGGTCGAGGGTCAGCTCCCGCAGCCGGTCGCCGCTGCGCAGCCGCCGCACGACCTCCTCGATCGGCGGATGCCGGTCGCCGATCAGGTGGGCCGCGACGATCCGCACGGCCAGCGGAAGCAGCCCGCACAGCCGGACGGCCTCGGCGGCGGCCTCCGGCTCGTGCCGCACCCGGTCCGCCCCGATGACGCGGGCGAGCAGGGCCAGGGCCTCCTCCTCGCCGAAGACGCTCAGGCTCACCCGGTGGGCGTCGTGGAACGCGGTCAGGCCCCGCAGGTCGTTGCGGCTGGTGACGACGACGAAGCAGGTCGGCGATCCGGGCAGCAGCGGACGCACCTGTGCGAGCCCGGCCGCGTCGTCGAGCAGGATCAGCATGCGCCGCCCCGCGAGCAGCGAGCGGTACAGCGCCGCCTTCTCGTCGGTGCTCTCCGGCAGGTGCCCCGTGCCGACGCCCAGCGCGCGCAGCAACTGCCCCAGCGCCTCGTCGGCCGACGTCGGTCCCTCCTGGGAGTGGCCGCGCAGATTCGCGTACAGCTGTCCGTCGGGGAAGCGGTCGGCCACCTGGTGCATCCAGTGCAGCGCGAGCGTGGTCTTGCCGACTCCCGCCATGCCGGACACGGAGGAGATCACCAGCGTCTGCCCGGGGCCCGCCTCGTGCTGGGTGAGAAGCGCGTCGAGCTGGCGCAGATAGTCCGAGCGGCCGGTGAAACTGGCGACGTCGGGCGGGAGTTGACGCGGCACAGGGCGGGCCGGGGGCGGTGCGGGGGCGAGCGGGGCGGGGCCGGGGGCGAGGGCGGGGTCGCCGGCGAGGACGCGCTGGTGGAGTTCCTTCAGCGGGCGGCCCGGCTCGATGCCCACTTCCGCGTCGAGGAGGTGGTAGAAGTCGCGGTACGAGGCGAGGGCGTCCGCCTGCCGGCCGGAGCGGTGCAGCGCCAGCATCAGCTGACAGCGCAGCCGCTCGCGCAGCGGGAACTCATTGACGAGCGTGGTCAGTTCGGCCACCGACGCCTCGTAGTGACCCAGCTCGATCAGGGCGTCGATCCGGTCCTCGCGGGCCACGAGCCGCAGCTCCTGGAGGCGTTCGGCCTCGGCGAGCGCGAAGCTGCGGTCGCTCACGCCCTCCAGGGCGGGCCCCGTCCACAGGGCGAGGGCCTCGTCGAGCAGTGTGACCACGGCGTCGGCGTCGCCGTCCGCGGCGGCCTTGCGGGCCCGGTCGGTGAGGTGGACGAAGCGCAGGGCGTCGACCTGCTCGTCCGACACCTGGAGGGTGTAGCTGGTGTTGCTGCGGGCCCCCGCGCTCACCAGGACCTCGAACCCGGAGGTGGCCCGCCGGCCCGGCTCCAGGATGCGGCGCAGATGCAGGACGTGGGTGCGCAGGGCGCTCACCGCGCCGTCCGGTACCTCGCCCTCCCACAGGAGTTCGGCGAGCCGGGAGGTGCTGACGGGGTGGCCGCGGGCGAGGGCGAGGACCGCGAGGAGCGCGCGCTGCTGCGGCCCGAGGCCGACATGACGACCCCGGACCTCCACGCTCACCGGGCCAAGGAGGCGGATCCGCACCGACTCCTTCGGTGCCTGCTCCACCTCGGGCCCGGGGGTGCGGCTCACGCCTTGGCCCCTCTTCCCTCGGCTACCCTGCGCTCGGTCGGCTTCCCGCTTTCCCTGCGCTCGGTCGGCTTCCCGCTGCCCCGCGGCCCGTTCGGGCGACCGGTGACGGATCCGTGGGGCGGCCCGGTCGTGCTCGGTTCGACGGCCCGGTCGGTCTCCCGCCGGGCCGGTTGCTCAGGCGGGTCCTGCGACGAACCGCCGGATGACGCCGTCGGACACCGTGAACTCCCAGGCGGTGTCGATGTCGCCCCAGATGTCGTTGTGGAAGCGGGCCGTGACCGACAGGCCGTCGGGCGACTCCTGCACGACGTCCATCCGGGCGTGGGACGAGAACAGCTCACGTTCCACCCACGCGCCGAGGTCGCGTTCGGTTCCCACGTCGATCACGGTGGCGTCCTGCGCGAGCACGGTCCACAGCGCCGCGGGGTCCTGGGCGTTGACCGCGTCGACGAAGGCGCTCACCACCGGATGGGAGGGCATGCGGTCGGGGGTGGTCATCTGGCGTGCCTCTCTCGCGGGTCGGTCAGCCGCCGGTCGCGGCACGGTGCAGTGCGTAGGTGTCCTCGAACAGGTGGTAGCGCGTGACCTCGCCGCCGACCACCGTGAGATGGGCGGCGAAGGGCGTGGTCAGCGGGGCGCCGGTGGCCTTGACGGTGTCGCGCAGGTGGCCGAGGATCACGCCCTGCTCGCCCTCGACGACGATGTGCGTGACGGTGAACTCCTCGGGCTGCAGATACGCGTGCAGGGTGGTGAAGAACTCCTTCACCCCCGCCCGCCCGGTCCGGTTCCCCGACCAGGGCACGTCCGGCGAGCCCGGCGCGACCCACTCCGCCGACTCGGAGAACAGCCGCACCGCGCCGTCCAGGTCCCGCTCCGCGAGCCGGGCCAGATAGGCGTCGATCACTTCCCTGGTCGCCCGGTCGGATGCCGCGGGGGACTGCGTGGACATCTCACCAACTCCTCGTCGCGCTCAGGCCCTTGGGTATGCGGAACCAGTGTGGTGCGCCTGGGGCGGCGAGCGTAAGTCACACGCCTCATTCCCGCCACGGGTTGGCGCCGGGGCGCGGCGGGCCGGGGCGGCGGGTGCCTGACCGGAAACAGCCGTCCGGGCCCGGCGCCAGCACGCGGCGCCAAAGGTCGCGAGAGTGATGCCTCGAAAGCTTGCGCGTGGCGCCATAGTGGTGCGACGATGGCGCCATGGAACTCACGCGGTACGTCGACAACCTGCGCCAGGAGCTCTCGGTCGCAGTGGAGGCGGGCGACGAGGAGACGCGAGAACTCGCCGAACGCCTCGTCACGCCGCTGGCTTCCGCTGTCCGTCTGACGCTTCTTGACGCGCTGTCGGCCGCCGCGGACGAGATCACCCGCGACCTGGCCCCCGGTTCGGTCGAGATACGCCTGCGTGGGCTCGACCCGACGTTCGTCGTGACGCCACCCCCGCAGGACCAGCCGTTCGGCGACGAGGTCGACCACGACTTCGACCACCCGCGCAATGGTGTGGCGCCATCACTGGTGTCACTGGCGCCAGTGACGGTGAACGGAGAGGAAGGCGCGACCTCCCGCATCAACTTCCGACCCCCCGAGCACCTCAAGACCCGGATCGAGGAGGCGGCGGGGCGCGAGCGGCTGTCGGTCAACGCGTGGCTGGTTCGAGCGGTCTCGGCGATGCTTGAGTTCGACGAGCGCGACCGCCGCGGCGAGCGACGCGTGCCGCGCGCCGCATCGGGAAGCTCCCAGCGCTACACGGGCTGGGTGAACTAGCCGCACCGCGGCCACAGACTTCGGTCCGGCGTGCTGCCGCACGCCGGTACCGATCCCGCGGCCCTGGAGACCGACCTCCCCCGGCGGTCTCCGGGGCCGCACCCTTCCGGCGCGCACGCCGGACACTCGGTACGAGAGCGCGTCGGCGCCGGGCGCCGGATGAGCGCTCGTCCTCGTACCGCGCAGCAATTCTAGGCGAGCCGCGCCCCGTGGAAAGCGTCACGCTGAAGCTGACTTGCGGTCAATGTCGTCAATTCGCTTACGGGACAAGGGAATCAGTTTCGCGACGGCCTCTGTGAATATGCCGGAAGCACTTGAATTTGAGTCAATCCGATGTGCTCCTCAGACCAAGTGCAACCGTTGCCGACTGGGTCGGGGCAGTGGTGCCGGACAGCACGGCAGATGGCGCGGAACGGGCCGGTGCGTGAGTCGCTGATACGTGTAGGCCGCGGAAACCAGCGTCATGTGGTGATACCAGCCCGGAAAGGAACGGCCCTCGAAGTCGAGGAGGCCGAAGTGGCGTTCCATGCCGGCGACCGCCGTGGTGGTCCGGGTCCGATGGGTGGCGAGTGAGGCAACGTTGTCGAGTCGCTGATGTGTGAGGCTGGTCAGCCACATGGACCCCGGGCGACTTTCCGGTAGCACTTCTGTGAATAGTCGATAGGGATATTCAGGCGTCGCGCCCGGCCTGGCTCCGGGCAGCCGTACGAGCACGGAGTGGACGCGGGTGTGCTGCCGGTGGCCGTCCGGCGCGGTGACGAGGACGGATTCGGTGTTCCCCGAGGAGACGTGGCCGCGCGCGCTCACCGGCTCCGTGGCGCCGGGGGTCCGGTCGCCGACGGGCAGGACCTTCAGGTGCTGGGGCACGGCGACCACGAAGTCCCGGGCGCGCTGGCTGAGTCCGCGCAGGAAGAGGGCCACGTCGGGGTCGTCGCTCATGTCGGCGACGACCGGCGCCGACGTGGGCGCGGTGCGGGCCTCCAGGGTGTCGACGAGGTCAAGGGCCTGGGCCCACAGCGGGCGGTGGCCGACGTCGTCCGGTATGCGCGCGCGTCGGCGCAGCTGGGCGTCCTCGGTCCAGGGTGCCGGGAGCAGCAGCCGCCAGTCGACCGGGACGTGCAGGGCGTCGATGCCGAGGAAGGCGCCGAGGCCCAGCTGGCAGTTGAGGGTGCGGCCGGAGGCCGGGTCGAAGTAGCGGTGCACGCCCACGGAACGGTCGCCGCGCTTGGGCAGGACCGCACGGCCGATCGCCCAGGTGGAGACGGGGCCGTGGCTCTCGGCCCAGCGGGTGAGCTCCACCATGACGGGGTCCCAGTCCCAGGGGCTCAGGCTCACGAACTGGCGCAGGGACTGCACCGCGGTGGGCGAGGCCGAGACGGCTCCGGCGAGGCGGCGGACGGACTTCTTGCCGGGAGTGATGAGAAGACCCGCCAAATAGGCCCCCGCCCACCTGCGCTGATCGGCACGGCGCAGGTTCTGGAAGACCTGGTCGGTGAAGTCGCCGAAAGGTGACGCGAGATGGGTTTCGGGCACCTCGTTGGCCGGAGTCGATGTTGGCAATGCGCAGGGCACAACCATGCTGCGATCCCTCCCGGACGTCCCTGAGCGGTAGCTGCCGAGCGTCGAGTCTAGGATCCGAGGGCGCGTCGCACCATCTTGCTGCGGGCGTGACTGATGTGGCAACCACGGCAGCAAACCTGGTGCACGCGCCGGATCCGCGAGGGTCGTGGAGGCGGACTCCGCCTCTCCGGTTCGCCCTCCGGTTAGCCGTCAACTCGCAGACTGATTCCGCGAAGAGGATCAGGAATTCCAGCTTCCGGGCTTTCGCTCCCTGGAGCGAGCCATTCCGGGGGGCCGCACCGCGGCGGTCCCGGGGGCATCCGGAGGGCCGCCCTCACGGCTCGTCCTCGCCTCCGCTCGCGCCGCGACTCTCCGCGCGCACCTCCGCCCTCGTCCCGGTGCGGCCAACTCCGCATAGCCGCGCGGCGACGTGTCCGACGGGTTGTTCTTCGGCCACATCGGCGGGAGCGTGGCTCATACTCGCGTTAAGAGTCCGTATGGGAAATGCTAGAGTTCGCTGGCGGCCCTGGGATTCAGCTAATAGGCGCCAATGGTGACGGACCATCACCGTTTGCCCCGAATCCGGCTCGCCAACTCAACGAAGGACCCCCGCCTTCCGTACGTCCCCTTCTCGTCTGCAACTGTTTCACTTCCCCCCTGGTTTGGCTCAATTCCTGCCGCCAGTGGCGAGAGTTGATCGGCATAGCCCCCGCTGCCCAAGTCCCGAGAGAGCTGCGTCACACGAGGACAGGCATAGCGATGCTGGGCTATCTTGTTCGGACTTCGAAAAGTCGCGACGAGCGACTGCCTCTTCCTTGAATCTCCAACGGGTGTCGGGTTCTACTCGGGTAGGCCTTTGGAAGAGACCACTGCGAAACCGGATCGGAACCGATGGGGGACACGTCGGCCGTCCCG
This sequence comes from Streptomyces flavofungini, assembly GCF_030388665.1. Lineage (NCBI taxonomy): Bacteria > Bacillati > Actinomycetota > Actinomycetes > Kitasatosporales > Streptomycetaceae > Streptomyces > Streptomyces flavofungini. The sequence continues at coordinate 1,423,239 of NZ_CP128846.1, read as the reverse complement.
AGGGCGCGGAGGTCGTGGTCGAGGCGAACGGGGCGAGTAGTTGAACGGGGCGAGTAGTTGATGTACGTATCCACACACATGCCGACTGAATGCCTTCCGCGCACTCCTCAAGGATGCGCCGAACGGCCGGACCTGCCTGCGCTCTGCGCCGGCGGCCCCCTCGAGCGGTGAGGGCGGTCCGACGGCGTACCCGCACGTGCCACGCCGACGGATCCAGCGACGAGTTGACCGAACTCTGACGACCCGACTCGGCGAGCGGCTCGAGAGAGCCCTCATCCGGCCGATCGGCTGTGATTGATTGGCCAGCCTGTGCCTCGCGCTGCGCGAAGGCTTCCGACCCGTGCCGGGTCAGGACACGGCTGCCACACCCGCAAGGCATTTTCCTGTTCGGACGCGGATCGTTGTGCCCGCGTTCGTTCGATGTTCTTTCACATGGAGGCATGATGACGAACCAGGTCAGCGACCTCGAGGACTCGAAGGTCGTGCTCTTCCGCCGAAACGCGAGCGCGGTCCCGCGGCAGCGAAGAGCAGCAGTGGACGAGCGTCGTGGCCAGGTGCTGACGACGAAGGTGGGTCTGCAGATGCCGGCCGGTCTCACCTTCGAGGACTGGGAGCGGGCCGGACGCCAGCTCTCCGGGATCGTCAACTCCTCTTCCTGGTGGCTCGGGGACTGGCTGGTATACGGCAAGGACCACTACACCGACCGCTATCAGCGCGGCATTCGCGCCGCCGGACTCCAGTACCAGACCCTGCGCAACTACGCGTGGGTGTCACGGCGCTTCGACTTCAGCCGCCGGCGCGCGGCGCTCAGCTTCCAGCACCACGCGGAGCTGGCCTCGCTGCCGATCGACGAGCAGGAGCTGTGGCTCGACCGGGCCGAGCAGATGCAGTGGACGACCAAGCAGCTGCGCAGCGCCATCCGCGTCGCCCGTGAGGACGAGGCACGCGACGGAACCCAGACGCCCGAGACGATGCGGCGGCTCGCCGTCCCCGGCAGCAGGCTCCAGTGGTGGCACAAGGCCGCGGAGCAGTCCGGCATCGACTTCGAGCAGTGGGTGCTCGCGACGCTCGACAACGCCGCCGAGCGGGCGCTCGTCGAGGACGAGGCGGCACAGCAGCGGGAGCAGGCCGGAATCAGCGCCTGAACCCTCGGGTGCCATGGCGTGAGATGACAACGTCCGCCGAGATCAGGGCAGTTGACCTCGGCGGACGCATACGCGACGCGCAGGGCTCGCACTCCGGAGAGGGGGTGCGGGCTCCTGCGCGTCGGCATGTGTCGGCGCGGATACGCCGAGCCGCTGCCGCGGACTGGACGGCGGGCCCCGAGTCCCGTGAGCGAGAGGGTGCGGGGGCCCGTCGAACGGTCCGCGGCAGCGGAACGGCCGTGCGGAGTCTTCTTCGGGGTGGAAGGGCTGCGGCGTGGAAGGGCTACGGCAGCTTGCTCATGAGCTGTGCCGTCGCCTGGTGGCGGGTGCACTCACGGCCGCCGAAGGAGTTCCGCACGCGGTCCTGGACCTCGTCCGGCTGCTCCTGGCTGAGCTTGAACATGCCCTCGGCGCCCGTCACCTTGATGCGGAAAGCGCCGACGGCGGGCACGATCTTCCGGAAATAGTCGAGTGATTCCGACATGTCCCAGCCGTCACCGAAGGCGCCCTCGTAGGTGCGCACGGTGGACTTCACGACCTCCAGGGTGTTCTCGATGCCCTCGATCTTCTCGACGACACCGTGGACGTGCACGGAGGTGAAGTTCCACGTCGGCGCGGCCGGGGTCACCTGATAGACCGTCGGCGACACATAGCCGTGCGGTCCGGTGAACGTCAGGAGATTCACGCTGCCCGACTCGAGCGCCTTCCAATGCGGGTTCGCGCGGTTCATGTGTCCGAGCAGCCGGCCGCCCGAGAGGTCGTCCGACCATTCGCCGTCCCACTCCGGATCCTGAATCACCGGCAGATGCGTGGCGAACGGTCCCGCTTCGGGACTGCCATTGCTCACAAAGAGCGCCAACGGATTGCCGCGGATCAGATCCAGCATCCACGAACTGTCCGGCTGGCGGTACTGGCTGGGAACGAACATCCGGAGTTCACCCTTTCGCTAATCTCACTCACGGTATGGTGCCAAGTCGCCGACGCTACCAGCGCTTTGAGAGGCACAACCCAAATTACTGACGAGCCGCCATGGCTGTCCTGTCGGCAGGACAGCGGTACCCGGCAGACGGTGCGGCCGGGGCCTCTTGAAAGGTCCGTCCGGCCCCTCTAAGTTGGCGTGGCGGTGTTCTCCAGCGCAATACTTAATGCGTGTCTCCCGGACCACCGGTCGAGATGTTCGAGACCATCAGCCGCACGTCAGACGAGAGTTGGCAGCATTTCCGACCGCAGCATTTCCGGCCAAGGTCTCTCTTGGACAACCGCAATGCCGTCGTCGCAGCTGCGGAAGTCCCAGTCGAAGCTACATCAGCGGGAGAATATCTATGGGTACGCGTGAAAACGAGATATACGACATCGTTGGGATCGGGTTCGGCCCGTCCAACCTGTCCCTCGCCATCGCCCTGGAGGAACACGAGGCGAATTCCTCTCAGCAGCCGATCACAGCTGCGTTCTTCGAGCGGCAGGCCGCCTTCGGCTGGCACCGCAACATGCTGCTCCCGCAGGCGACGATGCAGATTTCGTTCCTGAAGGACCTGGCGACCTTCCGCAATCCGCTGTCGCGCTACAGCTTCGTGTCCTACCTGCACGAGTCGAACCGCCTGGTCCAGTTCGTGAACAACCAGGACTTCTTCCCCACCCGCCAGGAGTTCCACCAGTACCTGGAGTGGGCCGAGGCGAGCTTCCGCGACCGCGTCTCGTACAACTCCGAGGTCACCGAGGTGCGCCTGGCGGCGGAGTCCTCCGCGGACGAGCAGATCCTGGAGGTCGTCGTCCGTGACACCGCCGCCGGCACCACGCGCGTGGTGAAGGCCCGCAACATCACCGTCTCCACCGGCCTCGTGCCGCGCATGCCCGACGGCATGGAGCGCGACGAGCGCGTGTGGCACAGCTCGGAGTTCCTCGCGAAGTACGCCCGGATGAAGCCCGAGGAGCTGAACAGCGTCGCGGTCGTCGGCGCGGGCCAGAGCGCCGCCGAGATCACCAAGTACCTGCACGACATGCTGCCGCACGCCCAGGTCTCGGCGATCCTGCCCAGCTACGGCTACTCCGTCGCGGACGACACGCCCTTCGCCAACCAGGTCTTCGACCCCACCGCCGTCGACCACTACTACTTCGGCACCGAGAAGACGCGGGACGCGTTCTGGCGGTACCACAAGAACACCAACTACTCCGTCGTCGACGACGACGTGATCCGCGAGCTGTTCCGCCGCTCCTACGAGGAGGAGGTCGCGGGCGCGCAGCGGCTGCACTTCCTGAACCTCACCCGGGTCAAGGAAGTGAAGCGCTCCGGCAACGACACCCGTGTCGTCCTGCACTCGCTCCTGGACGGTGAGACCGAGCAGGAGATGGACGTCGACGCGCTCGTCTTCGCGACCGGCTACGCCACGATGGACGCCACCCGCCTGCTCGGCGACCTCGACGGCTTCTGCCTGCGCGACGAGGAGGGCCGCCACCAGGTGGAGCGCGACTACCGCGTCGTCACCACCGGCGACCTGTCCTGTGGCATCTACCTCCAGGGCGGCACCGAGCACACGCACGGTCTGACGTCGTCCCTGCTGTCGAACATCGCCGTGCGCAGCGGCGAGATCGCCGACTCGATCGTCGAGCGACGCGGCGTCGGCGAGAAGGTCTGAGCCACCCCTGTTCCGGACGGCCCGTCGGCCCCCACCGACGGGCCGTTCGCATGCGCGGACGGGCCCGGTGACCTGTGACAGGACGGGCCCGGTGACCTGTGACAGGACCGGCCCGGTGACCTGTGACAGGCCGGTGGGTGCGGGCCGCGCACACGGCAACGGCGCGGGCCGCGCACGCGGCAAGGGGCGGGCCCCGGTGCTGGGAAGCACCGGGGCCCGCCCCTTACGGCTTCTCGGCGTCGCTCAGGAGCGCGCCCGCCGCACGGCCTTACGCGGCCTGGTCGGCGGCCATCGCGTCGCGCAGGCTCTTGGGCCGCAGGTCGGTCCAGTTCTGCTCCACGTAGTCCAGGCACTCCTGGCGGCCGGCCTCGCCGAACACCACCCGCCAGCCGGCGGGGACCTCGGTGAACGACGGCCACAGGGAGTGCTGCTCCTCGTCGTTCACCAAGACGTAGAACTGGCCATCCGCGTCGTCGAACGGGTTGCTGCTCATGTCCACTCCATTTCAAGCCGTACACGATGGCTTCCCGGCGGAAGCCGTTCGTTCCAGGGGCCGGCGGACAGAGTCCACCAGCTTCGTCATTGTCGGTCGGGGACGGGCCCGGCGTCCAGACCCGGCTGTTCGCCGACGAATTGTCGGTAGGGATCGGGGTGTTCCGGCGGTGATGCCGTGAAGTATTCACTGCGACCGGATCAAAATTCCGTGAAAAGTGTCGGAAGAGCTCCGGACCTTCGCCGGGCCCGCCGCGACCGCGAAGAGCGCTGTCGAACCTTCTCGGTTGGTTCTCCGGCGATCCTTGCGAGCCATGCATGAGGTTCCGGGGCGGGTCGGCCCCGGTGGGCCGCTGTCCCGTGGACAGGACAGCCCGGTGCCGAAAGCCTGAATTGCCTGTAGTTTGTTGCGGGTTGTCGGGCGAGTACGCCCGGCAGTGCCGGTGACACATCGATGAACTGCCAGATCAGCGATGTGTGGCGTTCGACAGGAAAGGGCGGACGGGGAGTTGTGGAAGCGCGGCACCCCGTCGCCAGAATCGAGGAATGGGGCGGCTCGAGTCATGTCATTGTCGGTGGTCCCCCTCGGCCTTCCCGGGAAACTGGGAACTTCCACTATAGGAGTAGTAGCGCCATGAGCGTCACGGCAGCACAAGGTTTTTCGGCCGCAGGCGTCGCGGCCGGAATAAAGATCAGCGGAAATCCGGATGTGGCCCTGGTCGTGAACAACGGCCCGCGCCGTTCCGCGGCGGGTGTCTTCACCTCGAATCGAGTGAAGGCCGCCCCCGTGGTGTGGAGTGAACAGGTTCTGAGGGTGGGCGCGGTGAGCGCCGTCATCCTCAACTCCGGCGGCGCCAACGCCTGCACGGGCCCGGCGGGCTTCCAGGACACCCGGGCCACCGCCGAGAAGGTCGCGGCGAGCCTGGAGGGGCACCGGGCGGGCGAGGTCGCCGTGGCCTCCACCGGCCTCATCGGCGTCCGGCTCCCGATGGACAAGCTCCTGCCGGGCGTCGAGAGCGCGGTCGCCGAACTCTCCGCGGACGGCGGCGAGAAGGCCGCCATCGCGATCAAGACCACCGACAGCGTGCACAAGACCGCGGTCGTCGAGGGCGATGGCTGGACGGTCGGCGGCATGGCCAAGGGCGCGGGCATGCTCGCCCCCGGCCTGGCCACGATGCTCGTCGTCCTCACCACCGACGCCGACCTGGAGAACGACGTCCTGGACAAGGCGCTGCGCGAGGCGACCCGGCTCACCTTCGACCGGGTCGACTCCGACGGCTGCATGTCCACCAACGACACCGTGCTCCTGCTCGCCTCCGGCGCTTCCGGAGTGACCCCGGAGTACGCGGAGTTCGCCGAGGCCGTCCGCACCGTCTGCGACGACCTGGCGCGCCAGCTCATCGGCGACGCCGAGGGCGCGAGCAAGGACATCCGCATCGACGTCGTGAACGCCGCGACCGAGGACGACGCCGTGGAGGCCGGGCGCTCCATCGCCCGCAACAACCTCCTCAAGTGCGCCATCCACGGCGAGGACCCGAACTGGGGCCGCGTGCTCTCCGCCATCGGCACCACGTCCGCGACCTTCGAGCCGGACCGCCTGAACGTCGCCATCAACGGCGTCTGGGTCTGCAAGGACGGTTCGATCGGCGCGGACCGCACCGCGGTCGACATGTCCGGCCGCGAGGTCGTCATCACCGCGGACCTGGCGGCCGGCGCCGAGCGCGCCACGCTGTGGGCCAACGACCTGACGTCCGAGTACGTCCACGAGAACAGCGCGTACTCGTCATGAGGATCAGCACGCAGGAGCACCCCGCACTGGTCAAGGCGCAGTCCGTGATGGACGCGCTGCCGTGGCTCAACCGCCACCAGGGCAAGATCTGCGTCATCAAGTTCGGCGGCAACGCCATGATCGACGACGAGCTGAAGGCCGCCTTCGCCCACGACGTCGTCTTCCTGAGGCACGCCGGGCTCAAGCCGGTCGTCGTGCACGGCGGCGGCCCCCAGATCAGCGCAGCGCTGAAACTCCACGACATCGACAGCGAGTTCAAGGCCGGCCTCCGGGTCACCTCGCCCGAGGCCATGAACGTGGTCCGGATGGTCCTCGCGGGCCAGGTGCAGCGCGAGCTCGTCGGCCTCATCAACCAGCACGGCCCGCTCGCCGTCGGCCTCACCGGCGAGGACGCGGACACCATCACCGCGACCAAGCACTGGCCCGAGGACGAGGACGGCGAGAAGGTCGACATCGGCCGCGTCGGCGAGATCGCCGGAGTGGACCCCGGTGCCGTCGAGGCGCTGCTCGCGGACGGCCGCATCCCGGTCATCTCGCCGGTGGCCCGCAGCGTCGACGACGACCACGTCTACAACGTGAACGCCGACACCGCCGCCGCCGCGATCGCCGCCTCCCTCAACGCCCACACGCTGGTCTTCCTCACCGACGTCGAGGGCCTGTACGCGGACTGGCCGCACAGCGACGAGGTCATCAGCAGGCTCAGCGCCAGCGAACTGGAGAAGATCCTTCCGGAGCTGGCCGACGGCATGGTCCCCAAGATGGCAGGTTGCCTGCACGCGGTCCGCAACGGCGTGGGCAGCGCGCGCGTCATCGACGGACGGGTCCAGCACTCGGTGCTCCTGGAGATGTTCACGCGCGAGGAGATCGGCACGCTGGTCATGCCGGACATCGAAGAGGATCTGCGGTGAGCGGGGCTGCCGGGGAGGTTCTGCGGTGAGCGGGGCCGTCGAAGGGGGGCGCGATGAGCGTGCCCGGCATGGAGGGGATGGGATGAACGAGGCAACGAGCGACACCGGCGTCACGGGCGACGCCGCGGGGGAGCGCGGGAACATCAAGCTCACCGAGCGCTGGCAGGCGTCGCTGATGGACAACTACGGCACGCCGAGGGTGCCGTTGGTGCGCGGCGAGGGTGCCGCGTTCTGGGACGCCGACGGCAGGAAGTACCTCGACTTCCTCGGCGGCATCGCCGTCAACTCGCTCGGCACCGCGCACCCCGCCGTCGTCCGCGCCGTCAGCGCGCAGGTGGCCAGGCTCGGCCACGTCTCGAACCTGTTCATCGCCGAGCCGCCGGTGCGGCTCGCCGAGCGCCTGCTCCGCCTGACCGGGCGCTGTGGCCGCGTCTTCTTCTCCAACTCCGGCGCGGAGGCGAACGAGGCGGCCTTCAAGATCGGCCGCCTGACAGGGCGCCGCCGCATGGTCGCCACCGAGGGCGGCTTCCACGGCCGCACCATGGGCTCCCTCGCCCTCACCGGCCAGCCCCCGAAGCGCGCCGCGTTCGAGCCGCTGCCCGGTGAGGTCACGCACGTGCCGTTCGGTGACGCCGACGCGCTGCGCGCGGCCGTGGACGAGGACACCGCGCTCGTCGTCATCGAGCCGATCCAGGGCGAGAACGGCGTGGTCGTGCCGCCGCCCGGCTACCTGGTCGCGGCCCGTGAGATCACCCGGGCCGCCGGGGCGCTGCTCGTCCTCGACGAGGTGCAGACCGGGATCGGCCGCACCGGCCACTGGTTCGAGCACCAGGCGCACGGCGTCGAGCCGGACGTCCTCACCCTCGCCAAGGGCCTCGGCGGTGGCATGCCCATCGGCGCGACGCTCGCGTTCGGCCCGGCCGCCGAGCTGATGGCGCCCGGCGCGCACGGCACGACCTTCGGCGGCAACCCCGTCTCCTGTGCCGCCGCGCTCGCGGTGCTCGACACCATTCACGGCGACGGACTCCTCGACCACGTCAAGCGGCAGGGCGAGGCGCTGCGGCGGGGCATCGAGGCGCTCGGGCACCCGCTGGTCGACCGGGTCCGCGGCGCCGGACTGCTGCTCGGCATCGTCCTCACCGAGCCCGTCGCCCCGCGCGTGCAGCAGGCCGCGCAGGACGCGGGACTCCTGGTGAACGCCGCCCTGCCGGACACCATCAGGCTCGCCCCGCCGCTGATCGTCGGCGAGGAAGAGGTGACGGCGTTCCTGCGCGCGCTGCCCGGAGTCCTCGACCGGGTGCGGAGTGAGGCAGGGGCCTGACACCGCCTGGTCGCCATCGACCGCCATCGACCGCCATCGACCGAAAGGGCCGCCCGCCAACCGGTGGGCGGCCCTTTCGGTTCTGTCGCCCAGGGCGCCGCGGGGAAGCGTCCTCAAGATTTACTGGCTCCGTCCGGTCGCCAGGCTGCGCCAGTATGAGCCATTTCGGCTTGCAATGGCGCCATCGTGATGCCATAGTGGCGTCATGGATCTCACGCCGTACGTCGACTCTCTCCGCCGGGAGCTGTCCGTCGCAGCCGACGCGGACGGCGATGAGGCGCGGGCGACGGCCGAGCGCCTCACCGCGCAGCTCGAGTCGGCGACCCGGCTCACGCTCCTGCGGGCCCTGTCCGACGCGGCGGGCGAGATCACCGGTGAACTGGCACCGGGCTCCGTGGACGTACGGTTGCGCGGCCGCGAGCCCGAGTTCGTGGTGACACCGGCCCCGCTCGACGACTGGTCCGACCGCGCCGCGCCCGAGCCGGCCCCGGCCGGACCGGCCCCGGTGCCGCCCCCGGCCCTGTCCGCCGAGGACCTGCGCACCACGGTCAGGATCAACCTTCGGCTGCCCTCCGGCCTCAAGCTGCGAGCCGAGAAGGCGGCGGCGCGGGAAGGACTCTCGCTCAACGCCTGGCTCGTACGGGCGATATCGACGGCTCTGGAACCCGAGGAGCGGACCGTCGCCCCCGAGGCGGGGCCGCAGGGCTTCGCCGACCGCGGCGGCCGGAGCCACACCGGCTGGGTCGGCTGAGCGCCGCCCGCACCGCAGTGTCACCCTCCCTCAACCGTCCCACCAGCGGGGACGCCCGACAGACCCACAGGACGGGGCAGCCATGCCAACCTTCGACACCCCCGAGCCCATCTCTGTCGCCCTGCAGCTCAACGCGGGCCTCCTGCGCCTGACTGCGGGCGCGCGCACCGAGACCGTGGTGGAGGTGAGCCCGAGCAACGGGCTGAGCCAGTCCGACCGCAGCGCCGCCGAACAGACCCGCGTCGAGTACGGCCAGGGCAGGCTGCTGATCAGGACCCCGCGCCGGCGCAGCCTCTTCGGCTCCGGCGGCTCCGTCGACGTGAGCGTCGAACTGCCCGCCGGATCACGGGTGTCGGGCGATGCCACCATGGCCGACATCTACAGCGAGGGCGACCTGGGGGAGTGCGAGTTCAAGACCGGGCACGGCCGCATCCAACTGGAGCGGGCCGGACGGCTTCAGCTCAACAGCGGCTTCGGTGACGTCACCGTCGGCAGCGTCACCGGCGAGACCGACATCCGTGTGGCCTCCGGTGACATCCGCATCGGCCGTGTCGACGGCGCGCTGACCCTCAAGAACTCCAGCGGCGACACCGACATCGAAGAGGTCACAGGACGCCTGCGGGCCACCGTCAACCGCGGCGACATCAGCATCGGCCGGGTGTACGACGACGTCACCGCCCGCTCCGTCACCGGTGACATCCGCGTCGGCGAGGTGACGCGCGGCCGCGTGGAGCTGCGCGCCGCCGCGGGCGAGTTGGAGGTCGGAGTGCGGAAAGGATCAGCCGCCTGGCTGGACGTGCACACCAAGGTCGGCCACGTACGGAATTCGCTCGGTGCGTCCGAAGCGCCCGAACTGCCGGAAGAGGCCGTCGAGATACACGCCGTCACCAGCCGCGGCGACATCGTCATACGCCGCGCCTGATCACGGCGCCTGACGGCAGCACGAGGGCGCGGTGGTCGGCACCGCGCCCTCGCCGCGTTTCCGGGAACCCCCGGCCGCGCCCTGATCCGGCCGCGCCCTGATCCGGCCGCGCCCTGATCCGGCCGCGCCCTGATCCGGCCGCGCCCTGATCCGGCCGCGCCCTGATCCGGCCGCGCCCGGGGGCCCGCCCGCCCTTTCGTCGGCCGGTCCGCCCGGCCGGAGCCCGTGATCAGGCTGCGGTACATGGCGGCGTACCGCCGGTACCGCTCGTGCCGGCCGCGCACGGAGCCCGCGTCCCGAGCGCGGGGCGAACGCGCACCCCGCACGCGCACCCCGCACGCGCTGATCGCCGCCCGCCCTCGGCAGAGCCGTCGCGGCCCCGACGCGCCACCTTCCCCCCCCACCTCCCGTACCGCGCGGTCCCCGACCCGTGGAGCGTGCCCTGGCACGCCCTGAAACAGGTGAAATATCATGACTTACCAGTCCTTGCGCCAAGTCCCTCTCACCGCCCGCGCCGACGAGTGGGGTGCGCCCCCGGCCCACTTCTGGCTCCGCGGCACCCGCCCGGAGCGGGCGGTGACCCTCGACGAGCGGACCGGGATCTGGAACGTGCACGGCTACCCGGAGGTCGTCGAGGTCTTCTCCGACCCCGCCACCTACTCGTCCGACACGGTCCGCCAACTCGCCCCCGACGCCCCGGACTACGAGAAGAGCGGCCTGCTCACCCAGATGGACCCGCCCGACCACCGCAAGCTCAGGCAGCTCGTCGGCCGGGCCTTCACGCCCCGGCTCGTGGCGGGCCTCGCGCCCCGAATCAGCGCCCTGACCCATGAGCTGCTCGACCGGGCCGACGAACGCGGCGCGCTGGAACTCGTCGACGACCTCGCCCACCCGCTGCCGGTGACCGTCATCGCCGAACTCCTCGGTGTCCCCGCCGCCGACCGCCCGCTGTTCCGGCAGTGGAGCGAGGAGATCTTCCCGCGCGAGCAAGGGCCGAACGCAGTCGGCGCGGGCGGTACCGGAGGCGGTGGAGGCGGTGGAGGCGTCGGCGTGGACGAGGTCGCCGCCGCCCTCGACCTCGGGCGGCGCATGAACGAGTACTTCACGGAGCACGCCGACGACCGCAGGCGCCACCCGAGGGAGGACCTGCTCACGCTGCTCGTCCAGGCCGAGGTCGACGGCGAACGGCTGTCCCCCGCGGCGCTCGGCAACTTCGCCCAGCTGCTGCTCATCGCCGGGCACGTCACCACGACCATGCTGCTCGGCAACACCGTGCTCTGCCTGGACGCCCATCCGGAGCACGGGGACGCGCTGCGGCGGGACCCGACGGGGCTGCCCGCCGTGATCGAGGAGTCGCTGCGCCTGCTCACGCCGTTCCAGGTCTTCTACCGGGCCACGACCCGGGAAGTCGAACTCGGCGGACAGCGGGTGCCCGCCGGGCAGGCGCTCGCCCTGTGGGTCGGCGCGGCCAACCGCGACGAGCGGGTGTTCTTCGGCCCGGACGACTTCCGCCCCGGGCGGGACCCCGACCCCCACCTGGCCTTCGGCCGGGGCATCCACTTCTGTCTCGGAGCGCCGCTCGCGCGGCTCGAAGGGCGGATCGCGCTCGGCATCCTCCTGGAGCGCTACCCGGACCTGCGCACCGACCCCGACAACCCGCCCGTCCTGATGGCGAACCCGGAGCTGACGGGTGCGCGGGAGCTGCCGCTGCTCACCGCGGGAGGGCCGGGACGAGCGGCGGCGTGATGTCGACGGGGCTCCCGCCCGCGTAGGGGAGAGGCCGTGCCCCGAGGAGGGGAGGGGCCCTGAGCCGCGTACGGGACGGGTCCCGAGCCGCGTGCGGCGAGGGCCTGCGGCCTGCGGCCGGCCCTCAGCCCGCGTCGCCCCGGGGGGACTTGCGGGGCTTGCGCGGGGTGCGTGGCGACGACTTGCGGCAGGCGAGCTCGTCGTTCGACGGGACGAACTCGATGCCCGTTTGGGGCAGCCCGGCGCTCGCCTGGGGCATGCCGATGAGGGAATGGGCGACGTCGTCGAGGCCGGCGCTGTGCACGGTGAGCCGCGTGGCCTCGATCGCCGCGTCGTCCAGGGCGTCAAGGACGGCACGGAGCGCGGGCACGGTGCCGTCGCTCGGCAGGTGCAGGGCGAGTGCCTCGTGGTCGGGGGTGGCGAGGTCGAAGAGGGCGGTGGCTGATTCCAGTCCGCTCACGGTGGCGAATTGCAGCCGGATGAAACCGCCGTGCAGTCCGGTGTCGAGAAGGGGCGCCACCGGCGTCACGGGCGCCGGTGTGTGTCTCCGTGCGCCGCTGTCCTGCTCGCGCTCCGCGAGGGCGTGGCCGCAGGGGGATGGCGTCACCACGAACTCCGGGTCGAGGCCGCGGAGTTGCACGGCCACCGAGCAGCCGGGCGCGAGGTCGCGGGTCACCTCTCCCATGGCGTCGGACAGCGCGTTGAGCAGGGTGAGCCGCGCCGCTGTCGCCAGCGGCGCGGTGAGGCGTTGGGCCAGGGCTCGGGCTTCGTCTCCGCCCGCGTCTGCGGCGACTACGAGCTCGTGCCGGAAATCGTCGACGTATGGCGTGAGGTCCATGACGCCATGATGGCACAAATATGGCGCCATACAAGTGCCACTTTCTCCCGCCCTCGACGGCTGACCGATTGTCGGCTACTTGATGCGTGCTTGTCCCTGACGGTGGAAGTGCCGCTGTGGGGCGGTGGCGACCTTGGAGTACTTCGCTGTCGCGAATGGAGCGGCCCATTGGAAGTCAAGGCCCGCAAAGGGTGCTGGCTGGTTTTCGCTTCGGGATCGGCTACTGCAACCCATTCGGGCCTGGATGTGGCGATGGTGCGGACGGATGGGGGTGACCTGGTGAAGCGCCGCTTCCGGTGCCTGGATCCGTGCGGGCGTGGCGCCAACTCGCGGCTCCCGCACGCCCGAACGGGCACTCGAAAAGCCCGCTTTCCTATTGTCGATTACCCCTTGAGGGTGGTGCTGGCGAGGGGTGGCGATGCCTTGGTGCCGAATGTGTGCCATGGTGGCTTGCCATGGCACCATCGTGGTGCCATCGTAGCGCTGTGGATGCCACGCGGTACGTCGACGAGTTCCGGCTCGGGTTCGCGGCCCCCTCGGCGCGTGTGAGCGGAGCCGGACTCGGCCTCCCCGGTCCGACGTAGCCGTGCCGTCCATCCGTCTGCCGCAGGCCGCCGCCGTGGCTGGCCCGTCGAGTCCCGCGGCAGCGCGCAGCGAGACCGCCGGCGCGGTTCTCGCACGGTCCCCGTGTTCCTGACTACCCGACAGGAGTCCCTTTCGCCGTGGCTACCATCCTGTACAAACTGGGCCGCTTCGCCTTCCGGCGACGCGGTTTGATGGCACTGCTCTGGGTGCTGATCTTCGGCGGGGTGGGCTACGCTGCCTCGTCCGCGCCGACGCCCCCCGCCGACGCGTTCTCGATGCCGGGCACGGAGTCGCAGAAGGCCTACGACCTCCTCGAGGACAAGTTCCCTGACGCGAGCGCCGACGGCGCGACGGCTCGCGTCGTCCTGCGGGTTCCCGGCGGCGACATCACCGCGGCGGGCGAGAAGGCCAAGGTCAACAAGGTCATCGCCGAGCTGCGCGAGGCGCCCCAGGTGGCGAGCGTCGGCGACCCCTACGCGGGCAACGCCGCCGTCAGCAAGGACAAGTCCACCGTCTATGTGTCCGCCACCTACAAGGTCGTCCAGACCAAGGTGAACGACAAGGCGCACGAGGCCCTGGACAAGACGCTGGAGAACGCCCGCAAGAGCGGACTCAAGGCCGAGGCCGGCGGCGACGCCGTCAAGGTCGAGCAGTCCGTGGGCGGTTCCTCCGAGGCGATCGGCATCGCCGTCTCCGCGATCGTCCTGATCCTGACCTTCGGCTCGATGATCGCCGCCGGCATGCCGCTGCTCACCGCGCTCGTCGGTGTCGGCGTCGGCATCTCCGGCATCACCGCGATCGGCTCCACCGTCGGCCTGTCGTCCACGACCACGACCCTGGCCATGATGATCGGCCTCGCGGTCGGCATCGACTACGCCCTGTTCATCGTCTCGCGCTACCGCTCGGAGATCGCCGAGGGCCGCGAACGCCAGGACGCGGCCGGGCGGGCCGTGGGCACCGCGGGCACCGCCGTCGTCTTCGCCGGACTCACCGTCATCATCGCCCTGGCGGGCCTGGCCGTCGTCAACATCCCGATGCTCACGAAGATGGGCATGGCCGCCGCGGGCACCGTCGCGATCGCCGTCCTCATCGCCGTGACGCTCGTCCCCGCGCTCCTCGGCTTCGCACCCGTCAAGGTGCTCGCCCGCAAGGACCGCGCGCTGCACAAGGACAAGCCGCTGTCGGAGAAGAAGCAGCGCAAGGCCGAGGAGCGGGTCCGGAAGCAGCAGCAGCCGAACCTCGGTGCCCGCTGGGCGTGCTTCATCCTGCGCCACCCGGTCGCCGTCCTGCTCCTTGCCGTCGTGGGCCTCGGCGCGGTCGCCGTCCCCGCCGCCGGCATGAAGCTCGGCCTGCCCAGCGAGGGCACCATGGCGCCGGACACCACCCAGCGCAAGGCGTACGACATGATGTCGGACTCCTTCGGCAAGGGCTTCAACGGTCCGCTGATGGTGACCATCGAGGGCGAGAACGTCAAGGCCGAGGCCGAGACCGTGCGCAAGCGCATGGAGAAGGAGCCCGGCGTCGAGTCGGTCGGCCCCGCCGCGCCGAACAAGGCCAACGACACCGCCATCGTGAACGTCGTGCCCAAGACGGGCCCGGCCGAGGACGAGACCAAGGATCTGGTCAAATCCCTGCGAGGAGTGGCAAAGGACATCAAGGCCGACAACGGCCCCGAAATCCTTCTCACCGGCCAGACGGCCATGTTCATCGACTTCTCCAAGACCCTCGACGACGCGCTCCTGCCCTACCTGGGCACGGTCGTCGGCCTGGCCTTCCTTCTGCTGATGCTGGTCTTCCGCTCGATCCTGGTGCCGCTGAAGGCGGCGCTCGGTTTCCTGCTCTCGGTGGCCGCCGCGCTCGGCGCCGTGGTGGCGGTCTTCCAGTGGGGCTGGCTCGCGGACGTCTTCGGTGTCGACCAGCCGAGCCCGATCATGAGCACGATGCCGGTCTTCATGATCGGCGTGGTCTTCGGCCTCGCGATGGACTACGAGGTGTTCCTGGTGACGCGGATGCGCGAGGCGTACGTCCACGGCGTCGAACCGCGCGAGTCGGTCGTCACCGGCTTCCGGTACGGCGGACGGGTGGTCACCGCGGCCGCGATCATCATGATCAGCGTCTTCTCCGGCTTCATCATGGAGGAGAACGACCTGGTCAAGATGATCGGCTTCGGTCTCGCCGTCGCCGTCCTCTTCGATGCCTTCATCGTCCGCATGACCATCGTGCCCGCGCTGTTCGCCCTGCTGGGCAGGTCGGCGTGGTGGCTGCCGAAGTGGCTCGACTGGCTGCTTCCGAACATGGACGTCGAGGGCGAGAAGCTGTCCCGGCGCCTCGCCGCGCAGCAGCAGGTGCCGCCGCAACAGCGCCGGCCCGAGCCGCAGTACCGGGGCTGAGGCGGGAGCCGCCCCGACTGACGCCCGGGCGGGAGCGGACGTACAGCACCAGGAGTGGCACACAGCCAGACCTGAGGCGGAAAAGCTGCCCCGAGGCGGGTCAGCACGGTCGTGGAGGCCGCTGCCGGACCGCCTGCGCCCTGTTCTGGCGGCGGGTCAACGTGCGCTGCCCGAGAGGGTGTTGAAGCGGGCCGCACCGGCTCACCCGGTCGGCGCGACCCGCTTCGTGGTGTGCGGGGGCGCGAGGAATTCCCGGCGGCGTGTCCTGGTCGCCGGGACGAAACAGGGGGCGCGCCCGGTTGGTGGCGCGCTCCTCGGCGGCGTCGCGCGCGGTCGGCGCCGCCCTGGAAGAGGGCGATCCGCCGAGCGGTCTGCGTCTGCGCCAGAAACCCTGTTCCGGCGGCAATCCCGGGTCTAACGTCGCCCTGAAGAGCGCAAACGTGCCGGACACGGCGTCCGGCACACATCAGGGAAAGGGTGTGGTGCCATGATGGCTCGCTGTGGCGCCATGGGTGTGCCATGATGGCAGCATGGACCTGACGCCGTACGTGGCCAATCTCCGGCACGAACTCGCGGTCGCCACCGAAGCGGGCGACGAGGGCGCCCGCGCGCTCGCCGAGCGCCTGGCCGCGACGCTGGAGACAGCGACCCGGCTCGCCCTGTTGAACGCGCTGTCCGACGCCACGCGGGAGATCACCCTCGAACTCGCGCCCGGCTCGGTCGACGTACGGCTGCGGGGACTCGACCCCGACTTCGTCGTGACCCCGCCGCCCGGCGGCGAGCCGTTCGCGCAGCGCCCCGACCGGAGCGCGTCCGACCGGCTCCCGGCCCTGCCCGTGCCGCGCCCCGCAGCGGAGCCGGAGGACGGCGGCGCCTCGCGGATCAACCTCCGCCTCCCGGCGCGGCTGAAGCTCCGGGCCGAGCAGGCCACCGCGGCGGAAGGGGTCTCGCTCAACTCCTGGCTGGTGCGAGCCGTCTCGGACGCCCTGGAGCCGGACGGGAACCGCGGATCGGTGGCGTGCACATAGACCCCACGGACCGCCCCCGGCCCACGGCCGCCTGACGCCGAAACCAGCCGTCCCGCCAGTGGGGACGCCCAGCAGAGTCACGAGGATGGGACACCCTTGCCTACTTTTGACACCCCTGAGCCGATCACTGCCACGCTCCACGTCGAGCAGGGCGTCGCCCACATCACCGCGGGCGAGCGCCCCATCACCGTCGTCGAGGTGCACCCGCGCACCGAGGGCGACGAGGCCGACCTGCGGGCCGCCCGGGACACCAGGGTCGACTTCAGCCGGGGCCGCCTCGCGATCCGCACGCCCAAGTCCGCCAACCGGCGCGGCGACTCCGGGTCCGTCGCCGTCGAGATCCGGCTGCCGAGCGGCTCCCGCGTCAACGGCGCCGCGGCCACCGGCGACTTCACCGGCGACGGCACGCTCGGCGAGTGCCAGCTGACCACCATGGACGGCGACATCCGCCTGGACCGCACCGGACCCGCACGACTGCGCACGGAGCGCGGCGACGTCACCGTCCAGCACATCGGCGGCATGGCCGAGATCATCACCGGCTCCGGCCAGATCCGCGTCCATGAGATCGACGGCGCCGCCGAGGTCAAGAACTCCAACGGCAACACCTGGATCGACCAGGTCACCGGCGAACTGCGGCTGAAGGTGGCCAACGGCAACATCTTCGTCGGCCGGGCGCACGCGGGCGTCGCGTCCAAGTCCGCCAACGGCGACACCCGCATCGAGCAGATCGCCCGCGGCCGCGTCGACCTGCAGACCCAGACCGGCGACCTGGAGGTCGGCATCAACCTGGGCACCGCCGCCTGGCTGGACGTCACCTCCCAGGCCGGCGCCGTCCACAACTCACTCGGTGCCTCCGCCGCCCCCGGCAAGGGCGCGCAGACCGTGCAGGTGCGCGCCCGCACCGGCGTCGGCGACATCGTGATCCGCCGCGCGCAGCCCGTGTGACACACGGGGCACGACACCGCAGCACGGAAGACGACCCGAGCAGGCCGCAGCAACACAGAACGACCTTTGAGACACCAATGGAAATGAGAAGGGGCACGATGACCGCCACCACCCAACCGACCGGGGCATCCAAGGGGATCACCGCCCTTGGGCTGCGCAAGTCGTACGGCGAGAAGGTCGTACTGGACGGCGTCGACCTGCAGGTCACCCCGGGCACGATCTTCTCCCTGCTCGGTCCCAACGGCGCGGGCAAGACCACCACGGTGCAGATCCTCTCCACGCTGATCAGCGCGGACGAGGGCCAGTGCACGGTCGCCGGGCACTCCCTCGAGCAGGACCCGGACGCGGTGCGCTCCGAGATCGGTGTCACCGGGCAGTTCGCGGCGGTGGACGGTCTGCTGACCGCTGAGGAGAACCTGTTCCTGATAGCCGACCTGCTGCACCTCGACAAGGCCGAGGGCCAGCGCCGTGCGGCCGAACTCCTGGAGCGCTTCGACCTGACCGATGTCGCGAAGAAGCCCGCGTCCGCCTTCTCCGGTGGTATGCGCCGCAAGCTGGACCTGGCGATGACCCTGGTCGGCCGCCCCAGCGTCATCTTCCTCGACGAGCCGACGACGGGTCTGGACCCGCGCAGCCGTCGCACGATGTGGGACATGATCCGCGACCTGGTCGCGGGCGGCACCACCATCTTCCTCACCACCCAGTACCTCGAAGAGGCCGATCAGCTCGCCGACCGCATCGCGGTCCTGGATGGCGGCAAGATCGTGGCCGAGGGCACCGCCGAGGAGCTGAAGCGCCGCATCCCCGGCGGCTACATCAAGCTGAAGTTCAACGACGCCACCCACCACGACGCCGCCGCCCGCGCCCTCCCGCAGGCCACGCGCGACGACGAGGACCTCACGCTGCAGATCCCCAGCGACGGCAGCATCCCGGCGCTGCGCGGCGTGCTCGACGGCCTGGAGCGCTCGGGCATCCACGCCGAGGCGCTGACGGTGCACACCCCCGACCTCGACGACGTGTTCCTGGCCCTGACCGGTCAGGGCCGCAAGTCCACCTCTGACGCGAACAGCGCGACCGCTGTGAAGGAGGCTCAGCGATGAGCACCAACTCGTACGCCGTGCGTGACTCGATGACGATGCTGCGCCGCAACCTCAAGCACGCGCAGCGTTATCCGTCGATGACGGTCTCGGTCGTCGCGATGCCGATCCTGATGCTGCTGCTGTTCGTGTACGTCTTCGGCGGCGCGCTGGGCGGGGGGATCGACATCCCCGGGGTCGGTGGTGGCGGGGACCGCGGTGACTACACCAATTACGTCACGCCCGGCATCCTGCTGATGGCGATCACCTCTGGTGCGGTGTCGACGGCGGTGGCGGTGTGCTCGGACATGACCGAGGGCATCATCAACCGGTTCCGGACCATGGCGATCTCGCGGGCGTCGGTGCTGGTGGGGCATGTGGTGGGCAATGTGGTGCAGACGCTGATCAGTCTGGTCCTGGTCATCGGTGTGGCGCTGGTGGTGGGTTTCCGTCCGAACGCGAACGTGGTGGAGTGGGTGGCCGCGATCGGTCTGCTGGTCTTCCTGGCCTTCGCGCTGGCGTGGATCTCGGCGGCGATCGGTCTGGGTTCGGACAGTGTGGAGACGGCGTCGAACGCGCCGATGCCGCTGACGTTCCTGCCCTTCCTGGGTTCGGCGGTGGTGACGCCGGACTCGATGCCGGCGGGGATCCGCTGGTTCGCGGAGTACCAGCCCTTCACGCCGATGAACGAGACCCTGCGCGGTCTGATGCTGGGCACCGAGATCGGCAACGACGCCTGGATCGCCCTGGCCTGGCTCGCGGGCCTGTCGATCCTGGGCTACCTGTGGGCCAAGGCCTCCTTCAACAAGGACGCCAAGCGGTAGGAGCGCAGCTCCCCCTGAACTGAGGGTCTCGGAGTCGGCGGACTCCGAGGCCCTCGCTCTGTGCCCCGGGACTTCGGGACTTCGGACACCCTCGGGCCTCCGCGGCCCCCGGGCCCCTGGGCCGGTCCCCGGGCGCTCAGCGCCGCACCGGCCGCCCCGGCAGCGCCCCCGCCACCACCTCCCCGTCCGCCACCACCGGCGTCCCGCCGACCAGCACGTGCGTGAATCCCACCGACGGCGCGGTGCTCTCGGCGTACGTGGCCCGGTCGCCCACCGTCGCGAGGTCGAAGACGACGAGGTCGGCGTCGCAGCCGACCTGGACGCGCCCCTTGTGGCGCAGCGCGGGCACGCCCGACTCCAGGACGCGCGCCGGCAACAGCGTGGCGCGGCCGACGGCGTCCAGGAGGTCGAGGGCGCCGAGTTCGCGGACGTAGCGGCGCAGCATCCTGGCGAACGTGCCCGCGGTGCGCGGGTGGGTGACCGCGGTGCCCGGCGGCAGCGGCCACGCCAGCGGGTCCGGCGCCGGTCCCGTGAAGGTCAGCGGCATCGCGTCGGAGCCGACGACCGTGGCCGGGTGCAGCAGCGCCCGGTCGATGAACGCCCGGTCGTGCGCGTCGGCCTCGTCGAGGAAGTGCAGGACGGCGAGGGCGCCCGGGTCGGCCGCGCGCAGCTCGCGCAGCCGGTCGGTGTCGCGGACCCGCTCGCCCGTCGCCGCGATGACGACGTCGGTGACGTCGAGCCCGGCCGAGGGCAGCAGCTCCGGCGCGAGGAACGCGGCACCGACGGCGGTCATGCCCGCTCCGTACGGATACGCCTCCGTGGAGACCCGGCCGCCCTCGGAGCGGGTCCGGTCCATGAGGGCGAGGACCCGGTCGGTGTGCCGCCGGGACGTCGACGTCACATGGCAGTAGTGGGCGTGCACCCCGGTCTCGCCCGCCGCCCGCGCGATCTCCTCCGCGCCGTCGACCGGGGTGTCCGCGACCTGCTCGACGAGGCTCCGGGCGTGCGTGAAGGTCGGAAGCCCCGCGAGCGCGGCGACGCGGGCCACGGCCAGGTACTCCTCGGGCCGGATCCGGGGCGCGTAGCCGACGATCAGGCCGATGCCGAGGGCGCCGTCGGCGAGGTCGCGCCGCAACAGTTCGAGCAGCGCGTCCTCCTGGGGCCGACGGGCCTCGCGCTGCCAGGCCGCGTTGCCCAGGTGGTCAAGGGCGGCCGCCGCTCCGCCGCCGTGCGGCAGCGCCCCGACGGCGGCCATGCGGGCCTGCGCCCAGGACGCGGAGAAGCCGTAGTTGAGCGGTCGGCCCTCGACGGCGGCCTGCCGGTAGGCCTCCGCGACGGGGGAGAGGCCTAGCTCCAGCTCCAGGGCCGTCGTCACCCCGTCGAGGGCCTGCAGGCGGTGTCCCGCCACGGTGTGCGAGTGGCTGTGCAGGTCGATGAAGCCCGGGGCGACGACCAGGCCCGTCACGTCGAGCGTCCGACGGGCGGCAAGACGCCACGGCGGCCGCGGGGAAGCCTCGGGAGCGGGGGCGGCCGGTGCCGTCGGCGAGACCGCCGAGATCGTCCCCGCGGTCACGGCCACGTCGGCGATCCGGTCGAGACCGGTCTCGGGATCGATGACCCGGCCCCCGCGCAGGACCAGATCATGGAGGTGTCCGGGCGGTGCGGCAGCAGCAGTCATGCGCCCACGCTAGGCCCCGCCCGCGCCCCCTCCCGACAGCTTCCCTCGGTTTCCCTCGGCCTCCGTCGGCTTCCCTCCTGTTCCCTCGGCCTTCGGCCGCGTTTGGAGCGGGGGATGCTTCAACCGACTGGGAGCCGCCAACGGATCAGGGGGCGAAATGACCTTTCCCCGCGCGACGGTTGACGAAAGGATGTCGTACGGAAGAAGTATGAGGAAACGACAGGTGACCGAATCGTGGTGCGTGTCGGATCGCGCCGGGGGTACTGAGGGCTCATGCGAGTGAGCGTGCTGGATGTCGGATCGCGCACGGTGCGCCTCGTGGTGGCGGACGCCGCCGGCGGGGCGCCGCTGCCCGTGCACACCGCGAAGTGGCGGCTGCGCCTGTCCGAGCGGGTGGAGCCCGGCGGCCCGCTGGACGAGGAGGCCGTGCGGCACCTCGTGCGCGCCGTCGACGAGGCCGCGGCGACGGCCGAACGGTGGGGCGCCGACGAGCCGTTGGCCTTCGCGACCGCGGTGGTGCGGGACGCGCCCAACCGCCTCGACGTGCTGCGGGCCGTCCGCGCGAGCACCGGCGTCGGCCTCTGCACGCTGCCCGGTGAGCTGGAGGCGGAGCTGACGTTCCTCGGCGCGCGGCGGTGGCTGGGCTGGCAGGCGGGGCCGCTCGTCCTGTTCGACATCGGCGGCGGCTCGCTGGAGGTGGCGTTCGGGCGGGGGCGGCTGCCGGACTTCGTGGCGAGCCTGCCGCTCGGCGCGAACCGCCTGACGCACGAGTTCCTGCAGGACGCGGACCCGCCGTCCCCGCAGGCGGTCAAGGAGCTGCGGCGCCGGGTGCGCCACCAACTGCGGGACGTGGCCGCACGGATCCGCTGGGAGGGGCCCCGCTCCGCCGTCGCCACCTCACGGACGTTCCAGCAACTGGCCCGCCTGACCGGTGAAGTGCCAGGACGGCGCGGCCTGTTCGCGTCCCGGCGCCTGAAGCGGTCCGCGCTGCGCCGGGCCAAGGACCAGCTCGCGCTGCTGCCCGCGCACGAACGCGCCCAGCTGCCGGGGATCTCGGCGCCGCGGGCGGCCCAGAGCCTGGCCGGGGCGGTCGTCGGGCACACGGCCATGAAACTCATGGGCGTGAAGTCGGCGGACATCTGCCCCTGGGCGGTCCGCGAGGGCATCCTGCTGCGCCACATCGAGGAGGGCGCCCAGTGGTGGGCGGGCGTCACGAGCGAGCTCACCGACGGCGAGAGCCGCCGTCGCACGGGCCGGCTCTCGCTGCGGGTCGCCTCGTCCTGACCCGCGCCGCGGCCCCGCGCACGGTGCACGCTCCGGCCGTCCGCGCCGGAACGCGCACCGGGGTCAGGGCGCGGACCTGCTGAGACCGCCCGCGCGGGCACCCTTCCCGGACCGCTCGGCGCCGCCGTTCCCGTTCGCGCCGTCGGCCCCGTCGCCGGTGCCCGCCCCGTGCCCGTTCGCCCCGCCCGCCACGGGGACCGCCACCGGCCCTTCGGCGCGCGCCTCCGCCTTCAACCGGTCCCGCATCTGCAGGTACTTGGCATTCATCTCGTCGACGGCGATGAACTTGTTCACCCCGCGCTCGCTGACCTTCGGCTCCTGGCGCGCCATGATGTCGTTGTCCTGCCGGTCCTGGACGTACTGCTCCATCATCAGCGACAGACGCAGCACCAGCGGCCGCAGCGGCTTGACGGGCACCATCCACTTGAGCAGCGGGTACTCGTACAGCCGCATGATCGCCTGGGTGTGATGCTCGTCGATGGGCACGAGCCAGGTCGTGACCTCCAGGAGACCCTGGCGCACGTGCGTCATGCACGGGGCCTGGTAGATCAGGTCGAAGTGCCAGGTGTTGTCGGGGTTGCCCTCCTCGCACTGGTCGAAGGTGTTGCGGATGATCGTGCCCTCGACGTCCACGCGATGGTTGACGATCTTGTTGGCGGCGATGTACCGCTCCCGGCCGTCCGTCCACAGCTTCTTCCAACTGCCGTACATGAACGTGTAGTCGATGATGTTCGCCCAGTGGTCCCGGTGCACGAACGTCACGTGGTAGAACTCGAGCAGGCTCTCGATGTAGCGGGTGTAGTGGACCGGGCGGCTGAAGGTGATGGTCTCGTACGGCCGCGGGTGCTCGGCGAGTTCATGAGGCAGCTCGATGTCCGGCAGCTGCGCGCGCCTGTCGCCCCACCACAGCCACACCAGGTCGTACTTCTCGCGCACTTCGTAGGTGTCGACCCGCAGCGACGCCGGGACCCGGCCCTCGGCGCCGAGCGCGGGCACCAGCTTGCACGCCCCGTCGGTGCCGAACCGGAAGCCGTGGTAGGGACAGGCCACCGAATTGCCCACGAGGCGGCCGTCGGAGAGGTTCGCGCCCTTGTGGGGGCAGCGCGCGGACTGGCAGACGAGACGGCCGCGCAGGTCACGCCAGAGCACCAGCTCCTCGCCCATGCGGCGCACGCCGGTCGGCGCGTCACGTTTGATGTCTTCGGTCCGCAGAATCGGATACCACTGGTTCGGGATCATCTGGAACTTCCTGCCTTCCTCGGGAACGTGCTGCCTTCCTCGGGGTTCCTCGGGGCCTTTTCGGCGCGCTCAGCCCTCCACGACCTCGACGACGCCCGTGTCGCCGTCGACCATGACCATGTCGCCGGTGTTGATCACCTGGGTGGCGTGCTTGGTGTTGACCACCGAGGGCACGTTGAACTCCCGCGACACGATGGAGCTGTGCGAGAGCATCGAGCCGATGTCGGTGACCACGCCGCCCGCGATGGCGAACAGCGGCGTCCAGGACGCGTCGGTGTGCCGGGTCACGAGGATCTCGCCCGCCTGGAACTCGTCGGCCTGCCACACCAGGTCCTCCACGATGCGGGCCCTGCCGACGATCCGCCCCGGGCTCGAACCGAGCCCGTCCAGGCGCGCCCCGTCCTTCACGGGCCGCACCGCGCGGGTGCCGTCGTGCTCGCCGACGAAGGTGAGCGGCGGCTCCGGCAGCCGGTTGTGGTACTCGTGCACGCGCCGCCGCTCCTCGATCGCGGACCGCGCGAACGCCTCGCGCAGGGGCAGCTCACCGGCGAGCCAGCGGCGCACATCCGCGAAGTCGAGGAACGCCACCTCGTCCAGGGAGTGCAGCACCCCCTCCGCGACGAGACGCCGGCCCACCTCGTACACCACGTTCCTGACCAGCCAGATCGACGTGATCATCGACATGCGTGTGGACTCGCGCAGCTCGCTGCACAGGGCGTACATCGAGATGACGCCCTCGATGGCCGTGCGGCGCGGCAGCGGCAGCTTCCTCAGGACCGCCCGGACGTCGCCCTCCTGGCGGGCGCGGCTGCGGCCCATGATGTCGTCGGCGGTGAAGCCGTCGGCGGCGTAGCGGCGGATCATCTGGAAGACGTAACCCGGGTCGTCGATCCAGCGCGGATGGGTGAGCTCCATCTCCTGGCGCCCCCGGGTGCCGTTGGCGCGCAGGAACGGCTCCAGCTGCGCCTGCCAGAACGCCTCGCCGTCGGGGTCGGCGCGCAGCCGGTCCGCGACCTCGTCCAGGGGCGCCGCCTCGATGATCTCCATGACCCGGGGCCTGGCCTTCGCGGCCTGCGCGACGCTCCAGATCTCCTGCGCCGACGCGACCGTGCGCAGGCTCGACATGTCCGTCTTGATGCGGTTCTGCAGGTTGTCGCCCGCGGCGCCGAGCCACTTGCCGCACAGCTCGGTGAGGATGCCGTAGAACCCGAACGCGTTGATGTAGTACGGCATGTAGCCGACGTGCGCGTCGTGGAAGTAGTCCAGATAGCGGCCTAGTTCGGCGTGCAGCTCGCGGCGGCCCATGCGGGTGAGGTCCAGTCGCCGGGCGCGGTCGAACTCGTACAGGCGACTTTCGGCCATGTCGCGGGCGCGGTCCTTCATCACCAGCATCTCGTGGGCCGTGGACCGCAGCCAGTGCGTCGTCGAGAGCAGGTCCTCCAGACCGCCGGGGAACGTCCCGAAGGGGTTCTCGTACGTGGCCAGGTCCACCTCCTCGCTGACGAAGCGGCGGGTGAAGTGGCGCTGGTCGCGGGTGGGCAGGGCCTGGCCGAGCAGATACGCGGTGTAGGAGATGTTCAGGTAGACGTGGCCCTGGAAGAAGCCCATGTGCAGGCCGACGTCGCCGGTGTCGCGCACGCCGAGCGCCGCCGCGCAGTCGCCGTGGACGTGGTCCTGGTAGTGCCGGGCGAAGCTCAGGCCGAGCGGGGTCATCAGGCCGACGAAGATCTCCCCGATGTCCATCCGCGACCACAGGGTGCCGTGTCGCACGGCCTCCGGCTGGCGCTCCAGCAGGTCCGGCAGATAGGGGCTGCGGGCGGCGTCGGAGGTCTCGGGGCGGGGCCGGGTGGTGATCGGGCGGGCCTGGAGGAGGTACAGCGTGCCGTCGCGCACCGCCCACTCGATGTCCTGTTCCGTGCCGCAGCCGTCCCGGATCTCCAGGGCGATCCGGGCGAGCGCCGCGAGCTGGTCCCGGGTCAGGCAGGGGGCGTCCCGGTCGGCGGCGTCGACCTTCGTCAGGCCGATGCGGCCGGGCGCGAGCGGCGCGCACTTGGTGACCTTGTACCGCACGCGTTCCTCGACGACGTCGAGCGTGCGGTCGTCCACCACGAAGAAGTCGCTGGACACCCTGCCCGAGACCAGGCCCTCGCCGAGCCCGCAACAGGCCTCCACGACAAGCCGGTGGGGCCTTCCGCCGACCGGGTCGACGGTGAAGAGCACCCCGCTGACGTCGGCGGGCACCATCTCCTGCACCACGACGGCGATGGAGCCCGCCGGGCCGCCCCCGGCGCGGTAGGCCGCGGCGCGGTCCGACCACAGCGACGCCCAGCAGACCTTGACCGCGTCGAGGAGGGCCGCGTCGCCCGCCACGTCGAGGACCGTGTCGTGCTGGCCCGCGAAGGACCGCTCGGCGGAGTCCTCCCGCGGCGCGGACGAGCGCACCGCGACCCGGGGGCGGCCCAGGTCCTCGTACGCGGCGAGGATCGTGCGGGCGACCGGCTCCGGGATGTCGCGGGTGAGCACCGACTCGCGGACGGCGAGGGCGGGTTCGCCACGGGCCTCGGCGGCGCGGATCTCGGCGGCGAGGCCGCTCTCGCGCAGGAAGACGTCGAAGAGCCCGGTGGTGAGGCAGAACGCGGGCGGCACCGGAAGGCCCGTGGCCGTCAGCTCGTCGAGCCGGGCCGCCTTGCCGCCGAGCTCCTCGGGCGTGGCGGTGTGCGGGCGGCCGAGCACGGCCACGAGGCCGGCGTGCGGGGCGGTGGCCTCGGCGGTGGGGGTGGAGTCGGTGGTCGCCTTCGTCGTCATGACGCGGCCTCCTCGGCGGTGGTGGGGGAGCCGGAGCGGGCCGGGGGCAGGGCGGCGGGCCCGGCCGCCGGGTTGACGCCGACGAACGAGCGGAACGCCTGGCCGGGCAGCAACCGGGTCGCCCGCACCTGCTCGAAGCCCGCCTGCCGCAGCTGGCCGGTGAGCTCGTCGGCCTGCGGCAGCGGGCCGCCGAAACCGGCGTACTCGAACCAGAGGTTGAGCACGTCCAGGCCCAGCGGGCCCCCGCCCCGGCACGAGGAGGTGAGCAGCAGCGTGCCGCCGGGGGCGAGGAAGGACCGGGCGCGGGCCAGGACCTCGGCGCGCTCCTCCTCGGGGAAGTAGTAGATGTTGTTGTGCAGCGTCACCACGTCGAACTGCGGTTGCAGGTCCAGCGTGCGCAGATCCCCGGCGCGGGTCTCGACGCGGTCGGCGAGGCCCCACTGCGCCATGTTCTTCGCGGCCTGCTCGGCGACCTCCGCCTGGAGGTCGACGGCCAGCGCCGTCAGACGCGGGTTGAGCCCGGCCGCGTACCGGACGTACGCGCCGCTGCCGCAGCCCACTTCGAGGAGCCGCACCGGCGCGGTGCGCGGCAGCACCCGGCTGATGGCCTCCTCCACGAAGCCGCGCACGACCAGGGTGGAGCGGGCGATGACCAGGCCGTCCTGGTCGGAGAGATCGAAGCGGCTGCCGTCCTTCAGCATGCGCGGGGCGTCGCGCAGCGCGGGCACGTGGAAGCGAAGGAGCTCTTCGAGGGCGCCCGCGACGGCGTCGTTGCCGACCTGCGCGAGCGCCTTGGCGGTGCGGCTGCGCAGCCGGTAGCAGCCCTCGCCGCGGTCCAGCTCGCCGAGGCGCACGCCGACGTCCAGCCAGGCGCGCAGGCGTTGCCGGTCCTCGGGCCCGCTCTCCAGGTGTTCGGCCAGGCTCTCCAGGTCGCACGGGCGCGCCGCCAGGCACCCGAGCACGCCCGAGCCCGCCGCGGCGGCGAGGAACGACGCCCGGTACAGGGGCGTGAACAGCGTCCGGTTGAGGACGAGAAGCAGCGGAAGGCGGGGGTCGGCGACGATCCGCGCCATCGCGGCGAGATCCGTGAACGGCTCCTGTGCCCGGTCCTTGACGGCCCTGGCCAGCCTCAGTAGGTCCATGTGGGGTCCCTCTCCTCGGTGGTACGGGTGAGTTCGGCGCGCAGCTCACGTAGGAGCGGAAGCCGTGCGGGTCCGGTCAGGTAGAAGTGGCCGCCCGCCACCCTGCGGTGCAGCAGCGAGGCGCTGGTGTACGCCCGCCACGCCTCGACGTGGTCCGGGGGCGCCACCGGGTCGCGGGCGGCGGAGAACGCCGTCATCGGGCAGTCGAGCGGGCGCCGCGGCCGCCAGCGGTAGCGGGCGCAGAGCGTGAGGTCGGCGCGCAGCACGGGCAGCCTGCGCTCCAGGTAGGAGCCGCCCACCCGGTCGTCGGGCTCCAGGGCGCCCAGGTCGTGCACGAGGCGCCGCAGGTCGTCGTCGCCGAGCGCCTGGTCGTCGGGGCCGCCGTACAGGTGCGGGGCCCTGCTGCCGGACGCGAACAGGTGCGTGGGGCCGGGGAGTTCGCGCGCCCGCAGCTCACAGGCGACCTCGTAGGCCAGGAGCGCGCCCATGCTGTGCCCGAACAGGGCGTGGTCGCCGACGTGTCCGGCCGCCACGAGCGCGTCGGTCACGTCACGGGCCAGCGGCTCCATGTCCGTGTACGGCTCCTCCCCGAGCCGCAGGCCGCGCCCCGGGAGCAGCACCGGTACGACCCTGACGGCGGGGCCGAGCAGGGCGGGCCAGTCGCGGAACACGGACGGGGTGCCGCCCGCGTGGCTGAAGCAGATCAGACGCGGCCGGGGGTCGGGCGCGTCCGGCGCGGGCGCGGCGGCCGGTGCGGCGCCGGGCGAGGTGGCGCCGGGCGAGGCGGCCGCTCCTGGCGGGGGCCCGAAGCCGGGGCCCGCGAACCAGGCCCGGGCCGGTGCCTGCGGCCGTTCGGTGAGGTGCACGACGGGGTTCCTCTCGGGCTCGGACTCGGGCTGAGCGGGCGGGGCCTCAGCGGGGGACGCGGGCGCGGCCCTCGGGCGAGTCGAGCCAGTCGAGGGTCAGCCGCACCCCCTCCTCGAAGCCCACGTCGCCCTTGAAGCCGAGGTCGTCGCGGGCACGGTCGACGGCGTAGGACTGGTCGCGGTCGAAGAGGTGCACCGCGTGCCGGGTCAGGACCGGTCGGGACTTGATCCGCAGCGCCCCGTACACCCCCTCCGACAGCGTCGCGACGCCGCGCGCCAGCGGCGCGGGCAGGCTCAGTGAGGGCGGCTTCACGCCGAGGCCGCGGGCCAGCGCCTCGACGTACGCGCGCCACGTCGTGCGGTCGGGATCGCGCAGGTTGTACGTGCGGCCCGCGGCGGCCTCGGTCGCGCAGGCGGCGATCATCGCGTCGGCCGCGTTGGTCACGTACAGGAGTCCGGCCGGTACGTCGCCGCCCCGGATGCACACCATCTGACGGCTCAGGAGCAGCGTCGCGATCTCGACCACGAAGTCCTTGCTGCGCGGCCCGTACACGCTCACCGGCCGCACCACGGTCAGCGGCAGACCCGCGCGGGCCGCGGTCTCGCGCACGGCCTGCTCGCCGAGGAGCTTGCTGCGGTTGTACGGCAGGCCGATGTCGCGCGGCGGGGTGTCCTCGTCGCAGGGCCGCACCGGGTAGCCGTACACGTCGGTGGTGCTCACGTGCAGGAAGCGCTCGACGGTGCCCGCGTGCCGCGCGGCGTCGACGAGGTTGCGGCTGCCGTCGACGTTGACCCGCTGGAAGTCCGCCCACGGGCCCCAGTCGGCCGACAGGCCCGTGCAGTTGTACACGTGCCGCACCCCGGCCGCCGCCCGCCGCAGGCTGTCGGGATCGCCGAGGTCGCCCACGGCCACGTCGACGTCGAACTCCGCGAACGCCGAGCGGTCGCTGCCCTCGCGGACCAGGGCCCGCACGCGGTGACCGCGTTCGGCGAGGCGGCGGGTGAGGTGGCCGCCGATGAAGCCGCCCGCGCCCGCCACGAGGACGTCCGGGGCGGACGGGGCGGACGGGGCGGACAGGGCGGACGGGACGGCGGCGGGCGTGGGGGAGGGGGTGGTGTCGGGCCCGGCCCTGGTGACCGGTGCTGTCGCGCCCGGCGCCGCCGCTTCGTGGTCCGGTCCGGCCGCGTGGTCCGCGTGGTCCGCGTGGTCCGCGGGCTCCGCAGGGCGCGCCGCCGTCCCGGTGCGCCCCGCCGTCCGCGAGGTCCCGTTCGTCCGCTTGAGTTCAGCCATGGCTCGCCCCAACAGGTCCAGTGCGCGGTCGAGTTCTTGCTCGGTGTGATCGGCGTTGACGAAGAAGCGCAGGCGGCACTCGTCGCGGGGGACGGCGGGGTGGCCGATCGGCATCACGTTCACGCCGAGGCGCAGCAGCGCGTTGGAGAGCGCCATGGTCTCCTCCCAGCCGCCGATGACGACCGGGACCACCGCCGACGCCCGCGACACGCCGATGTCGTGGCCGCGGGCGCGGGCCCCGTCGCGGAAGTGCTCGGCGAGGTGCCGCAGCCGCGCCACGCGCTCCGGCTCGTCGCGCACGACCCGCAGCGCCTCCAGGGCGGCGGCCGTGTTGGCGGGCGAGATGCCGGTGCTGAAGATGTGCAGCGGAGCGGTGAACTTCAGGTACTCCACGAGCGGGCGCCGCGCCGCCACATAGCCGCCGAGACTGCCGACGGCCTTGCTGAGCGTGCCCATCCACAGGTCGACGTCGGCGCGGTCGACGCCGAAGTACTCCCCGATGCCGCGCCCCGTGCGGCCGAGCACCCCGAGCGAGTGGGCCTCGTCGACCATCAGCATCGCGCCGTGCCGCTTCTTCACGTCGATGAACTTCGGCAGGTCCGGCAGGTCGCCGTCCTGGCTGTAGGCGCCCTCGACGAGGACGAGGGCGCGGCGCGCCCGCGCCCGGGACGCGCCGAGCAGCCGGTCGAGCGCGCGCCAGTCGTTGTGCGGGAACGGCCTGCGCCGGGCGCCGGACAGGACGCTGCCGCGCACCGCGCTGTCGTGGATCCACTCGTCGTGCAGGATCAGGTCCTCGGGGCCGAAGAGGTGCCCGATGGTCGCGACGTTCGTGGCGTGCCCGCCCGCGAACACGATCGCGGCCTCGGTGCCGAGGAACGCGGCGATCTCGGCGTCGAGCCGGTGGTGCAGCGGCGTCTCGCCGAAGAGGAGCGGCGTCGCCGAGCAGGACGTGCCGTAGCGGTCGACGGCGGCGCGGGCCGCCGCGCGGACCCGTGGATGGTGGGAGAGACCGAGGTAGTTGAAGGCGGCGAAGTTGAGGACGGGGCGGCCGTCCACGCAGGACCGGGCGCTGTTGAAGCCCTCGTGCGTACGCCCGTAGGGGTTGTCGCCGTCGGCCGTGGCCTGCCGCAGGCGACCGCGCAGTTCGGCGTACTCGGGCCATTCCTCGAAGACGCGCTCCTGGCGCACGACGGGTGCGGTCTCCTCGCCGGGCGCGCCGGCGACGGGTGCCTCGGCGATGGCGGCCGTCTCGTCCGCCACGGGGGCGGCGTCCGCCAGGAGGTCGGCGAGCTGCTCCACGGTCGGGTCCTCGGGCAGCCGCTCCCTGTCGCTGTTCAGATGCCCGGGGAACCGTCGTGCCAGGGCCCGTTCCAGCTCGGCGCGCATCAGCGAGTCGAAGCCGAGGTCCGCGCCGAGCCGGGCGTCGCGCGGAATCTGCGCCACGGCGTACCCGCAGACGCGGGACACCTGCGCGAGCACTTCCTGGCGCCCGGGCCGGTGGGCGTCCGCCGCCGGGGGCGCGAGGGGCGCCGCTCGCGGTACGTCCAGGGGCTCTTGTGGTACGGACGCGGGCTCTTGGGCCGGTCGGCGGGGCTCTCGCGGTACGACCAGGGGCTCCCGCGGCACGGACCCGGGTTCCCGCGCCGCGTGCACGGGCTCCCGTGCCACGCGTACGGGCCCGTGCCCCGCCGCGACCGCGTCCGCCGCGGCACCCTCACCGCCGGACTCCGCCCCGCCCGGCGTGAACCAGTACGGCTCCCGCTCCCACACCGCGTGCGGCACCGGCACCCGCGGTGCCCGCCGCCCCGCGTCGAGCGCCGCCCAGTCCACCGTGCCGCCCGCGCAGTGCAGCCGCCCCAGGGACGTCAGCAGCGTCTCCCAGTCGCCCGTCGCGCCGGGCGCGGCCCCGTCCCTGCCCCGCCGCAGCGACGGCAGCCACAGCGCGGGCCGCGTGCCGGGCCCGGCGTCGGCGGGAGCCGTCGCGCGGCCCAGGCCGAGCAGCGTCGGGTGCGGGCCGAGCTCGACGTACGCGGTGCAGCCGAGGCGCCGCAGGGTGGTGAGGCCGTCGGCGAAGCGCACGGTGCCGAGGAGATGGTCCACCAGGGCGTCGGCGTCGATCCGGCCGACGGGCTCACCGGTGGCGTCCGACACCCAGGTGATCGCGGGCTCGGCGAAGCGCACGCGGCGGGCGGCGGCGCGCAGCGGCTCGGCGGCACCCGCCATCAGCGGCGAGTGGAAGGCACCCGAGACCGCGAGCGGCTTGACGACGACGAACCGCTCCGTGAGCTCCGCGCGCGCCCGCTCGACCTCCGCGCGGTCCCCGGAGAGCACCAGGTGGGTGGGCGCGTTGACGGCGGCCACCGCCAACGTCCCGTACCGCGAGGCCACTTCCCGCACCGTCTCGGGATCCCCGACGCAGGAGGCCATCGCGCCGTCGCCCGGCTGCTCCTCCATGAGCCGTCCGCGGGTCGCGGCGAGCGTGAGGGCGTCCTCGAAGGCCAGCGCGCCGGACACGCACGCGGCGGCGTACGCGCCCACGCTGTGTCCGAGCACGGCGGTGGGCCGCACGCCGAGGGACCGCCACAGCTCGGCGAGCGCGATCTCCAGGGCGACGA
Source organism: Streptomyces flavofungini (assembly GCF_030388665.1). Lineage (NCBI taxonomy): Bacteria > Bacillati > Actinomycetota > Actinomycetes > Kitasatosporales > Streptomycetaceae > Streptomyces > Streptomyces flavofungini. Next base: position 1,390,926 of record NZ_CP128846.1, on the reverse strand, counting down.
GGGCGGGTTGGCAGTACCGGGTGGCGCGCAGCCGGTCCGCGCCGTCGGGCGCGAACAGGATGTCGGTCAGGGGGGCGCCCAGGTGCGGGCGCAGCACGTCGTCCGCCCGGTCGAGGGAGCGGGCGAACGGCTCGTGCGTGTCGTACAGGCCCTTGCCCATGCCCGGGTACTGCGTGCCCTGGCCGCTGAACAGGAACGCCGTGCGCGGCTCGGGCCCGTGCCCGGCGGTGTCGCGCACCACCGCCGTCGAGGCCTCGCCCCGGGACAGCGCGTCCAGCCCGGCGTCGAACGCTGCCGCGGACCCGCCGACGACGACCGCGCGGTGGGTGAGCGCGGCCCGGCCGGTGTGGGCGGCCCGGCACAGGTCGGCGAGGGGCGCGTCGGGGTTCGCGGCCAGGTGGGTGCGCCAGCGCCGGGCCAGGGTGGTGAGGGCGGTCGGGGTGTGGCCGGACAGGCACAGGGCGTGCGCCGGCCGTGCGGGCGGTGCGGGTGCGGGGGCGGGCGCGGGCGGGGACTCCAGGACGACGTGGGCGTTCGCCCCGCCGAAGCCGAAGGAGCTGACGGCGGCGCGCGCCGGACCCGTGCCGGGCAGCGGCGTCAGCCGGGTCGGTACGTCAAGTCCCGCTCCGCTGAAGTCGAGTTGGCGGTTGGGCGTGGTCAGGTGCAGCGTCGGCGGCACCGCGCGCTCCCGCACGACGAGCGCCGCCTTGATGAGGCCCGCGACACCCGCGGCCGCCTCCAGGTGCCCGATGTTGGTCTTGACGGAGCCGACCAGGCAGCGGGCCCCCTCCGGGCGGCCCATGCCGTACACGGCCGCGAGGCCCTCCCACTCGACCGGGTCGCCGAGCGGCGTGCCGGTGCCGTGCGCCTCGACGTAGTCGATCTCCTTGCCGCTCAACTCGGCTCGGGCCAGGGCCTGTTCGATGACGGCGCGCTGCGCGGAACCCTTCGGCGCGGTCAGGCCGTTGGCGCGCCCGCCGTGCCCGGTGGCCGAGCCCCTGATCACCGCGTGCACGCGGTCGCCGTCGGCGAGGGCGGCCGACAGGGGCTTGAGCAGGACCAGGCCCGCGCCCTCTCCGCGCACGTAGCCGCTCGCCGCGTCGTCGAACGTGCGGCAGCGGCCGTCCGCCGCGAGCATCCCGCCGTCCGCGAACGCCACCGAGAGGCCGGGCGTGAGCATCAGGTTCACCCCGCCCGCGAGCGCCGCCCCGCACTCGCCCCGGCGCAGGCTGTCGCACGCCAGGTGGACGGCCGTCAGGGACGAGGAGCACGCCGTGTCCACGGCGAGGCTCGGGCCGCGCAGATCGAGCGCGTACGAGAGCCGGTTGGCGGCGATGGAGTGCGCGTTGCCGGTCGCGCCGTGCACGTCGACGGTGTCGATGCGGCCCATCTGGAACTCGGCGTAGTCGTGGCTGCTGATGCCGACGAACACGCCGGTGGCGGAGCCCGCGCAGGACGTCGGGTCGTGGCCCGCGTCCTCCAGCGCGGCCCAGGCCGTCTCCAGGAGCAGCCGCTGCTGCGGGTCCATCCGGACCGCTTCGCGCGCCGACAGGCCGAAGAAGCGGGCGTCGAACTCCTCGACGCCGTCGAGGAACCCGCCGAAGCCGGGCGCCGCGACCCGAGCGGCGTCCCACCGGCCGCGCGGCACCTCGGTGATCGCGTCGCGGCCGTCGCGCAGGAGCCGCCAGTAGCTGTCCGGGTCGGGCGCGCCCGGGAAGCGGCAGCCGATCCCGACGACGGCGACGGGCTCGGGCGCGCCCCCCGGACCGGCGGGGCCGGCCGCCGCCACGGTCGCGGACGTGCCAGCACGCGCCCCGGCCGCCGCCGTGTCCGCCGCGCCGAGGTGGGCGGCGATCGCGCGGATCGTCGGATGGTCGAAGACCACGGACGCGGGGATCTCACGGCCGGTGCGGGCACTGAGCTCCGCGAGGACCGCCACGGCCTGCTTGGAGTCGAGGCCGAGCGACGCGAGCGGCCGGGACGGGTCGACGGCCGTCGCGGCGAGCCCCAGGCGCTCGGCGACCCGCGCGGTCAGCCACGCCTCGACGGAGTCCGGGTCCCAGGTCCCCGCGGCGGGCACGCGCGGGGAGAGCAGCCCGGTCAGCGTGTCGACCCGCGGCCGCACGAGCAACTCCCCGACCGGGACCGGCACCCCGAGGCGCCGCTCCAGGTCCCGTGCGACGAGCAGCAGCCGGGGGTGGTCAAGGCCGAGATCGGCGAACGTGCTGGTGGCGGTGGCGGTGGCGGTGGCGGTGGCGGTGGCGGCGGGGACGTGGGCGCGCAGGACCTCGTCGACGACCGCCGCGACCGGCTGCCCCTGGCGTCGTCCGTCCGGCGCCGGGACCGGGCCGTCGCGGGTGACGCTGGCCGCCACCACCTTCAGGCCGAGGCCGAGGAAGTCCGCGCGGCAGGCCTGGCGCTGGATCTTCCCGCTGGTGGTCCGGTGCACCGTGGACCGCTTGAGCAGCACCACGGCGTGCGGTGTCACCTCGTGCTCGTCGGCGATCGCCGAGCGCAGCCGGGCGAGCAGACCCGGCGCGTCGGCTGCTCTGCGGCCGTCGATCTCGTACGCCACCACGAGCTGCTCCGCGCCGTCCACCTCGACGGCGAAGGCGGCGCCGCAGCCCGCGCGGACGGCCGGGTCGGCCCGCTCCACGGTGAGTTCGATGTCGTGGGGGTAGTGGTTGCGGCCCCGCACGATGACGACGTCCTTGGTGCGGCCGACGACGTGCAGTTGGCCGTCGCGCAGGAAGCCCAGGTCGCCGGTGCGCAGGTAGGGCGTGTCGGGCTCGTCCGCCAGGCGGGCGCCGAAGGTGGCCTCGGTGGCCTCGGGGCGACGCCAGTAGCCGCGCGCCACGCCGGCGCCCGTGAGCCACACCTCGCCGACCGTGCCCTCGTCGGCGACGCGCCGCCGGGTCGCCGCGTCCACGACCGCCACGTCCACGCCGTCGACGGCGGGGCCGCAGGCCACGACCCGCGTGACCCGGCCCCCGGCCGCCTTCCCGGCCTCGGTGGCCTCGGTGGCGCGTCCCGTGCCGAGCGCCGCCGAGTCGAACTCCCCGACGGCGGGCGGCTCGTGGGCGCGCACGCCCGTCACCATCAGGGTGGCCTCGGCCAGGCCGTAGCAGGGCAGCAGCGCGGCCCGCCGGAACCCGCACGGGGCGAATCGCTCCACGAACCGGTCGAGGGTGTCGGCCCGCACGGGCTCCGCGCCGTTCAGGGCCAGCCGCCAGTGCCGCAGGTCGAGCCGGTCGCGCTCCTCGTCGGTGATCCTGCGGACGCACGCCTCGAAGCCGAAGTTGGGGGCGACGCTGGTCGACGCCCGCGTGTCGGACAGGGCCTGGAGCCACAGCAGCGGGCGGCGCACGAACGACATCGGCGCCATCAGATGCGCGGGGAACCCGCCGTACAGCGGCGACAGGATGCCGCCGATCAGGCCCATGTCGTGGTACGGCGGCAGCCACGACACCATCTGCGAGTCCGCGTCGTGCGCCAGCCTGCGGTGGATGGCGGCGAGGTTGTGCAGCAGATTGCCGTGGCTGACCATGACGCCCTTGGGGGCGGACGTCGAGCCGGAGGTGTACTGGAGGAAGGCGAGGGAGTCGCCGTCGAGGTCCGGCGCCCGCCAGTCGTCCGCGCCCGCGGTGTCGGCACCCGCGACGTCCTCCTGCCCGCCCGGGCTCCCGTGCGGGCCGCCACCCGCCGCGCCGGATCCGCCCCCCGTCACCAGCCACCGCAGCCCCCCGAGCCCGAGCGCGGCGAGCTCGTCCTCGCGGTCGCCCGCGAACCGCGAGAGACCGCCCGTGGCCAGCGCGTGCATGGCCCGCGCGTCCCGGGCGATGGCCGCGAGCCGGGGCATGGTCTGCCCGAACCTGCGGGTGTCCGGGGGATAGGCGGGGACGGCTGTGGCGCCCGCGTACAGGCAGCCGAGGAAGCCGGCGATGTAGTCGAGGCCGGGCGGGTGCAGGAGCAGCACCGGGTCGCCCGCCGCGCCCTCGTGCTGGAGCAGCGCCGCGACGTGCCGGGCGCGCAGGTCGAGGTCGGCGAACGTCCAGGAGTGCTCGCCCGGGGCGGGTGCGCCATCTCGCGCCGGGGCGTCGGAGGTGCCGAGGAAGCGGTAGGCGAGCGCGTCCGGCCGGTGCGCGGCGTGCCGGCGCAGGAGGTCGACGAGGGTCCGGGGCTCGCCGCCGCGTTCGTGGGTCTCGGTCGGGCCTTGGGTCATGTACGTCTCCGTCACTTGCCGGGCACGGCACGCGGGGCGGGGCCGGGCGCGGGCCGGGGTGTGGGCGCCGGGCCGCCGAGGCGCCGGTAGTCGGTCTTGCCGTTGGCGTTGTGCGGCATCACGTCCAGACAGGTGGCCGAGCGGGGCAGCATGTAGCGCGGCAGGTGGCGCGCGCAGTGCCGCTTCAGCTCGATCAGGCCGGGGCGTGGGGTCTCGCCGTTGAGGGTGAAGTAGAGGGCGACAGCGGTGTCGGGGCCGCTGGTGTCGGCGACGGCGGCGGCCTCCGCGATGCCGGGGTGGCGCAGGACGGCCGCCTCGATCTCGCCGAGCTCCACGCGGTGGCCCGCGAGCTTCACCATGCGGTCCTTGCGGCCCCGGTAGACCAGGGCGGCGCTGCCGTGGCGCACGTCGTGGCTCACCAGGTCGCCGGTGGCGTGCCGGCCCCTGCGGTGCCCGGCAGCGGCGGGCTCGGCCTCCCCGCGCCAGTACCCGGGGGTCACGCAGTCGCCCTCGACGACGAGTTCACCGAACGCGTCGGGGCCGGTCAGGGCGCGGCCGTCGGCGTCGACGACGGACACCTTGGCGCCGGGCAGGGGGGTGCCGATGGGAACGGGTTCGTGGCGCGCCAGGTCCTCGGGGCGCACCCGGTGGTAGGTGCAGACGTTCGTCTCCGTCGGCCCGTACAGGTTGTAGAGCCCGGTGCCGGGCGCCAATCGCTCCGCCAGCGCCCGCAGATGGGGGATCGGGAACACCTCGCCCGCGAACAGGACGTACCGCAGGCCCCGCGCCACCTCGGGCGTGAGTGCCCCGGACACCGTGAGCAGCCGCAGCACGGACGGCACCGAGTACCAGACGCTGACGCCGTGGTCACGGATCCCGGCGGCGAGCGCGGCCACGTCGCGGGCCCGCCCGTCCGGCACGATCCACAGGCCCGCGCCCGCCGACAGGGCGGTGAACAGGTCGAACGTGGAGAGGTCGAAGTTGAACGAGGCGTGGCCCGCGAACACGTCGTCCGGCCCGACGTCCAGCTCGACGCGCGCCCACCGGATGAAGCACGCCAGGTTCCGGTAGCTGATCCGCACGCCCTTGGGGACGCCGGTCGACCCGGAGGTGTACAGGATCGCGGCGAGGTCGTCGCGGTCCAGGGGCGGAAGGAGGACGACGTGGCCCGCGGCGCCCGCGGTGAAGGCGGACCAGGTGACGGCGGGCCGGTGGGGGGCGGGGGCCGGGCGGAGCGGCCGGGGCGGGTGCGGCGTGCCCTCGCCCTCGCTCCTGGCCCCGCCCGCTGCCCCGTGCCCGTCGGGCCCGCCGCACTCGTCGACGAGCACGATCACCCGCACCGAATCCGGCAGGTGACACTCCCTCAGCGCGTCCAGGCGGCGGCTGTCCGTGACGAGCGCGACCGGCTCGGCGTCCCTGAGGATCGTCTCCACGCGGGCCACCGGCTGCCCGCCGTCCAGCGGGACGTACGCGCAGCCCGCGTGCAGGGCGCCGAGGATCGCCTCGGCGTAGCGCGGCTGCTTGTCCGTCCAGATCGCGACCCGGTCACCGACCTCGGCGCCGAGGCCGAGCAGTCCGGCGGCGACGGCTGCGACGTGCCCCGCCAGCTCGCCGTACGTACGGGTGTCGGGCCCGACGAACGCGAGCCGCGTGGACTGTTCGGCGCTTCGAGGCCACGGCTCGCGGATGAGCGCGACGTCCGAGAGATCCGTGGGCGGCTTCGTCATCGCGCTCACCCGGCCGACGGCAGGACGCCGGTCTCGCGGGCGGCGTCGACGAAGATGCCCGCGGCGGTCGACAGGTCCTCGCGGGTGTGCTCGCAGGTGACGCTGACCCGCAGCCGCGCGTCACCGAGCGGCACGCCCGGGAACACCACCGTCTGACAGAACAGGCCCCGGGCCCGCACGGCCCGGCCCATCTCCAGGGCGCGCCGTTCGTCGCCGATGACGAGCGGCAGGATGGCGCTCTCGGTGTGCTCCAGGTCGAAGCCCGCGTCGGCGAGCAGGCCGTGCAGGAAGCGGATGTTGGACCAGAGCCGGGTGATCCGCTCCGGCTCCGCCTCGATCAGGTCGAGGGCGGCGATGAGTCCGGCGGCGACCCCGGCGGGGATGCCCGCGGCGAAGACGTAGGAGTGGGCGTAGAAGCGCAGGTACTCGACGACGTCCTCGTCGCCGACGACGAAACCGCCCATGCCCGCGAGGGACTTGCTCATGGTGCCGAGCTCCAGGTCGACCTCGCCCTTGAGGCCGAAGTGCTCGGCGGTGCCCGAGCCGCGCGCGCCGAGCACCCCGGTCGCGTGCGCGTCGTCGATCAGGACGCGGGCGCCGTACTCCTTGCCGAGCCGGACGATCTCGGGCAGGTCGCAGATGTCGCCGTGCATGCTGAACACGCCGTCGGCGACGATGAGTTTGCCCGCCGTGCGGTCGTCGCAGCGCTTGAGGACGCGCTCCAGGTCCGCCATGTCGTTGTGCTGGTAGATCTTGCGGACCGCGCCGGAGAGACGGGCGCCGTCGACGATGCTCATGTGGTTGAGCTTGTCGACGACCAGCGTGTCGTAGCTCTTGACCAGCGCGGAGATGGTGCCGAGGTTGGCGGCGTAGCCACCGGGGAAGACGACGCACGCCGGGCGGCCCTTGAACGCGGCCAGGCGCCGCTCCAGCTCCTTGTGCAGCATGTTCGTGCCGCCGATGAAGCGCGAGCCGGTGTGCGTGGCACCGAAGGCGCGGGTGGCCTCGCAGACCGCCTCGATCACCTTCGGGTGGTTGGCGACGCCCAGGTAGTTGTTGGAGGCGAACATCAGGAACTCACGCCTCTGGCCGGTGAGTTCGTCGAGGATGAGGGCGCGGTTGCCGCAGCGCGAGTGCAGCGGCATGCCGTACCAGTACAGGTGCTCGGCCTCGCGGCCGCGCAGGTAGCCGCGGAAGCTGCGGGTCTTGGCGAACAGGTCGCCGTCCCGGCCCTCCACGAAGTCCTTCATGGAACGGCTGTCCCAGGGGGTGGCGCGGTCCGGGGACCCGGTTGCTGCGGCGGGCCCGGCACCGCTGTGCTCGCCCGTGCTGTCAGTGCTGTCAGTGCCGTGGGCGCCGCCGGTGCCGTCAGCGCCCTTGCTGTCGCGGTACGCCCGCAGCTCGGCGACCAGGTCGCGCAGGGACGCCGCGGTCAGGGTGCCCGCGAGGTCGTCGGGCAGGCGGAGGTCGCGGGCGCAGTCGGCGACGATCGACACCAGGACCACCGAGTCGATGCCCAGCTCGCCCTCGAAGTCGGCGTCCAGGGGCAGTTGGTCGCGCCGGTACTGGGTGTGGCGCATGGCGGCGCGCAGGACGGCGTCGAGGACGGGGTCGTCGGGGGGCGGCGCGGGCTCGGGGGAGGGGACGCCACCGTGCGCCCGGCCCTCGGCCGCGAGCGCGTCCTCGACGGCGGCCGCGAGGTCGCGGATCGTGTACAGGCCCTCGGGCAGCGGGGAGCGGAGCCCGAAGCGCTCCTTCACCAGGGCGAGGATCGACTCGTGGATGACGGAGTCGATGCCGAGATCGGCCTCGAAGTGGCTGTCGGGCAGCAGGTACGACTCGTCGTACAGCGTCCGGGCGGCGACGACGGCCACGATCTCGCGCCGCACGGCGGCGCCCTCGTGGCCTTGCGTGGTGGCTCCGTCGTCCTGCGCGGCGGCTCGGGCGCTCTGTGTGGTGGCTTCGGTCATCGCACGCTCTCCCCCTGGGCCCGCAGCCGTTCGACGAGTGCGGCGATCGTGTCGACGGATCGGAAGTTCGCCGGTGAGATCTCCCGCAGCGGCACGGTGATGCGGAAGTCGCTCTGCAGGTAGTGCACGAGGTCGAAGATCCCGGCCGAGTCGATGATGTTCAGCTCGGCGATGGGCAGGTCGGCGTCGAGGCCTTCGGCGTCGCCGTCGAGCCAGACGTCGGCGATGTAGTTGATGATCGACTGCTCGGTGCTCATGGCCGCCGCCCTACGCTCGCTCTCCGGTGGCCGACGCCGCGGCGGCGCTCGGACCGGGCACGGGCAGCCCGGCCTCGATCAGAGCCGCCACCGTCGCGACCGTGTCGCCCGGGGTCGCCGCGTCCTCACCGACGGCGACCCGGAACTCGGACTGGATGACGAGGAGCAGCTCGACGAGGAACAGCGAGTCCATGTCGAGTTCTTCGAACTTGGTGTCGGGGCCGATCTCCGCGCGGTCCACCTCGAAGCGGTCGACCAGGAGATCGACCAGCCTGTCGTACGTCTCGCTCATGCGGTTCTCCCTCAGATGTGGTCAAGACCTGGCCAGGTCAGCACCGTCGACCCCCAGGTGAGGCCCCCGCCGAACGCGGTGAGCAGCACCCGGTCGCCCGCCCGCAGGGCGCCGTCGGCGTGGGCCTGGTCCAGGGCGAGCGGGACGGACGCGGCGGCGGTGTTGCCGACGTCGGCGATGTTGCTGAAGCAGCGCGGCCGCGGGATGCCCACCTCGTCGGCCACGTGGTTGGTGATGCGCAGGTTGGCCTGGTGGCCGACCAGGTGGTCGACGTCCGCCGGCGTCCACCCGGCGCGGTCGAGGACGGCCCGCGCGGAGGCCGACATGCGCTGCACCGCGTGCCGGAAGACCTCCTTGCCGTCCATCGTGAAATAGCGTTCGCCGGGCTTCGGCGAACGGCCCGAGAGACGCTGGCGCGAGCCGCCCGCGGGCACCGTGATCAGGTCCTCGCGCCCGCCGTCACTGCCCAGGTCGAACGGGCCGAGCGCGCCCGGCTCCGCGGGATCGCCCGCGCGCAGCACCACCGCGCCCGCGCCGTCCCCGAAGATCACCGAGGTGGAGCGGTCGTCCGGGTCGAGCAACGTGGAGAACGTCTCCGCGCCGATCACCAGGACGCGGTCGGCGGCGCGGGCGGCGATCAGCCCGGCGGCCGTGGCGAGGGCGTACACGAAGCCCGTGCACACCGCCGAGACGTCGAAGGCGGCCGCCCCGGTCAGGCCGAGGCGCGCCGCGACGGCGGGCGCGGTCGCCGGGCACGGCCGGTCCGGTGTGGTGGTCGCGAGCAGCACGGCGTCCACGAGGGGCGTGCCGGACGACTTCAGGGCCTTGGCGCCCGCACCGACTGCCAGATCGGAGGTGGCGGTGCCGGGCGCGGCGAAGTACCGCTGCCGGATCCCGGTGCGGGAGCGGATCCACGCGTCGGAGCTGTCGAGGCGCGCGGCCAGCTCGTCGTTGCTCACGGCGGTCGGCGGCAGACAGCCGCCGACCCCGGTGAGCACCGCGGCACGGGTCGGCGGCGGCTGGCTCGGTGGGGGTGCGGTCACGCGTGCTCCTCGGTCTCCCGGACGGCAGGACGTGGGTGCGTTCACCGAGTCTCGCCGGGCGTGCTGACGGGGAACGGCCGCGCGTGCTGACGGCTCGCTGACCGCCCGCTGATCGCCTCCGGCGGCGCGGCGCCGGGCGGTTCCGCGGCCCCTGCGGTCAGCCATCGGTCAGCGTCCGGCGCGGCGGCCGGTCAGGCACGGCCCGCAGACTCGACCCCAGGCGATGGGAGAGGTGGGGCGCATTCGATGAGCGCGATGTACGGCAGGTTGCTCGGCGTTCTCGTCGGCCGGTTCGACGTGGACCTCGCGGAGATCACGCCCGACACCACGTTCGACGACCTCGGCATGGACTCGCTGTACCTGGTCGAGCTGTTCCTCGTCGTCCACGCCGAACTGGGCGTGGCCGTCGGCGAGGAGGCGGCGAGGCCCGGGGACACGGTCGGGGCGGTGGCGGAGGTGCTGGCGCGGAGGGCGGGGAAGGAAGGGGTGGCGCCGGTGGTGACGGCGGGGTCGGGAGGACCGGCTCAGGGGCCGGATCCGGTACGAGGACGGGCTTCGGCGGGAGCGCCGGAGCCGGTAGGAGGGCCGGACCCGGTACGAGCACCAACTCCCGTACGCGCACCGGCGCCAACACGGTCACGGACCACGCGAGCCGCACCGGCACGGACCACGCGAGCCGCACCGCCACGGACACCGCGACCAGCACCTGCCCCGGCCCCGCCCCCGGCGGCCGACCGCACCGGCCCCGCCCCCGCAGCCCCCAGCCGGCCCGTCCTTCCCACCCCCGCCTCATGACGCGCCCCGCACCCGCAGGCCGCCCGGACGACATCGCCGTCACCGGCCTCGGACTCGTCACCGCGGCGGGCATCGGCGTGGCCGACACCTGGGCCGGGGTGTGCCGCGGCCGGTCGGCGGCGGCGACCGACCCGGCTCTCGCCGGTCTTCCGGTGGACATCTCCTGCACGGTGCCGGGCTTCAGCGCCCGCCGACACGTGGGCAGGCGCAGCGCGTTGACGCAGGACCGGTTCAGCCAGCTGGCCGTCGCCGCCGCGCGCGAGGCCGTCGCGGACAGCGGGCTCGATCCGGGCACGTGGGACGGCGCCCGCGTCGGCGTCGTCGTCGGCTGCGGCCTCGGCGGCGTGGCGACCTGGGAGGCCCAGCACCGCCGCCTGCTTGACCAGGGACCGCAGGCCGTGTCGGCGCTCCTGATCCCCATGCTCGTACCGAACATGGTCGCCGGGCACCTCGCCATGGACCTGCGCGCGACCGGACCGAACCTGGTGACCGCGACGGCCTGCGCGTCCGGCGCGACCGCCGTCGGCACGGCGCTGCACCTGTTGCGCGACGGCAGCTGCGACGTGGTGGTCGCGGGCGGCGGCGAAGCCGGCGTGACGCCCCTGATGGTCACCGGCTTCGCACAGATGGGCGCGCTGTCCCGGCGACTCGACGAACCCGCCGCCGCCTCCCGGCCGTTCGACCGGGACCGGGACGGGTTCGTCATCGGCGAGGGCAGCGGCATGCTCGTCCTGGAGCGCGCGGCGGACGCACGGGCGCGCGGCGCCGTCGTCCGGGCCCGCCTCGCCGGGTACGGCGCGTCGGCCGACGCGCACCACATGACGGCGCCGGATCCGCGGGGCACCGGTGTGCTGCGCGCGCTGCGCACGGCTCTCGCGCGGGCGGGCGTGATGCCGGACGAGGTCGACCACGTCAACGCGCACGGCACGTCGACGCCCCTGAACGACGCGGCCGAGGCGGCGGTGCTGCGCAAGTTCCTCGGCACGGGCGCCGCCGTCACCTCCACCAAGGGGGTGCTCGGGCACACCCTGGGCGCGGCGGGCGCGATCGAGGCCGCCCTGACCGTCCTCGCCGTCCAGCACGGCACGGTGCCGCCGACCGCCAACCTCCACGACCAGGACCCCGACATCGAGCTGGACGTCGTCTCCGGGGCCGCGCGCCCCCGGAAGGTGGACGTCGCGGTCAGCAACTCCTTCGGCTTCGGCGGCCAGAACGCCGTCCTGGTGGTGACGGCGCCATGAACCGGGGCGCCCGCGCCACGCCCGCGCGCCGCCCCACCGAACCCGACGACCGCGTCACGGTCGCCCCCGTACCCCCGCTGCCGCCGAGAGCGAGGCACCCATGACCCTCACGGTCCCCCGTACCGCGCTTGCGCGCCTGGAGGAACAGGTGCAGGACGCGCTGCGCCGAGCCGACGACGGCGCCCTCGACGTCCTCGGCCACGGCGAGATCACCCTCGTGCTCCGGCTCCGCACCGACGAGGGCTCCTTCGCCTGCAAACGGCTGCCTGCCTTCCCCGACCGGGACCGCTTCGAGCGCTACCGCCACTCGCTCGACGCGTATCTGCGCCGACTCGCCGACCGGGGCCTGACCGTCGCGCCCACCGAGGTGTGGCACACCGCCGGGCCCTCCGGGCGGATCACGGCGTACTGCGTGCAGCGCGAACTCCCCCCGGAGCGGCTCTGTTCCCGGCTCCTGCACACCGAGGACGAGGCCTGGGCGAAGAACTTCTTCGCCCGCTTCCTCGACCGCGTCGACGCCGCTGTGCACCCGACGCTCGGCCTGGACGCGCAGGCCTCCAACTGGGTCGACATGGACGGCGAGTTGACCTATCTGGACGTCACCACCCCGCTGATGCGTGACGGCCGCGGCCGCGAACTCCTCGACGTGCGCCTGTTCTTCACCTCGCTGCCGTGGATCCTGCGTGACGCCGTCCGCCTCTGCGTGGCCAGGTCCGTCTTCGACAAGTTCTACGCGACGCGCGGCGTGCTCCTGGACTTCCTCGGCAACCTCCACAAGGAACGCCTGGACGCGCTGATCCCCGCGTTCCTGGAGCAGGCCAACGCCCGCCTCACGGAGCCGATCACGGCCGCCGAGGTCCTTGCGTACTACCGCGACGACGCGCGCATGTGGGAGCTGATCCAACGCCTGCGCGCGGCCGACCGGCTCTGGCACCGCAAGATCCGGCGCAAGCCCTACCCCTTCCTGCTGCCCCCGCCCGTGGACCGCTGACGCACGGACGGTGCCGGACCCACGAGAACGCCGCCTGCTCGCATGCCCCGCGTGGAGCTGAGGAGAACACGACGATGACCACAGAACGGGCCCCTGCCCCCGGCGTCCCCACCGCGCCCACGACCACGGAACCCGCCGCCTCAGCCGCGCCCACGACCACGCGCTCCGCCTCCTCCGCCGAATTCGCCGACGCTCTGCGGGAGGCCGCCCGGATCGCCGTGCTCAGCCCCTCGTCCCACAACTGCCAGCCGTGGGCGGTGGCGTGGGCCAGGAGCGAGGTGTCTCGGGCTGCCGCTGTGCGGGTGGTCGAAGGGGAGGCGGGGGCGAGCGGGGTGCCCGGGGTGCCCGGGGTGCTCCGGGAGGCCGAGGGTCCCGAGGGCGGGCGGGGTGGGCGCGGCGATGGGACGGACGCGGCAGACGATACGTACGAGGTGAAGGAGGCGGACGAGGCGAAGGGGGCGGGCGAGGCGGACGAGACGTGTCAGTACCTCGTCCTCGGGCTCGACCGTGACCGGGAGCTGCGGTCGCTGCCCGCCCACGCCGTCGAGATGCTGCTCAGCTGCGGCCTGTACTGGCAGCTCCTGCTGCGGGCCCTGGAGGCACAGGGCTGGTCCGTGGACGCCCTGCGCTTCGCCGACGGCCCGTTGGATGCGGGGGCGGCGCACGGCGCCGAACTGCCGGGGACCGCCTGGCCCCGGTCGTGGACGGCGCTGTGCGTGGCGCGGCTGCGGGGCCGGGGCGGGGCAGGGCCCGGGGCTGAGGCCGGAGTTGAGGCCGGAGCGGAGGCCGGGGCAGGGGCCGGGGGCGCGACCGGGGCCGGAGGCGACGTCGGCCCCGGTGCCCGGGACGGCGGTGCGGAGCTGCGTGCCCTGCGCGCCGCCGCCCGCGCCCGCCGCACCAACCGCGCCCCCTACCGCCCCCAGCCCGTCCGGCCCGCCCTCCTGGACGGCCTGCTCGCCCCCTCGGGGTGCGCGGCGGCGCGCGGCGCGGACGTCACCGTGCGGCATCTGACGTCCGGCACCGACCGCGCGGCGTTCGCCGACTTCGTGGCCGAGCACGGCGGCCGCGACTTCAGCCACCGTGAGGCCTGGCGCGAGACGTACGCGTTCCTGCGGGCCGACCGCTCCCGAGCCGCCGCGCGCGGCGACGGCTTCGCCCTCGACCAGCTGTTCGGGCCGTTGTCGTGGCCGAGCAGGCAGGCCCTGCGCGCCGCCCTCGCGCCCGCGACGATGCGGCTGCTCGGCCCCGTCCGCTACGACCGCTTCGTCGGCCGCCGCCTCGCCCACGGGCTCGCCCGGATGGTGCGTCCGACGCCCGTCGTCGTCGCCATGAGCTTCGACCGGACGGAGCCGACGCTCGCGGACGCTGTCAAGGGCGGAGCGCGACTGGCCGATTACTGGCTGTGCGCGACCGTCGCCGGGCTCGCCCTGCACCCCGTGAGCGTCGTCCTCCAGCACGAAGATCTACGGGCGGCGTTCCAGTCGAGCCTCCGGATTCCCGGGCGCGCGTTCTTCGTGAGCCGCCTCGGGTGGCCCGCCACCGAGTTCCCGTGCTCCCCACGCCGCCCTGCCGACGCACACCTGCGGAGGATCTGACTTTCCCGTCGCGCCGTTTCGAGCCATTCTCATGCTTCTTCCGATAATCCTCGCCCGGACGCCAGTTGCGCCCACATAATGTTGCAGTGCGGACGGCATATTCCGCACCCGTGAGTCTGCCCTGATATGCCGCGAGAGAGGGCGTACGAACGGAGAAAGCGCAGATTCGAACAGCAGCCGGACACGTTTACGGGCAGCAGCGACGAGGGGTACCCGAAGGCACATGGTCGTGTCATTCAAAGGGGGGCGGCGAGATGGGGAACTGCTGCAGGGGGGCACCAGCCGGAAGTCGTCCTCGGGCCGGGGAGGCCGGCCCGCGTGGGTGGGTTGCGGTGACGGCCGGGACGAGAAGAAGGGGAGGAACGGTCCGGTGTGACCGGCGTGGGCGCGGCCCGTGGCCGGCCGGGATGCGGTGAGGCGGCGATCCATGAAGATCCGCGTCCTGGTGTGCTGCGACGAGTCGATCATGTCCGCGGCGATGCGCGCGCTGCTCGATCAGCAGCCCGACTTCGAGGTCCTCGGATTCACCACAGGACGTGAATCCGCCGCGACCGTCGCCGAGCTGACCCCCCACGTCATGATCGTGGTGGCACCGGCGCTCGGCCTGGACGACAGCCGTGAGCTGGCCGAGCTCGCCGCCCTGACGAAGATAGTCCTGATCGCCAAGGCCGAGTCCGCGCACCGCTCCGTCGAGGCCCTGTGCGTCGGCGTCAGAGCGGTCCTCGCCCCCGACTCCTCCGCGGACGATCTGATCCACGTGCTGCGCACGGTGAGCGCGGGCGCCTCCATGGTGATGCCGGCCGCCGCCCGGCGCTGCCTCCAGGGCCTGCCCCAGCAGGGGCGCCCCTGCGGTGTCGGGCGCAGGGCCGCCGATCTCACGCCGCGCGAGTCCGAGGTGATCGTCCTGCTCGCCCAGGGGAAGTCGAACGCGGAAGTCGCCGAGAAACTCTCCGTGTCCCTCGCGACCGTCCGGTCCCACGTCCACCACGTGCTCCGGAAGATGGGCGTGAGCACACGCGCCCAGGCCGTCGCCATCGCCTATGAAACAGGCTTGATGGCGACAATCGGGCGGACCGCGGAATTCCGTGGCCAAGAGGGATGAACAGCGCCCGACCGGGAATGCCGCCTCCCTGATTGCGTGCCCACGCCCCTGGATTCCGCTTCGCACCCCGATCCCGCATCGCGGCACTATCCGGACCGGTATCCGGACCCCACCCGATCCCCCGTCAACTCGGCCACCACCGTGGCCATCTTCTCGAATTCGGCGACCAGTCCACGGAATGTGCCGGAACGCATATCCCGGGCGAAGTCCGCTCGGTCGGTCACCTCGATGACCTCGAAGTACTCACCGGGCGAAGCCGCCCCGGCGTCCGCGACGCGGTGCACGGCGAACGCGACCACCCCCGGCAGCCGCGGACAAGCCGCGTAGTCGACGTCCCGGACCCAGGACTCGAACCGCTCCGGGTCCACGCCGTCCAGCAGCCGGATGCGATGCACGATGACGGTGGTGGCGGATGGGGTGGGCGACATGCTGCATGACATCCCGTCAGTCGGAAGGTGTGCGGTCCGTACGGTCAGCGCCTGCCGCCCGCACGGCGGTTGCCGCCGAGACCGAGGGCGCGGGCGATGTTGTTCTTCTGGATCTCGTTGGTCCCGGAGAAGATGCGGGCCGGCAGCGCGTCCCGCAGCAGCGTCTCGGCGTCGCCGCCCGCCAGGACGCCGAGCGCGCCCCGCAGCTGGACCGCGTCGAGGCCGATCCGCACGGCCGCCTCGCTGACGGCGAGCTTCGCGAGCGCGGGCGCGACCTCGTCCTCGCTGCCCCGTGCGAGATCCCGCGCCGCCTTGTGGAGCAGCAGCCGCGCCGACTCCAGGGCCAGCGTCATGTCGACGACGCGATGACTCACCGCCTGGAAGCCGCCGATGGGCACCCCGAACTGCTCGCGCTCCTTGACGTGGGCGACCGTGGTTTCGAGGACGCGCCGCATCGCGCCGAGATACGCCGCGAACAGGCAGGTGCGCTCCCACTTCATGGAGCCCGCGAACACGCTCGCGCCCGCCCCCTCGGCCCCGAGCACCTGACTCGCGGGCACCACGCACCCGTCGAGGCGCACATCGGCCGTCGGGGAGCCGCGCAGCCCCACCTTGTCGTACGCAGGACCGACCGTGAGCCCCGGCGTGCCCGCCTCGACGACGAACGCCGTCAGGCCGAAGAACCCGCCGCCGGCCGCTGTCGCCGCCTGCACCACGAACACGTCCGCCACCGGCGCGTTCGTCGTGAACGCCTTGGCGCCGTCGAGGACGTAGCGGTCGCCGTCGCGCACCGCACGCGTCCGCAGCGCGAGGGTGTCCGAACCGGCCTCCGGCTCCGTGATGGCGTGCGCCGCGATCCGCTCGCCCGAGCACAGCGCTGGCAGCCACCGCCGCTTCTGCCGCTCCGTGCCGAACTCCACGACCGGCATCACCGCGGCGAACAGGTGCGCCGCGAGGGAGAACGCGAACCCGGTGTCCGGCGAGCCGTAGCCCAGCGCCTCCAGGACGGCCGCGGCCGTGACCGCGTCCAGACCGCTGCCGCCGTACGCCGTCGGCACCACGCTGCCGAGGAGCCCCTGCCCGCCCGCGAGCAGCCAGCGCCGCCGGAACTCCGCGGGATCGAACGGATCAGGTACGTCACCGAGTTCGCGCCGCGCGAAGGCCTCGACCATGCGGCACATCTCCGCGGCGTCGGGATGCGCGGCGCCCGCGGCGGCGCTGTCGGCGTCGATCCCGCTGTCGGTGGCGGCGGACGTGTCGGCGTCTGCGCCGAAGGCGAAACTCATCGCGGTCCGGACCCTTCCTCGCGGTGTTCCTCTACGAGCACGTGGTAGTTGATGCCGCCGGTGCCGAAGGAGCTGACGGCCGCCCGCCGCGGCCTGCCCGGCGGGCGCGCCCAGGGCTGCGGGTCGGTGCGGATCTCGGCGGGGACGGCGGCGAGCCCGAGCGCCGGATTGAGGGTGCGCAGCAGGGTGTTGGGCGGCAGCGTCCCGGCCCGCAGGGCGAGCAGGGTGCGCAGCAGGCCCGCGCTGCCCGCCGCCGCGAAGGTGTGCCCGAAGAACGACTTCGCCGAGCCGATGCGCAGCGGTTCGGCCCGCGGCCCGCCCGCGTACAGGCGCGCCGCCGCCGCGATCTCGACGCGGTCGCCGACCTTGGTGCCGGTGCCGTGCGCCTCCAGGTAGTCGACCGTGCAGGGCTCGAAGTCGACCTGGGCGAAGGCCCGTTGCATGGCGCGCACCTGGCCCGCGACGTCCGGCGCGATGAGCGACTTGGCGTCGTTGGACGCGCCGACCGCACGGATCACGCCGTGCACCGTGTCGCCGTCGCGCAGCGCGTCGTCGTACCGCTTCAGCAGGAAGAGCCCGCAGCCGTCACCCGGTGTGAACCCGTCGGCGCCCGCGTCGAACGGCGCGTTCCTGCTGTGCGAGAGCAGGCCGAGGGCCGAGCACAGCACCATGTCCCGTACGTTGCAGGCCAGTTCGACGCCGCCCGCGACCGCGTAGTCCGCCGTGCCCGAGCGCAGCGCGCCGACGGCGATGTCGAGCGCGGCCAGTGACGACGCGCAGGCCGCTTCCACCGCGAGCGGCACCGCGTCGAGCCCGTACTCGTTCGCGAGCAGCGCGGCGACGCCGCTGGCGAGGCAGCCGTCGAGGAGCGCGGGCGGCAGCCCGCTCGAGCCCCCATCGGCCCGGTCCGCCCGGCCGGTGCGCTCCCGCAGCCGTTCCAGGAGCCGTTTGCGGCCGAGGGCGGAGAGCCCGGCGAGCGCGGGGAGCCCGGCGATCGTGTCGTCGAGCCCGTCCAGCACGAGCCCGGCGTGGGCCTGCCGCTCCCGCGTGAGCCCCAGCGTCCCGCCGACCGCGACCACGCCGCGTCCGCTGAGGGCCCGGCGCGGCGCGAACAGCTCCGCCGCGACGGCGAGCGCGAGCCGCTGCGCGCCGTCGAGCGCCGCGTACCGGGGCGGCAGCACCCCGAGGTCCTCCGGCGGCTCGTCGGGCACCGGCACGTGGCCGCCCTGGTCGGTGTACGAGTAGGTGAGGCTGAGGGCGCCGGGGGAGTGGTAGAGCTCCCGGTCGAGCACCGCGTCCGGCACGGGCCCGATCCGGGTCCGGCCCGACGACACCACGCGCCAGAACCCGGCGGCGTCCGCGGCCCCGGCGAACCTCCCCCCGAGCCCGACCACCGCGACCGGCACGGCCCGCGTCGCGGCTGCCCAGGCACGCCGGGTACGACCCCGGGGCACCGGGCGGCCGCCCCCGGCCCGTGGCCCGCTCGCCCCCGGGCCGGGGTGCTCTTCCAGGACGAGGTGGCTGAACGTGCCGGTGAGGGACGCCCCTTGGACCACCGCGCGCCGCGGCACGCCGGCCCGCACCCCCGCCTGCCACGGGGCGCCGGGCCCCGGCACCCGGGCCGCCGTGCCGTCCGACTCCGCACCGGCGGCGCCCGGCCGACCGGGATAGCGCCCCTGGTGCAGGGCCAGGGCGACCTTCGTGAGCGCGGCGAGTCCCGCGTGCGCGAAGGCGCGGCCGTCGCCACTGCCGAGCGCCACGGGGCCCGGCGCGGGGCGCGGTGGGGTGGGGCCGGTGGTGGTTTCGGGCCTGTCCGGGCTGGTTGTGGCTCCGGGCCCGCTCGGGACGGTCGTGGCTCCGGGCCTGTCCGGGCTGGTCGTGGCTCCGGGCCGGCTCGGGACGGTCGTGGCCTCGGGCCCGCCTGAGCTGGTCGTGGTTTCGGCCCCGCCCGGGACGGTCGTGGCTCCGACACCGGTGGTGACGGTCGTGGCTCCGCCCCCGGTGGTGACGGCCGAGTCCACGTACTCGACGTACTGCACCGTGTCCGGGTCGACCCCGGCCGCCCGCAGCGACGCGGCGGCCGCGCCCTGCCGCAGCTCGGCGGAGCGCGACGGGCGGAAGCAGCCGGGCTGCGGGTCGTGGCGCAGGGTGCAGTCGAGGATCGTGGCGTAGACGCGGTCCTGGTCGCGGACGGCGTCCGAGAGCCGCTTGAGGAGGACGGCGCCGACCCCTTCGGTGAGAGGGCGCGGGGGCGGGGGGCCGTCGGGGGGCGCCTGCCCCGACCCTGCCCCGCTCTTCGCCGCCAACGCCCGCGCCACGTACGGACTCTCGTCCCGCTGGCCGGTCAGGACGAGGACCGCGTCCGACTCCTTTGCCCGCAGCTGTTCCAGCGCGTGGGCGAGGGCCACGAACGACGTGGCCTCCGCGGACTCCACGGCGAGGGTGCGGCCGTGGAGCTTGAAGGCCGCCGCGATCCGCGCCGGGATCGTGCTCGCCATCTCGCCGACCCGGTCGTGCGGCGACCCGCCGAGCCGCCGCGTGAGCAGCTCGCGCAGCTCGTCCCCGGCGCGCGCGGCGCTGTCCGGGTCGGTGCCCGCGGCGACGGCCGCGCGCTCCACCTCGCGGGCGTAGCGGGGGAGTTCGACCCGCAGGGCGTTCGCGTGCTGCCGGTCGAGGGCGAAGCACAGACCGGCGACGACGTCGGTGCGCTCGGCGGGCAGCGGCCGCTCCGGGTGGTCCGCGTCGGCCAGGCAGCGGCGGGCCGCCTCCAGCATCAGCAGCTGCATCCGGTTCATGGACCTGGCCTGGAGGGGCGGGATGCCGAAGCGGGCGACGTCCACCACGACGTCGTCGAGCGTGCCCGGGTCGAGCGCCGCGACGCCCACGACGGCGACGGGCTCCCCGGGCCGGGCGGGGGCGGCGGCCCGGGGCGGTTGCGGATGGGAGGTCGTCACGCGGCTGCTCCTGCGGTCGGCGAACCGGATGTCTCACACGGAAATGAGGTTTCGTTGAGCACGCGAGGAAATGTCTCTCGGCGACCGGGCCGCTGCCCCGTCGTTCGAGGCGGCGGCGATTGAGGCTGCGGCGCATTTCGAAAAGCGAGAAGTGGGGCGGCCGGTACGGAAACGGCGTCGGAGCGGTCGCGGTGCTTCACGTGGCCGCTGTGGCGGTTGAAAGGGAAAGCGCCGGGTCCTGCGAGAGGATTTCCGTGTGCCGACGCTGGAGCACGATTCCCGGCCGCACGCCGAGCTCCTCGTCGAGCCGCCGCCGCGTCACATGGAACAGCTCAAGGGCCTCCGCCTGCCGGCCGGTGCGGTACAGGCCGAGCATCAGGAGCTCGCAGAAGCGCTCGCGCAGCGGGTGCTGAGCCACCAGGCGGCGCAGCTCGGCCACCGCGCGGGCGGCGTCGCCGACCGCGAGCCGGGCCCTGATCAGATCCTCACGGACCGTCAGGCGCCGCTCGTCGAAGAGCGCGGCCGCGCCCCGGCAGCGCAGCCCGTCGCCCGCGTCGAGCAGCGCGGGCCCCCGCCACAGCTCGAGTGCGGCCTGGAGCAGCTCGATCGCGCGCTCGGGGGCCACGGGCAGCGCCGCCGCGCCGCGCGTGGCCAGGTCCAGGAAGCGGTCGCCGTCGACGGACCCCGGCGGCACATCCAGCAGGTAGCCGCCGCGCACCGCGCGCAGGACGGTCCCGCCGCGACGGCACGGTCGGTGAGCGTCGAGCCGGTGTCCGTCGAGCACCTTGCGCAGCCGGGTGGCGTGCGCCTGGAGCGCGTTGCGGGTGTTGCCGAGCGGCTGGCCCGCCCACAGCTCGTCGGCGAGGTCCCCGTGCGCGACGGCGCGACCCGCGTCGAGGGCGAGCGTGGCCAGCATGGCCCGCACCTTGTTGGCCTGGATTCCGTGGAGTTTCCCGTCCGTGGCCACGGAAACAGGCCCCAGGACATGGATGTGCATGACGTTCCCCTCGGTGGCAGCAAACGGCATCACTGGACAACAAAGGGCGCACTGGCCGCTCGGAAAGAAAGGAAGTGCGAAGTCCCCCTCTGACCCCCTCTTGGCCCTGTTCTTTCGGCTCGGAAAGAGTTTTGCAGGGGTGGTGCCCGGGTGCCATCGATCGCCTGACGGGTTTTGCCCGCAAGGCCCCCGATCAATTTCCGGATATCCGTCTCCATCATCTGTGGAGACGGGTGCCGCGGCCCTCCACGGATGGTGGACGGCCCCGCGCCGCCGGCGGCGCTGGACAGGCGGCTGAACGAGCGTTTAGTCTGCTGTATATGCGTTCAATGCCCGAGGATCGCACCACGCGGGCGGTCATCAGAGACGAGGCCCTGCGCCTCTTCGCCGTGCACGGCCCCGACGTGGTGACCGTCCGGCAGATCGCCACGGCGGCCGGTGTCTCACCGGGGCTCGTGGTGCACCACTTCCGCTCCAAGGACGGCCTGCGCCAGGAGGTCGACCAGTACGTCATCAAGGTCTTCGAGGGCATGCTCAGCGAGCTGACCGGCGAGAACGGTCCGGAGCTGCTCGACGAGTCGGGGGCCGCCGCGCGCTCACTCGGCGAGGTCTTCCTGCGCCACCTGCCGGTCGGCTCCCCCCTGCCCGGCTATCTGCGCAGGCTCCTGCTGTCCGACACGGAGGCGGGCCGCGGCCTGTTCCGGCGGCTGTACGCGATGAGCAGGGAGACGCTGGACGACCTCGCCGAGTCGGGCGCCGCCGACAGGGGCCACGATCCCCAGGTCCGCGCCGCGCTGCTGCTGGTCAACGACCTCTCGGTGTTCCTGCTCCGCGACCAGCTGACCGGGGTGCTCGGCGTCGACCCGCTGTCGGCGGCGGGCCTGGCCCGCTGGGGCCCGGAGCTCCTGAGCATCTACGCGGGCGGGCTGAACGCGACTCCCCAGGCACCCCAAGCAGAAGGAGGCCAGGCATGACCGCACGGCCCGAACCCGCACTCACCGCCCGGGACATCCACAAGGCCTACGGCCGACATCAGGTGCTGCGCGGAGTGGACCTCACGGTCGAGCCCGGGCAACTGGTCGCGGTCGTGGGCGAGAACGGCTCCGGCAAGTCGACGCTCCTCAAGGCGATCGCGGGCACCCTGCGCGTCGACCGGGGCGAGGTCTCCCTCGGCGGCACGCTCGGCTACTGCCCGCAGGACCCCGTCCTCAACGCCAACCTCACCGTCGACCAGCACCTGCGCTACTTCGCCGCCGCCCACCGCCTCGCCGACCTGGACCGCGCGGACGAACTGGTGCGCCTGCTGGGCTACGACAAGTACCGCGACACCGCGGCGGGCGAGCTGTCCGGCGGCACCCGCCAGAAGCTCAACCTCACCCTCGCGCTCCTGCACGACCCGGACGTCCTGCTCCTCGACGAGCCGTACCAGGGCTTCGACTGGGAGACCTACCTACGCTTCTGGGACCTCGTCGACCAACTGCACGAGCGGGACAAGGCCGTCGTCGTCATCACCCACCTCGTCTTCGAGCAGGAGCGCTTCGACGTCCTCGCCGACCTCGTCGACGGCCGTCTGACGCACCGTGACACGGCAGTGAAGGAGCCCAGCCATGCCGGCGCCTGACACCCTCCCGGGCACCCCGCTGTACGGCCAGTTCCCGACCGCGCTGCGGTTCTCCGTACGCGAACAGAGCCGCAACCGCCTCGCCGCGCTGCTCCTCCTGCTGTTCGTGCCGCTCTGGTATCTGCTGATGACGGCCATCGCGGGCGACAAGGACGTGGACTTCAAGCTGTACGCGACCGGCGAGATGCTGAGTGTCGGCGGCAAGCACATCACGCTGATCACCGCCGGGCTCAACGCGCTCACGATGATCTCCGGCTTCGTCGTCTTCGACGCCGTCCGCAAGGCCCTGGCCTTCGACAAGCGCCTGGCCTTCGCCGGGTTCGGCCAGTCCACCCTCGTCGGCGCCAAGATGCTCGCCATCGGCATCGTCGCGAGCACCATCGCGCTCTACACCGCCCTGGCCCTGCTGCTCTACTGGCGCCCCGGGCTCACCGGCTGGGGGACGATCCTCGCCGGGTTCGCCACCATGACCCTCACCTACGGCTCGCTCGGCCTGCTGCTCGGCGTCCTGGTCAAGAACGACCTGGAGGGCTTCTTCCTCATCATCATGGGGGGCCTCACCGACACGTTCCTGCAGAACCCGCTCGGCAACCCGGCCGCCAACAAGCCGGTCCTGCAGTACTTCCCCTCCTTCGGACCGATGCAGTTCTCCGTGGGCGGCTCGCTCGGCGACACCGTCCTGTGGCGCTACCTCGGCTTCGGCCTGATCTGGGCCGCGTCCTTCGCCGTCGTCGGCCTGATCGTGTTCCACTTCAGGACCCGGAGCCGCCGCCCCAAGGGCTGACGGCCCCGGATCCCGCCGGATCACGCCTGCTGCGCCGGGGCGCCCTGACCGGACTGGCCGAGCCGCCGCAGCGACGCCACCAACTGGTCCACCTCGTCCGAGGTGTTGTACAGCGCGAACGAGGCGCGGGCCGCCGACTCCAGGCCGTAGTGCGCGAGCGCGGGCTGCGCGCAGTGGTGGCCCGCGCGGACCGCGATCCCGTCCCGGTCCAGCCAGTCCGCGATCGCTGCCGGATCGTGGCCCGCCATCGTGAAGGTGAGCACCGCGATCCGCTCGGCCGCCGACCCGATCACCTCCAGGCCCGGGACGGTCGCCATCGCCTGCATCGCGTACGCCATGAGCTCCTGCTCGTACGCCGCCACCGCGCTCCGGTCGAAGCCGCGCAGCCAGTCGATCGCCGCCAGCAGGCCGACCACACCGGAGATGTGGCCGGTCCCCGCCTCCATCATGTGCGGCATCGCCGCGAACGTCGTCCGCTCGAAGCTCACCGACTCGATCATGTTGCCGCCGCCCTGCCAGGGCCGCATCTCCGCCATGGCCTGCGGCGTCGCGTACAGGGCGCCGATGCCCGTGGGAGCGAACAG
Organism: Streptomyces flavofungini; assembly: GCF_030388665.1. Classification (NCBI taxonomy): domain Bacteria; kingdom Bacillati; phylum Actinomycetota; class Actinomycetes; order Kitasatosporales; family Streptomycetaceae; genus Streptomyces; species Streptomyces flavofungini. The sequence continues at coordinate 1,367,037 of NZ_CP128846.1, read as the reverse complement.
CTTGTGCCCGGAGAAGGCGTAGAAGTCCGCGCCCAACTCCGTGACGTCCACCGGCATGTGGGCCACCGCCTGCGCGCCGTCCACCAGGACCTTCGCGCCGTAGCGGTGAGCCAGCGCCGCCATCTCACGCACCGGCGGCACGGTGCCGAGCACGTTCGAGGCCTGGCTGATCACGACCATCTGGGTGCGCGCGGACAGCAGGTCGGCGTACTCGGCCTGGTCGATCTCGCCGTCCGGCGTCAGCGGCACGGGTACGACCCGGGCCCGCGTCTCCTCGGCGATCAACTGCCAGGGGACGATGTCCGAGTGGTGCTCCAGGACGGGCACGAGGATGTCGTCCCCCGGGCCGAGGTGCGCCCGGCCCCAGCTCTGCGCCACCAGGTTGATCGCCTCGGTGGTGCCCCGCACGAACATGACCGTGTCGGGCGAGGGTGCCCCCAGGAACCGGGCCACCGCGCCCCGCCCCGCCTCGTACAGCTCCGTGGCCTCGCGTGCCATGGTGTGCGCGCCGCGGTGGATGTTGGAGTTGGCCGCGCTGTAGTACGCGCTGACGGCCTCGATCACCTGCCGGGGCTTCTGCGTGGTCGCCCCGTTGTCGAGCCAGACGAGCGGATGGCCGTTGACGGTGCGGTGCAGGATCGGGACGTCCTTGCGGGCGGCCTCGGGCGAGAAGGCGCCGGTGGTCGCGGTGGCGAGACCGGAGAGACCGGACGGGTCGGAGAGGCCGGTCGGGTCAGAGAGGCCGGTCAGGTCGGTCGGGGGCGCGGCGGGCACGGTCGTGGCCGCGGTGGGCGTCCCGGCGGGTATCGCCGGGGCCCCGGCGGCCGCGGTGGCCGTCGGCGACGGCACCTGCTCAGGGGAACGCAGCAGCGCCCTGAGATCAGGAGTAGTCATGGTAGTTGTTCACCTCGACGTTCTGGAGCACCGCGATGGCGTCCTCGACGAGGACCGCCGTGTTGAAGTACGCCGTCATCAGGTACGAGCTGATGCCCTTCTGGTCGGTGCCCATGTTCCGCATGGACAGACCGGGTTCGACCTCGTCGGCGACCTCGGCGGGCCGCAGCCCGACCACGCCCCGGTCGGCCTCGCCCATCCGCATGAGCAGGATCTCCGTGGTGCCGACGGCCGCGGCCGAGCCGTTGCCGCCGACGCCGTTGCTGAACGGCACCTTGTCCGACGGCAGGAGCGGAACCCCGCGCCAGGTCAGCAGCGGGCTGCCGAAGCGGCTGTCCGTCACCGGGGGCACACCCCGCCGCGTGCATTCGCGGCCGAACGCGGCGATGGCCTTCGGGTGCGCGAGGAAGAAGCTGGGCTGCTTCCACACCTTGGCGAGCAGCTCGTCGAGGTCGTCGGGGGTCGGCGAGCCGGTGCGCGTCTGCACGCGCTGGCCCGGCGCGACGCTGTGGAAGAGGCCGAACTCCGGGTGGTTGAGCAGCGCCGCCTCCTGTCGCTCGCGCAGCGCCTCGATGGTGAGCAGCGCCTGCTGGCGGGTCTGGTCGACGTCGCCGCTGTAGACGTCGTGGACGCGGGTGTGGACGCGCAGGATCGTCTGCGCGAGCGTCATGTGGTACTCGCGCGGCGCGTCCTCGTAGTCGACGTAGGTGGCCGGCAGGTCGGGCTCGCCGACGTGGCCGGAGGTGAGGTCGACGGGGACCTCGGCGCCGGGCCGGACGCCGTTGCCGGAGACGTACGCGGTCATCGAGGAGCGGACCCGCTCGTCGCGGTCGGCGAGCGCGGCCAGGGCGCTGCGGTCGGCGCACAGGGCGGTACCGGGGGTCAGGGCCTGCACGCGGTAGGGCGTCTGCTGCTCGCGGGTCCAGGCGCCGAGGTCGAAGAACTGGCCGTCTCCGATGACCTCGATCAGCTGTTCCTCGCCGTAGCGGCCTGTCACCCGCTTCTCGGCGCGGCCCTGCACGATGATCCACAGCCGCTCGGCGGGGTCGCCCTCCTGGGCGAGGACCTGCCCGGCCTCGAAGTGGACCTCGCTGAAGGCGCCCGCGAGTTCGGTCAGGCAGGACTCGTCGGCGTCCCGCAGGTACGGCAGTTCGCGCAGGTCGCCGGGTATGACGCGGGTGGAGCCGCCGTCGGTGTGGGTGCTGATCCGGTCGTCGCCGAGCACGAAGGTGCGGCGCCGGTTCACGCGGTACACACCGGACTTGAGGTCCACCCAGGGCAGGGCGCGCAGCAGATAGCGCGGGGTGGTGCCGCGCATCTGCGGCGCGGTCTTGGTGGCGGTCGCGAGTTGCCGTGCTGAATCCGGAGAGAGCGAAAGGCGATCGGTCACGGGAACCTCCTCGAAGACGGGCAGGGGGCCGATCGTCTTCGTGCGGTTCCGTGACCACAAGGTGTGTTTTTTCAACTCCTTTTGGCAATCGGCCGGAAATGACCGACCCCGTATCCGGGGCCGGGGATTCCGGCGCTGTGCGACGGGGGTGTGTCCCAGGGCCTCGGGTGGGGGAGACTGCCCGCCCGTCATATGCGACTGGTTTTGCTCCCCTACGGGCAGTTCGTGACCCCCCAACGCCCCCTTATGCAAGGGCTTTCGAGGCGGTACGCGAGGCCGCGCCCCGGGTCAGACCCGACCCTCGTCCCGCTGGTGGGGGATGAGCGCGGGAAGCTCGCCCTGGCGCACGGTCACCGTCCGCGTCGGGGCGGGGACGGGGATGCCCTCCGCGCGGTAGCGCCGGTGCAGCCGCTTGATGAACTCGTGCTTGATCCGGTACTGGTCGCTGAACTCGCCGACGCCCAGGATCACCGTGAAGCCGATCCGGGAGTCCCCGAACGTGTGGAAGCGGATGGCGGCCTCGTGGTCGGGGACGGCCCCGGTGATGTCCTTCATGACCTCGTCGACGACCTCGATGGTGACCTGCTCGACCCGGTCGAGGTCGGCGTCGTAGCCGACGCCCGCCTGCACCATGATCGACAGCTCCTGTTCGGGGCGGCTGTAGTTGGTCATGTTGGTGCCCGCGAGCTTGGCGTTCGGGATGATGACGAGGTTGTTGGAGAGGTTGCGCACCGAGGTGTTGCGCCAGTTGATGTCGACGACGTAGCCCTCCTCACCGCTGGTCAGCTCGATGTAGTCGCCCGGCTGCACGGTCTTCGCGGCGAGGATGTGCACGCCCGCGAACAGGTTCGCGAGCGTGTCCTGGAGGGCGAGCGCGACCGCGAGACCCCCCACGCCGAGGGCGGTCAGCAGCGGAGCGATGGAGACACCGAGCGTCTGCAGCACCACCAGACAGCCGATGGCCAGCACCACGACCCGGCTGATGTTCACGAATATGGTCGCCGAGCCCGCCACGCCGGAGCGTGACTGCGCCAGCGACTTGACGAGCCCCGCGACGATCCGCGCCGCGGTGACCGTGGCTGCGAGAATCAGCAGCGCCGACAGCACGAGCGTGACGGTACGTCCGGTACGCGGTGTCAGCGGCAGCGCGGCCGCCGCCGCCGCGAGCCCGCCCGCGATCGCCGCACACGGCACGAGCGCGCGGGCGGCGTCGACGATGACGTCGTCCCCGCCCCACCGGGTACGGCTGGCCCGCTCCCCGAGCCACCGCAGCGTCGTCCGCGACAGCAGCGCCGCGGCGAGCCCGCAGAACACCGCGATCCCGGCCACGGTCCAGTCGTGCAGGGTGAGGGCTCGGTCCATCAATACGCTCCCATGGTCGGCCGGTTCGCTCCCGTACGCGATGACACGGCCGCCCATCCTGCCCTACGTCCCGGAGCCCTCCGCACCGGCCCCCACCTGCGATCTTCGTCACTCCTCACCCGTTCACCCCACCAGTCGCAGCGCCCCCTCCGCCACCCCCAGCCGCACGCTCTGTCCCCATCCGAGCCCGAGCGCGTCGCCCTCCATGCCGTCGCCGAAGGCCACGAGGTGGTCCGACTCGACGGTGAGCCACAGGCGTTGGTCCGCGGTCAGTTCGCCGTGGCCGAGCGAGGTGCCGGTCGTGGGAGACGGCCAGGCCTCCCGGACGAACCAGAGCAGGCGGGCCTCGTGCGGCTCCGGCGGGCGCGGGACGTCCCCTGCCCGGCGGCGCAGGGAGGCCAGCCAGCCGGTGGCGCCCGTGCCGGTGCCGACCACCACCCCGGAGGACGCCTGTGCCTCCGCGCCCTCGGGGGCCGCGCCGGAGCTGAGGCGGTAGCGGGCCGTCTGGTGCCCGGCGGCGCCGACGTAGATCTCGTTGAGCGCGCACAGCCGCTGGCCGTCGTCGGTCACCGCCTCGACCATGGTGAGTTCGTCGGCTCCGGCGGCTCCCGCCGCCGCGTGCGGCAGCAGCTTCGCCGCGTCGGCCGGCCGGTGCCGGACAAGGACGCCGGGGTTGCGCCCCGGCTCGGTGTCGACGCCCACGACGGGCTGCCCCGACAGGTACTTGGCGGCGTTCGCCACGAGCCCGTCCTGTCCCACCACGACCACCACGTCCTCAGGACCGAACAGGAACCGGTCCAGGTCGGCCCGCTCCACCCGCGCGGTCCGCCACCTGAGCGGCACCGCGGCCGCCACGTCGGCGAGCGCCCGCTGCGCGCGCCGGTGCCGCCCGGCCACCTCGTCGATGTCCCGGCCGCGCGAGGACAGGAAGAACGCGGCCTGCCCGTGGGTGCCGTGCCGGGCGATCAACTCCTCGTACTCGGTGGTGCGGTGGACGAGGACGGCGCGTGGGGCGAGGGTCATGACCGCCGCCGTCCTTCGCCCCGGCCACCGCCGTGCGCGTCGGCGGCACCCTGGGTGCCCGGAGTGCCCCCGGCGCCCTCGTCCGCACCGGCCGAAGCGGTCGCGTCCGTCCCGGCCCCCGCGCCTGCCTTAGCGGCCCCGGAACCCCCACCGCGCCCCAGCCTCCCCAGCAGCCCCGTCACCACGTCCGGCGTGAGCGTGAGGCTCTCGATGCGCGGGACGTTCTCGGCGAGCCGCGTCGCCGCCAGGGCGTGCAGGGTCGCCGGGTCGGCGCTCGCGTGAGCCGTCAGCCAGGACCGCTGCGCGGTGGCGCGCGCCTCGCCGACGGTGCGGGCCGCCTCGGCCTCGGCCCGGGCGAGCGCGACCTTGCGGGCGGCCTCGGCCTCGGTGCGCACGGCGTCCGCCGCCGCCTTCTCCTCGGCCTCGCGGCGCGCGTTGGTGCCGCGCCGCGCCACCAACTCCTCCTCCTGACGGGCGAGTTCGATGCGGCTGGCCAGCTCGTTCTCGGCGATGGCGCGCTCGCGCTCCACGGCCACGGCCCGGCGCTCGAACGTGGCGCTGTCCGCGTCCTGCTGGATGCGCTCGCGGGCCGGGGTGCGCAGCGCGCGCTCCACCTCCGGCTCGGGCCGGATCGCCACCACGCGTGCGGCGACGACCTCGATGCCGGTGGCGGGCAGCCGGGGCTCGGAGCCGAGCCCCGCGCGGACCCGCTCCCGTACCGCGGCGACGCCCTCCGCGAGCGCCTCCGAGAGCGGCATCCGGGCGAGGACGTCCAGGGCGTGCTGCTGGGCCGACTCGGTGAGCAGCGTGGACAGTTGCTCCAGGGGAGCGGACCGCCAGACCCCGGTGTCGGGGTCGACGGAGAAGTCCAGGCGGGCCGCGGCCGCCGCCGGGTCGCTGATCCGGTAGGTGACCGCGGCCTGGACCGTGACGTCCTGGAAGTCGGCGGTGCGCGCGTGGAACGCGACCGCCAGTTCCCGGTCGTCGACGGGCACTTCGGACAGCGCGGCGCTCAGCGGCCGGAACCAGAAGCTCAGCCCGGGCCCGTCGTGGGCGAGCTTGCCGTTCTTGTGGTGGCGGATGTGAGCGGTCGGCGCAGACCGCAGATGGCGCAGGCCCAGGCGCCGGGTGATGTCGGCCATGGTGCAACCCCTCCCGTTTTTCGTCACCTCGACGATATTGGGTCCGCACGGTTATCGTCAAGGCGACCAAAAGGGGGTCGGGTGGGGCCGGAGCCGCTCGGGCTCCAGGGGTCAGGTCTCCGCCCTCGGGCCTCCGTCCCTGAGACCGCGCCCCCTCACCCCTTCCGCCCCACCCCCGCGTACAACGGCACCTCCGTCCCGTCCCGCACCTCCGCCACGCCGAGGTCCGGGCGCCAGTCGGGCGGCCAGACGAGGCCGGGGTCCAGGAGCTCGAAACCGGCGAAGAGGCGCAGGACCTCTTCCCGGGAGCGGGGCACCAGGGTGACGCCGCCCGCCTCGTACATCTGCACGGCGCGGTCGGTGCGCTCGGGGATCCAGTCGCCCGCCATCTGGGAGAGCACCAGGTGGCTGCCCGGCGCGAGGGCGTCGACGAGGCGGGCGACGATCTCCTGTGCCCCGTCCTCGTCGCTGACGAAGTGCAGCAGGGCGATCAGGGAGAGGGCGATCGGTTCGTCGAAGTCCAGGACGGACGCGGCGAGTTCCAGGATCCGGTCGGGCTCGCGGACGTCCGCCTGGAGGAAGGTGCTCGCGCCCGTGGCGGTCCCGGCCATCAGCGGCTCGGCGTGCGCGAGGACGATCGGGTCGTTGTCCACGTACACGACGCGCGCGTCCGGTGCGAGGGATTGCGCGACGCGGTGCAGGTTCGGCTCGGTCGGTATGCCGCTGCCGAGGTCGAGGAACTGGCGTATCCCGGCGGCGCCCGCGAGGTGGCGGGTGGCGCGCTGCATGAACCAGCGGTTGTGCCGGGCGCAGTACTTGGTGCTCGCGTCGAGGGCGACCAGTTGCCGACCGAGGTCCGCGTCCGCCGCGTAGTGGTCCGTACCGCCGAGGAACCAGTCGTAGACGCGGGCGGGGTGCGGGGTGCCGGTGTCGAGCGCCGTGGTGGCGGGCGTGGGTCCGGTGGTGGCGGGTGTGGCTCTTTCGGTGGGGGAGCCGAGTCCTTCGGCGGCGGGCGGGACTGCGGTCATGGGGCAACTCCTCTGTCGGGGAAGGTGGTTCGGGGCGCGGGGGTGCGGCCGGGTGGCGGAAGCGGCACCTGGGCGCGAACGTACCGACACGGGCCCCTGACCGTACGGGAATCGGCTGTGCGCGAGGTCTTCACGGCGCTGTCTCTTTATGAAACTCTCCTACCGAATCTTGACGCGCGTTCGGCGCAGACCGCTCAATGGTGCTGTTGTCGGGCCGCTCACCACATCTTCTCGGGGTGCAGAACTGATGCGAAAACGGACGCGCGGCCACGACCTGGCCGCCCTGCGCCGCCTCAACACCACCGTCGTCCTGCGCGCCCTGCACCGCCGCAGCCCCCAGACCCTCGCCGAACTCGCCGCGGGCACCGGCCTGTCCAGGCCCACCGTGGACGCGGCCCTGGAGGAACTCACCGCGCAGGGCTGGGTGATCGAGGCCGACGCGGGGGAGCGGATGCGGGGGCGCCCGGCGCGGCGGTTCCGGTTCCGGGGCGAGTCCGGGTACGTCGTCGGCGCCGACATCGGGCTGCACAAGATGGTGCTGCTCCTCGCCGACCTCGGCGGCACCGTCCTCGCCGCCGAACGCGCGGACATCGACCCGGAGTTGGGCGGTGGCCCGCGCCTCGCCCTGCTCCAGGACGGCCTCGACGCCTTCCTCGACGCCCACACCGTGCGCCGCGACCTGGTGCTCGCCCGCTGCGTCGGGGTGCCCGGAGTGGTGGACGCGAGCGGCCACATCACCTCCGTCGTGGTGCCCGAGTGGTCCGGCGTCGACCTCGGCCGTCTCCTCGCCGACGGCGAGAGCGGCCACACGCTCGTCGAGAACGACGTGAACCTCGCCGTGCTCGCCGAGCGCTGGCAGGGCGCCGCGACCCTCGCCGGGGACGTGGTCTGCGTCCTGACGGGACACCGCGTCGCGTGCAGCATCACCATCGGCGGGCAGCTGCACCGCGGCGGCCGGGGCGGCGCGGGCGAACTGGGCCTGCTGCCGCTGCTCGGCATGGGCAGCGCGCACGAAGCCCTCGCCTGGAAGGACGGGCTGCGGGACGGCGAGTCCGAGGTGGCCGCGCTCGCCCGCGCGGCCGACGCCGAGGATCCGCGCGCCCTCGACGCCATAGCGGACTTCGCCGACCGCATCACCCCCGGCATCGCCGCCCTCGCCCTGGCCCTGGACCCCGAACTCGTCGTCCTCACCGGCGGCGCCACCCCCCTCGGTGCCCACCTCGTGCCCCTCCTGGAGGAACGGCTGCGGCCCCTGACGCTGCACGTGCCCCGGATCGCGCTGAGTTCCCTCGGCGAGCGCGGCGTCGCCCTCGGCGCGGTGCGCAAGGCCCTCGACCGCGTCGAGGAGGAACTGCTCGCCGACCCGGTCGGCTGACCGCCCGCCGTCCCGCCGGACCCCGCCCGGACCGGCCCCGGAGACCCCGCCCGCCCCGGGAGAGGCCACCCGTCCCCGACGACCCCGACCCACCCCGGGAGCCCCAACCCACCCCCAACACAAGCGGAGGCGCGTGATGCGCAGGAGGACCCTCCTCTGCTCAGGCCTGGCCGCGGCGTCGGCACCGGTGCTCGCCGCCTGCTCGGACGAGGGCGGCAGCGCCGACGGCGGCGGCCGCACCACCGTCTCGTACGGCATGTGGGACCCCGCCCAGGTCCCCGGCATGAAGAAGGTCATCGCGGCGTTCGAGGAGCAGCACCCGGACATCTCGGTGCGCATCGAGCTCACCCCGTGGGCGAGCTACTGGACCACCCTCAAGACCTCGATGCGCGGCGGCACCGCCCCCGACGTGTTCTGGATGAACGCCGTCAACTTCCAGCTGTACGCGGCCCACGACGTCCTGGAGCCGCTGACCGAGCACATCGCCCACGACCGCACCCCGGTCGACCGCCACCCCGAGCAGCTCGTGCGGCTCTACTCCTACGACGGCGTCCAGTACGGACTGCCGAAGGACTTCGACACCATCGGCCTCTGGTACAACAAGGCGCTCTTCGACAAGGCGGGCATCAGCTACCCCGACACCACCTGGACCTGGGACGACCTGCGGGACGCCGCCGCCGAACTGACGAATCCGCGTGAGCGCGTGCACGGCTTCTGCTCCGAGATGCAGCGCCAGATCGTCCTCTACCCGGCCATCCACGCCGCCGGTGGCTACGTCCTGCGCGACGGGCACTCCGGCTTCGGCGACGAGCGGTCCGTCGAGGGCCTGCGGTTCCTCACCGACATGATCGACCGGGGCTGGTCGCCGCCGCAGTCCGCGATGGTGGAGAACATCGGCCGGGTGCGCTTCTGGTCCGAGAAGGTCGCCATGGTGCACGACCTGTCGGCGATGGCCGGGCAGATGTACGCGGTGCCCGCCCTCAAGGACCACGGCGGGGTCACCGTCCTTCCCCAGGGCCGCGAGCACACCACGATCATCCACGGCCTGGCGAACGTGATCTCCGCCAAGAGCGACAAGAAGGCCGCCGCCTGGAAGTTCGTGCACTTCATGGCGGGCCGCAGGGCCGCCGAGATCCAGGCCGCCTCCGGCGTCACCATCTCCAGCTACGCGGGCACCCAGGACGCCTGGCTGAAGTCGATGCCCGAGTTCGACCTCAAGCACTTCATCGACATGGAGAAGTACGGCGTGCCGTACCCCAGCTCGAAGAACACGGCCGTCTGGGAGAACCTCCAGTACCCGCTCCTCGGCGCCGCGTTCAGCGGCAAGGGCGGCATCGAGGACGCCGCCCGCACGCTCGGCAAGCAGATGGACCGGGCCCTGAAGGAGGAGCGGAGCTGATGAGTCTCTTTCCCGCCACGGCGGCCGCGAAGGCGGCCGACCGCCGGGCGACCAAGCCCGCGCCGAGGCCCGCGCCGCGCGGTCAGCGGGCCGCGTACGGCTTCATCGCGCCGCTCGGTATCGGCTTCGCCGTCTTCTACTTCTGGCCGATGATCCAGACCTTCTACTTCAGCTTCACCGAGTTCGGCCCCTTCGGCGGCCACACCTGGACCGGCACCGACAACTACGCGCGCGTGCTGCGGGACGTCACCGTCTGGCAGGCACTCGGCAACACCCTCATCTACTGCGGCATCGGGCTGGTCGCGCTGCCCCTCGCCATCGTCGTGGCCGCGCTCCTCAACCGGCGCGGGCTGCGCGGCGTCGCCGTCTACCGCGCCCTGTACTTCGTGCCGTTCGTGACGCTCCCCGTCGCCGTCGGCCTGGTCTGGAACTGGCTCTACAACGGCGACTTCGGCCTGCTGAACGAGATCCTCGGGTGGTTCGGCGTCGACCGGCACTACTGGGTCTCCGACCCCTCCACGGCCGTGCTCGCCATCGGCGCCGTCATGGTCTGGTCCACCACCGGCTACTACTTGATCATCTTCATGGCGGGCATCAAGGCGATCCCGCGGGACTACTACGAGGCGGCGGAGCTGGACGGGGCCGGGCCGCTGCGCCGCTTCTTCACCATCACGCTGCCGCTGCTCAGCCCCACGCTGTTCTTCGCCTCCGTCATCTGCATGATCCAGTCCCTGCAGACCTTCGACCTGATCTACATCATGATGGGCGAGAAGAACCCCGCGGTCGGCGACACCCAGTCGGTCGTCGGCCTCTTCTACAAGTGGGCGTTCATCGAGAACGCCCAGGGCGCCGCGGCCGCCCTGGCCTTCCTGCTGATGCTGCTCATCGCGGGCCTCACCTATCTGCAGTTCCGGCTCCAGCGGAAGTGGGTGCACTATGGCTGACCGCCGACGTGTCAACACGGGCTCCCTGGCGACCCACTTGGTGCTCTCGCTCGGCGCCCTCGTGATGGTCTTCCCGTTCCTCTGGCAGGCCCTCACCGCACTCAAGTCGCTCGCGGAAGTCTCCAAGGTCCCGCCCACGTTCCTGCCCGACGACTGGAACTGGTCGAGCTTCGACGAGGTCTTCACCGCCCTGCCGTTCCGCGAGATGCTCACCAACAGCGCCCTCGCCACTGCGGGGCGCACCGCGGGCCAACTCGTGTTCTGCTCGCTCGCCGCCTACGCCTTCGCGCGGATGCGGTTCCGCGGCCGCGACCTGCTGTTCGGGCTCTTCCTCTCCGTCCTGATGGTGCCGAGTTCGCTGCTCGTCCTCCCGCAGTACGACATCATCCAGCAGTTCGGGCTGCTCAACTCGACGCCCGCGCTGTTCCTTCCCGGCATGTTCAGCGCCTTCGGCACCTTCCTGCTGCGGCAGGCGTTCCTCGCGCTCCCCAAGGAGCTGGAGGAGGCCGCGCGCATCGACGGCGCGGGCTCCTTCCGCGTCTTCTGGTCGGTGATGCTGCCGCTGATCCGGCCCGCGCTCGCCGCGCTCGCCGTCATCACCGCGATGACCGCGTGGAACGACCTGCTGTGGCCCCTCATCGTCAACACCGACCCCAAGACCATGCCGATCAGCGCGGGTCTGACCTCCCTCGAGGGCCAGTACGAGACCAACTACCCGGTGATGATGGCCGGTTCGCTGATCGCGAGCCTGCCGATGCTGCTCGTCTACGTCTTCCTGCAGCGGCACTTCGTGCAGAGCGTCGCCTTCAGCGGCTCCAAGGGCTGACGGCACACCGGCGTACCGGGAGACGGCCCCCGACGCACCGAGAGACGGCACCCCGACGACGTACAGAGAAAGGCCAGATCCTCCATGCCACCGCTTCACATCGGCCTGCTCGGCGCGGGCGGCATCGCCCGCGCGCATCTGCCCGGCTGGCTGGAACTGGGCGCGCGGGTCAGCGTCCACACCCAGGACGGCTCCGCGGACAAGCTCGCCGCCGAGTACGCGGCGCGCGGCCACGACGTCACCGCCGTGCCCACGCTCGACGAACTGCTCGCCGACTGCTGCGCCGTCGACATCTGCACCCCGACCCCCACGCACAAGGACCTCGCCCTCGCCGCGATCGCCGCGGGCCGCCACGTCGTCTGCGAGAAGCCGCTCGCGCTGACCGTCGAGGACGCCGAGGACATCGCTTCCGCCGCCGACGCCGCGGGCGTCCACCTCCACCCGGCGCACGTGGTGCGCTACTTCCCTGCGTACGCGGCCATGCGCGAGGCCGTCGTACGCGACGAACTCGGCGCCCTCGCCGTGCTCCGCCTCACCCGGGGCGGGGCGCGGCCGCAGTGGGCGCCCTGGTTCGCCGACCCCGCCCAGTCCGGTGGCGTGATCATGGACCTGATGGTGCACGACATCGACATCGCCCGCTGGGTCGCGGGCGACGTGGTGCGCGTGCACGCCCAGACCCGCGGCGTCGAGCACGCCACGGGCGCACCGGCCGGCGTCGTCACCGCCACGGCCGTCCTCACCCACGCCTCCGGCGCCATCAGCCACGTCAGCGGCCTGTGGGGGCTCCCCGACCAGCAGTTCCGTACGACGTTCCGGGTCGCGGGCGCGGACGGGCTGCTGTGCCACGACTCCACCGCCGTGCCCGGCTTCCGCATCACCGCGCAGGGCGAGCGCGCCGCGAACGAGGGCATCCCGTCGAGCCCCATGACCGAGAGCCCTTACCTCACCGAACTCCGCGAGTTCGCCGCGTCCTGGGACGACGCGAACCTCCGGCCGCGGGTGAGCGCCCGCGACGGCATCGAGGCGGTGCGGGTCGCGCGTGCGGCGGTCGAGTCGAGCCGTACGGGCCGCGCTGTGGAGCTGCCGGTCCCCCTTGCCACGGACACCGGGAGCACCGACAGCACCGACAGCACCGGAAACGCCGAGAACGCCAGAAACACCGAAAACACCGAGAACGCTGACCGCGAGGAGTCCGCCCGATGAAGGTCGCCGTGCTGTCGTTCGCGCATGTCCACGCGGCGGCCTATCTGGCCCTGCTCCGGGACCTGCCCGGCGTGGAGGTCGTCGGCAGCGATCCGGACACCGCGCTCGCGGCGCCCGGCGAGACCCGGGGCCGCGCGTTCGCCGAGGAACACGGCGTCCCGTACGTGGACACGTACGAGGACGCCTTCGCCTGGGGGCCTGACGCCGTGATCGTCTGCGCCGAGAACGCCCGGCACCGCCCGCTGGTCGAACTGGCCGCCGCGCACCGCGTCGACGTCCTGTGCGAGAAACCGCTCGCGACCACCGTCGCGGACGGCGAGGCGATGGTGGCCGCCTGCCGGGCGGCCGGGGTGCGGCTCGCGGTCGCGTTCCCGGTGCGGTTCAGCCCGGCGTACGCGGCGGTCAAACGGGCTGTCGCCGCCGGTGACACCGGCCGCGTCCTGGCCGTGTCCGGCGCCAACAACGGCCATATGCCGACCCGCGCGCGCCGCTGGTTCGCCGACCCCGAACTCGCGGGCGGCGGCGCCCTGATGGACCACACCGTCCACATCGCCGACCTCCTCGACGACCTGTTCGCGGCCACCGCGGTGGAGGTCTACGCGCAGACCAACAACCTCCTCCACGAGGGCGAGGTCACCGCCGAGACCAGCGGCCTGGTGACCGTGGTGTACGACAACGGCACCGTCGCCACCATCGACTGCTCCTGGTCCCACCCGCGCTCCCACCCCGCTTGGGGCGGCCTGGAGATGACCCTCGTCGGCGAGCACGCCACGCTGGAGATGGACGCCTTCGACCAGAAGGTGCACGGCCACAGCGAACGCCACGGCCGCGCCCTGGAGATCCCCTTCGGCGCCGACCTGGACGCGGCGATGCTGCGCGCCTTCCTGTACGGGCCGGGGCCCGACGGCATGGACGTCGCGGACGGCGAGGGCGGGCTGCGGACGCTGCGGATCGTGGCGGCGGGGTACGCGTCGGCGCGGACAGGGGTGCCGGTGGCCGTCGGCGACGCGTGAGGGGGGCGCGGGTCCCGTCCGGCACGGGGCCTTCCGGCGGGGCGGCGCCCGGTCGGCGCCGCCTTGCGGGGACCCCGAGGCGAAGACCCCGTCGCGGGGACCCGTCGGGCAGAACCTAGCCCCCGAAGAGCTGCGTCCAGTACGTCCCCGCCGAACCCCCGCCCGCGAAGCCCACGCCGAGGTGGGTGAAGGCGGGCTTGAGGATGTTGGCGCGGTGGCCGGGGCTGTTCATCCAGCCCTCGACGACCTCCGCGGCCGAGCGCTGGCCGCACGCGATGTTCTCGCCGACCGTGCGGTGCGCGCTGCCCGCGGCGGCGGCGCGGTGCCACGGCTCGCTGCCGTCCGGGGCGGTGTGGGAGTAGAAGTCGCGGGCGATCATGTCGGCGCTGTGGGCCTGGGCGGCGGCGGTCAGGCGCGGGTCGGGCGCCAGGGGCCGCAGTCCGGCCGCGGCCCGGTGGGCGTTGGTGCGGGCCAGGACGTCGGCGGCCGTCCTCGCCAGGCCCTGCGGGGAGTACGGCTCGGCCCACAGCGCCGTCCAGAAGACGTCCCCGGAGCGTGTGTGCGGGACGGACGCGACTCCGACGTGGCTGTGGGCGGGCTCCAGGACGGTCTGCCGGGAGCGGTCGTCGCCCAGGCAGTAGTCGAGGAAGTCGGCCGGGGTGCGCGGGCCCGACACCAGGTGCTCGCCGATCGCCAGGTACGCGAAGCCGCCCGCGGTCACGCGCTGGTGCAGCGAGACCCCGTCCGGGCCCTCGGAGCTGAGCTTGCCGCGCGCCGCCATCCCGGCGGCGTGCGCGCGGGCGGCCTCGGTGAGGCGGGCGTCGAAGCGCACGGGTGGGACTCCGGCGCGGGCGCGCGCGGAGTTCACGAGGGTGAGGAAGAGGTCGGCCGTCGGGGGCGGCGGGGCGAGCGGGGCGGTCGGCCGGGGTGCGGCGGGCGGTGGCGGGGCGGTCGGCCGGGGCGCCGGGGCCGGAGGGGGTGTGTCGTCGGCCACGTCCAGGCCGAAGTCCCTGGCCACACCGGCGAGCCCGTCCGCGTACCCCTGTCCGAGCGCGCGCAGCTTCCAGCCCGTGCCCCGGCGGTAGATCTCGGCGAGCAGGAGCACCGTCTCGTGCTGTGCGCGCGGGGGCGCGAAGCGGGCGACGGGCTCCCCGCGCACGCTGGTGACCTGGAGGGCTATCGCGGGAAGCCGCCCGAGCGCGGTGCCGGGCTCGGTGGGGCTGACGACGACGGTGACGCGGCTCGCGCCGGGGCGCAGGCGGCGGGCGTCGACCGTGACCATGTCGCCGCTGAGGCGGGCGCCGGACGCGGCCGGCTGGTTGTAGAAGACGAAGTCGGCGTCGCCCGCGACCTTGCCGCTGTCGCCCGTGATCAGCACCGACAGGTCGAAGGGGCCGGGCACGCGGAGCGTGAGGGGGCCGTCCGGCAGAGGCAGATTGCCTCCCGCCACCAGATCGTTCATGGGCTTCCCCCGCGCGTCGGTTCGGGCCGGACCGACGCGGCCCCGTGACCGCGTCCGGCGACTTGGAGAACGTGCAGGCCGGGGGGCCGGGTTCCCGGCGTCCGCCCCCTGGGACCGGAGGCGGAGCACGGTCGCGACCGGAGGCGGATTCGGCGGCGAGAGCGCCGGTATTAGCGTGGACCTTGCGCACGGTGACCCCGGGCGTGGCCGTAAAACCGGACGTAAACAGACAAAAACGTCAAAGCTCTACAGGATCCGAGGTGCCCGCCCCATGCCCAGGCGTACGGAGCTGATCGAAGGACTCATGCAGCGGCACTCCCAGGTGCCGCGCGAGGCCGTGATCAAGGAGGACCTGCTGCGCGGCGGGATCGCCTTCGACGAGTCGGCGCTCAGCGACAGCGCCAACGAGGCCTCCGGCGACATCAAGCCGAAGTCGTACTTCATCTTCTCCTTCGACCACGGCACCCTGCCCGAGCTGGGCGAGGCCGCGCTGCGCCGCCCGCCGGAGGAGATCGTGCTCACCGGCGGCCCCTACGAGCTGCGCCGCACCGTGGTGTCGGTGCGGGTGAACCCGTCCTCGCCCTACCGCGTGGCCGCCGACGCCGACGGACTGCTCGGCCTCTACCTGGACGGGCAGCGCATCTCCGACGTGGGCCTGCCCCCGATGCCGGACTACTACCGGCACAAGCTCGCGAACGGCAAGTCCGTCATGGAGGTCGCCCCGACCATCCAGTGGGGCTACCTGGTCTACCTGACGGTCTTCCGCGTCTGCCAGTACTTCGGCGCCAAGGAGGAGTGCCAGTACTGCGACATCAACCACAACTGGCGCCAGCACAAGGCCGCGGGCCGCCCCTACACCGGCGTCAAGCCCGTCGAGGAGGTCCTGGAGGCGCTGGAGATCATCGACAAGTACGACACCGCGAAGACCTCCACCGCGTACACCCTCACCGGCGGCGCGGTCACCTCGACGATCGGCGGCAAGGACGAGGCCGACTTCTACGGCCAGTACGCCAAGGCCATCGAGGAGCGCTTCCCCGGCCGCTGGATCGGCAAGGTCGTCGCGCAGGCACTGCCCAAGGAGGACGTGCAGCGCTTCCACGACTACGGCGTGCGCATCTACCACCCCAACTACGAGGTGTGGGACCCGTACCTGTTCGAGCGCTACTGCCCCGGCAAGGAGCGCTATGTGGGCCGCGACGAGTGGCACCGCCGGATCCTGGACTCCGCCGAGGTGTTCGGGCCGCGCAACGTCATCCCGAACTTCGTCGCGGGCGTCGAGATGGCCGAGCCCTTCGGGTTCAAGACGGTCGATCAGGCCATCGACTCCACCGTCGAGGGCCTCAGGTACTTCATGGCGCACGGCATCACGCCCCGGTTCACCACCTGGTGCCCGGAGCCCACGACGCCGCTCGGCAAGGCCAACCCGCTGGGCGCGCCCCTGGAGTACCACGTGCGGCTGCTCCAGGAGTACCGCGCCACGATGGAGGAGTTCGGCCTGACCTCGCCGCCCGGATACGGCCCCGCGGGCCCCGGCAACGCGGTCTTCTCGGTGAGCAGCTTCATGGACAGTCTCCCCGCGTGACGTCCGCCCCGACGAACCAGGCCGGAGGCCCCATGGACCAGCACGTCACCGTCATCACCGGCGGCACCAGAGGGATCGGCGCCGCCGTCGCCCTGCGGCTCGCGCGGGACGGCCACGACGTCGCCGTCGGCTACCGCTCGGACGAACAGGCCGCCGAGCGCACCGCGCGGGCCGTCCGCGCGACCGGCCGCCGTTGTGTCGCCGTCCGCATGGACACCACGGACGAGAAGGACGTGGACCGGCTCTTCGAGACCGCCGCGACCGAACTCGGCACCGTCACGGGCCTGGTGAACAACGCCGGCGTCAGCGGCCCGAACGGCCCCCTCGCCGACGCCGACGCCGAGGGCATGCGCCGCGCCATCGACGTGAACGTCCTCGGCTATCTGCTCTGCGCCCGCCGCGCCGTGCGGGACATGACCCGCACCGGCGGCGGCGCGATCGTGAACATCTCCTCCGGCGCCGCCACCCTCGGCAGTCCCGGCCAGTACGTCCACTACGCCGCCACCAAGGCCGCGACGGACACCATGACCGTGGGCCTCGCCAAGGAGGTCGCCCCGCTCGGCATCCGCGTCAACTGCGTGGCCCCGGGCATCATCCGGACCGAGTTCCACGAGGACCCCGAGCGCCCGGCGAAGCTCGCCCCCACCATCCCCATGGGCCGCTCGGGACGGCCCGAGGAGATCTCCGGCGCCGTCGCCTGGCTCCTGTCGGACGACGCGTCGTACACGACGGGCGCGGTCCTGCGCGTCGCCGGCGGAATGTGAGGCGGCGTCCATGATCACGGAAGCCGAACGGCTCACCGACACCGTCGTGCTGCGCCCGGCGTCCCTCGACGACGCCGAGGTACTGGCCCGCGCCGTCCGCCGCAGCCGCGACCACCTCAGCCCTTGGGACCCGGAGCGCCCCGAGTCCTACTACACCACCGAGGGCCAGGCGGAGCGGCTGCGCGCCCAGGCGGAGAAGGGCGCGGCGGGCCTGCTGGTGCCGTGGCTGCTGTGGGACGAGGGCGCGGGTGAGGTCGCGGGCGCCATCACGCTCTCGCACATCTCCCCCGCCCCGCTCCTCAGCGCCAACCTGGGCTACTGGATCGACGTCACGTACGCCGGCCGCGGCCTCGCCACCGCCGCCGCGAGTGCCGTGTGCCGGGTCGCCGACGAGCGGCTCGGCCTGCACCGCGTGGAGGCCGGCACGCTCGTCGACAACACGGCGTCGCAGCGCGTCCTCGCCAAGTGCGGCTTCGAGGAGTTCGGCCTCGCGCGCCAGTACCTGCACATCAACGGCGCCTGGCGCGACCACCGGCTGTTCCAGCGGATCCTCAACGACCGTACTCCTTAAGGGGATTTGACCTTCCGGGCATTGGTACGTACCAATCTCCGGTGCCACACTGCCCCAAGGGTGAACGCCCGATGGGGGAGGGGTCATGTCCGTCGGCGTGTCGGAGACGGTGGAGCCGCGTTGGGCCGAGTTCGGGCGGCAGCTGCGCTTCCACCGCCGAAGATCCGGGCTGACCCAGGTGCAGCTGGGTCGGAGGGTGGGGTATCACCACACCTTCATCAGCAGGCTCGAAGGGGGGCTGCGGGAGCCGCCCTTCGGTCTGGTGCGCCGGCTCGACGTGGTCCTGGAGACCGGCGGCCGGCTCGCGGCGGTCCTCGACCCGCCCCGCCACGACCCCGGGGCGCCCGGCCGCAGCCTCACGGACCCCACACTGTTCTCCCCGCTCCCCGGAGCGGACCCGCCCGGCGACGAGGCGCCCCCGGTCTTCCCGGCGTGGCCCGCCCGGCTTCCGGCCGAGGGGCTCGCCTGCCCGCTGCACGGCACGGTGGGGTGCGCCGTGCCCGACCAGAGCGAGGCGGCGGTGCTCCTCAAGGGGGCGGGCGGACCCTTCGGCGGCGCGGGCGCGGCGGCCGGTGCGGAGTCCGACCTGCTGCACGGCCTCACCGCCGTCCTCGCCTGCCTGATCCGGGAGGCGTTCGTCCAGCCGACGGGCGCGTGCGCGGCGACCGTGGAACGGCTCCTGCGCGGCGTGGTGCGCTGGGCCGAGGCGGTCGGCTCCACGGGCCGCCCGCCGTACGGGCAGTTGCGGCTCGCCGCGCAGTACGCCCAGGTCGCGGGGCGGCTGCGGATGGAGCGGGGGCAGAGCGGCGTCGCCATGGCCTGGTTCGGGCAGGGCCTGCGGTGGGCGGACGCCGCCGAGGACGCGTCGGCCCGGGCGACCCTGCTGAGCGACGTGTGCACCCTGGTCCGGCTCGACGGCGACGCCGCCTCGACCCTCGTGTACGCGGAGGCCATCGGCGCGGTCGACGCCGAGCGGCGCTGGATGGCGCTGCTCGGGGACCTCTACCAGGCGCGGGCGTATGCGCTCCGCCAGGACGCCGCCGCGTGCAGGCGTCACATCGCGGCGGCCCGGCGCGGGTTCGCGCGTCTGGACGAGCGGGACCGGCTCGAGGCGCCCTGGCTCGCCGGGGCCGAAGGGGTACTGCGCCTGGAGTCCGCGATCGGCGGCGCGCTGCGCGACCTCTCGGCGGCGACGGGTGACCGGGCCGCGGCCCGGCGCGCGGTCGCGGCCACCGCGCAGTCGTGCGCGCTCCTGCCGCCCCTGATGCGCACCACCCGTGTGCTGCTCACCCTGCGGCTCGCGGACAGCTGGGCCTGCGCCGGTGACCCGGTCGCGGCGGTCGCCCTGGCACAGCCGGTCCTCGCGGAGGCGATGCGCTCCCGCGAACTGACGATCGCCGCCGAGCTGCGCGGGCTGCGCGGCAGGCTCGCCGGGCGCTGGGGCGACTTGCCGGAGGTCCGGGAGCGCCGGGAGCGGCTCGGGGACGTGTCGGGGTGAGCCGGGGCCGTGCCGTGCGGCCGGACTTGCCAGATCTTGCCAGGACGTGCCGGGCGGCCGGGATTCATTGACCGCGACCCGGCGGGGTGTGAGGGTTCCGCCAGCCCTATTTGTGTCATGTCACGGTCAGTTAAAGGGGCGGGGGCGCTACCGGGCGCCGGAGTTCGCCGCGTCCGGATCCCGTCGGCTGAACGGGGCTTCCACACCTCTCACAAGGAGCCGAGATGCCCAGAAAGACCGCAGCGGCCGGGATAACCCTGGCCCTGGTGCTCGGAGGGGTGGTGGCGCCGACGACCCTGGCCTCGGCCACGGCGCGCACCTCGCCCCCGGAGGGCAAGCCGGACCCCCTTGCGAAGGCCGTCGCCGCCGCCGACCAGGCGGCGCAGAGCGGCCTCGACGCACTCGCCAAGGGGCCCGAGGAACAGTACGACCGGCAGCAGGTCACACGCTTCGGCAAGGGCCTGTACTCCGTCGCCTACGAACGCACCTACCGGGGACTGCCGGTGGTGGGCGGCGACGCCGTGGTCCTCGCCGACGGAAAGGGCAAGGTGCGGTCCGTCCACGCCGCCACCGACGCCCGGATCTCGGTCGGCACCGAGGCGCGGGTGAAGGCCGCGCAGGCGGAGAGGACCAGCCGCGCGAGACTCGCCTCGGTCAAGAAGGCCGACTCCGGACGCCTGGTCGTCCGGGTCAAGGACGACACCCCGACGCTCGCCTGGGAGACCGTGCTGACCGGCAGGTCCAAGGCGGGCGACCCCAGCAAGCTGCACGTCTTCGTGAACGCCCGCACCGGCAAGGTCGTCGACACCTACGACGACGTGCGCGCGGGCACCGGACGCAGCAAGTGGAACGGCCCGAGCCCGCTGACCATCGACACCTCCCGGTCGGGCAACAACTACGTCCTGCGCGACACCACTCGCCCCGGCCTGCAGTGCTCGGACTACAGCGGCGGCCTGTTCACCAAGGCCACCGACGAATGGGGCACGGGCGACCCCAAGAGCAAGGAAACCGGCTGCGTCGACGTCATGTTCGCGGCGCAGAAGCAGTGGAACATGTTCAAGGAGTGGTTCGGCCGCAACGGCCACGACGGCAACGGCCGGAGCTGGCCGGTCCGCGTCGGCCTCAACGAGCTCAACGCCTACTGGGACGGCTCCACCGTCACCATCGGCCGCAATACGGCGGGCGAGTGGATCGCCGGAATGGACGTGGTCGCCCACGAGTTCGGCCACGGCCTGGACTCCAACACCCCCGGCGGCGCGAACAACGAGCGCGGCCTCGGTGAGGCCACCGGCGACATCATGGGCGCGCTGACCGAGGCGTACGCCAACCAGTCCGCTCCGTACGACACCCCCGACTTCACCGTCGGCGAGATGGTCAACCTCCAGGGCCGCGGTCCGATCCGCAACATGTACGACCCGAGCCGGATCAACAACGACCCCAACTGCTACAACTCGTCGATCCCCTCGACCGAGGAGCACAAGGCGGCCGGGCCGATGAACCACTGGTTCTATCTGCTCGCCGAGGGCTCCAACCCCGGCGGTGGCAAGCCCACCAGCCCCACCTGCAACCAGAAGACCGTGACCGGTGTGGGCATCCAGAACGCCGGTAAGATCTTCTACGGCGCCATGCTCCTCAAGACCAGCGGCATGACGTACAAGCGCTACCGCACCGCCACCCTCACCTCGGCGAAGAACCTGGACGCGAGCTGCGGCCTGTTCGAGGCCACCAAGGCGGCCTGGGACGCCATCTCCATCCCCGCCCAGAGCGGTGACCCCACCTGCACCGGGCAGCAGAACGACTTCTCCCTCGGGCTCAACCCTTCCTCGGGCAAGGTCGACCCGGGCGCCACGGCCAGCGCCACGGTCAACACGACGACCGTCACCGGCAGCGCCCAGCAGATCACCCTGACCTCATCCGGCGCTCCCACGGGTGTCGACGTCGCCTTCACCCCCGGCACCGTCACCTCCGGCTCCGACGCCACCATGAAGGTCACCGCCGCGCAGTCGGCGAAGCCCGGCACCTACCCGATCACCGTCACGGGCACCGCGGGCGCGAAGACCCACACCGCCCAGTACACGCTGACGGTCGGAGGCGGCGGCAACCCGACGCAGCCGCCGGACGTCGACGTGGCGAAGGTGCGCGAGCACCTGACCCAGTTCAACACCATCGCCTCGCAGAACGGCGGCAACCGCAGGGCCACCGGACCCGGCTACCGGGCCTCGCTCGCCTACGTCAAGGGCAAGCTCCAGGCCGCCGGTTACACCGTCACCGAGCAGACGTGCGCCTCCGGGTGCTCCGCGGGCGCGGGCAACAACCTGATCGCCGAGTGGCCGCGCGGCGACGCGAACAACGTCTACATGTTCGGCGCGCACCTCGACGGCGTGGCCGCCGGGCCCGGCATCAACGACAACGGCTCGGGCTCCGGCACCATCCTGGAGGCGGCGCTCTCCCTGGCGCAGAACAACCCCACCATGAAGAACCGGGTCCGCTTCGCCTGGTGGACCGACGAGGAGCAGGGCCTCAACGGCTCGGACTACTACGCCTCCTCGCTCTCCGCCACCGAGCGCGCCAAGATCAAGGCGTACTACAACTTCGACATGGTCGGCTCGACCAACGCCGGCTACTTCATCAACAACGTGAACTCCGCCGCGTCCGCGCCGATGCGCGAGTACTGGAACTCCCTGAACCTCGCCCCGCAGGAGAACGTCGAGGGCCGGGGCCGCTCCGACGACTACTCCTTCCAGCGGGTCGGCATCCCCACCTCCGGCTACGCCACCGGCGCCTCGGCCACCAAGTCCGCGTCCGAGGCCGCGAAGTGGGGCGGCACCGCGGGCCGCGCCTACGACTCCTGCTACCACTCCGCCTGCGACACCACCAGCAACATCAACGCCACCGCCCTGGACCGCAGCGCGGACGGTGTCGCGTACACGATCTGGAAGACGGCGGTGGGCGACACGCCCACCCCGGTGGACGACTTCTCGATCTCCGCCAACCCGTCCTCGGGCACCATCGAGCCCGGCTCGTCCGCCAAGGTGACCGTCACCACCGCCACCACGGCCGGTGAGCCGCAGAAGGTGGCCCTCTCGGCCTCGGGAGCCCCGGCCGGCGTCAGCGTGTCCCTCAGCCCTCAGTCCGTGACCTCCGGAGAGTCCGCGACCGCCTCGGTCGAGGTCGCCGCGGGCACGGCCCAGGGCACCTACACCCTGACCATCACGGGCGAGGGGAAGACCAGCCACAGCACCACCTACACCCTCACCGTGCCGGGCGACGGCGGTGGCGAGACCACCTGGAAGCTGGGGGAGACCTACGCGGCCGGGGACGTGGTGACGTACGAGGGCGTCCGTTACCGCTGCGTCCAGGGGCACACCGCCTACCCGGGCTGGGAGCCCCCGAACGTCCCCGCCCTGTGGGAGGCCGTCCGCGCGTCCTGAGCCGACAGGAGACCTGACGGCGTGAAGGGGCGGTCCACCCGGTGGACCGCCCCTTTCAACCGGCGCCGAACGGCCCGGCCGCCCCGGTCAGACGATGTCCTCCGCGATCTCCGCCTGCTCCTTGTCCGTGCCGTACGCGGACGGGATGTTGTAGGAGCGCCGGGCCACGAACCACCACACGGTGGCGAGGACCAGGACGACGGCGAGGGCGATCGACGCGTAGTTCATCGACTCGACGTTCACCGGCGAGGCCTGCGGCAGGCAGAACAGGACGGTCACGAAGCCGACCCAGATCACCGCGATCCAGCCGACCGGCTTGCTCCACTTGCCGAGGTTCCAGGGTCCTGGCTGGAAGCGGTCGCCCGCCCGCAGGCGAAGGAGGACCGGGATCGCGTACGCGGGCGTGATGCCGATGACGTTGATCGCGGTGACGGCGCCGTACGCGGTCTCGGAGTACAGCGAGGGCAGCGCGATCACGCCCGCGAGGCCGACCGAGAGCCACACGGCGGGCACCGGCACCTGCGTCTTCGGGCTGACCTTGCGCCACACCGCGGAGCCCGGAAGGGCGTTGTCACGGCTGAAGGCGAACACCATGCGGCTGGCCGCGGCCGTCTCGGCGTTGCCGCAGAACAGCTGGGCCACGATCACGATGAGCAGCAGCGCGGTGGCACCCGAGGTGCCGAGACCGTCGATGAAGATCTGCGCGGGCGGCACGCCGGTCGCGCTCTCCTGGGTGCCGACGTAGTCCTGGATGGCGAAGGTGAGCCCGGCGAGCAGGACGAACCCGGCGATCCAGGAGACCCAGATGGCGCGCACGATGCCGCGCGCGGCGGTCACGGAGGCGTTGGAGGTCTCCTCCGACAGGTGCGCGGAGGCGTCGTAGCCGGAGAACGTGTACTGGGCGAGCAGCAGGCCGATCATGCACACGTACAGCGGGCTCGACCAGCCGGTGTCGTTGACGAACTCGCCGAACACGAACGACGGGGACTGGTGCGAGTCCGGGACGATCGCGAGGACGCCGACGATCACCGCGACGCCCGCCAGGTGCCACCACACGGAGATGGAGTTCAGGAGGCTGACGAGGCGGACGTTGAACAGGTTCAGGAGCGCGTGCACCAGCAGGATGCCCAGGAAGATCACGAAGGTGGATCCCGCCGTGGGCGTGAAGTCGGTGTGCATGCTGAGCAGCGCGCCGCTGAACAGGGCCGCGCCGTAGTCGATGCCGGCGATCGCGCCGAGCAGGCCCAGCAGGTTCAGCCACCCCGTGTACCAGCCCCAGCGGCGCCCGCCGAGCCGGTCCGCCATGTAGTACAGCGCACCCGACGTGGGATAGGCGCTGGTGACCTCGGCCAGCGCGAGACCCACGAACAGGACCATCAGACCGACGCCCGCCCAGCCCCACATCATCACCGCGGGGCCGCCGGTGCCGAGGCCGAACCCGTACAGCGTCATGCAGCCGGACAGGATGGATATGACGGAGAAGCTGATGGCGAAGTTGCCGAACCCGCCCATGCGGCGGGCGAGGACGGGCTGGTAGCCGAGCTCTCGGAGCCGTTGTTCCTCGTCCGGGAGCGCTGGCGCCGGGACGGAGCTCGACACGGTGGTGCGGGACACGGGTGAACCTCCGGGGGGAAGAGCGGGGGTGCGGGGGTGCGGGGGGGGGGTCTCTGCGAACGCGGGGGGATCGGCCGGGGGCGACCGGGGGCCGGCCGGGGAATCAGCCGTGCGGGCCGGCGCCCGGGCCGCGGGCCGCGTGGTGACAGCGCGCCCGGGCGTGGACGAAGGCCTCCGTGGCCGCGTCCGCGTCACCGGGCGCGTGCGTGCGGTACGTCCACGGCACGACCGTGAAGAAGGGGTCGAGCGCCTCGAACACCCGGACCGCGTCGTGGAACTGGTGGGCCCCCCACAGCGCGTGCGCCAGGTAGTTGAGGTCGAGCAGCGACATCGCGTCGGGCCGCGCGTGGTCGAACCACAGCTGCAGCGCCCTGAGCGCGCTGCGCGTGGCGTCCTCCCCGACCCAGTGCAGGTCCAGGGCGCGCTCGTTGCCGCCCTCGCGGCGGTAGCGCTCCACCCGCGCGTACAGCGGCAGCACGTGCAGCGCCGAGCCCGCGGGGGCCGCCGCCGAGGCCCAGTGCACGAAGTTGACCGCCTCGGTCAGCGGCGCACCCGGCCTGCGGTTGTACGCGAACTGGAGCATGCGGTGGTACGCCTCGCGGTTGCCGGGGTCGCGCTTCTCGGCCTCGGCGAGGATGGCCCAGGGGCCGGGGAAGAGCATCGGCTCCGGCGCGGCCACCCGGTGCTCGTCCCACCGCTGGCCCTCGTCGAGCTGGGCGAGCGCGAGCAGGCAGATCCAGGGGACGGGGTCCTCCGGCGAGGTCTGCGAGGCCAGACGGCAGGCCTCGTTCGCCTCCCGCCACAGCTCGTTGGTGTGGCGGTGGCCCGCGCGGTGCGCGCGCAGGGCGCGCTCCACCGTGACGCGGGTGTGCAGGACCGTCGCGGCGACGCTGCGCGGCTCCTCGGCGAGCCAGGCGCGCACCACGTCGGAACCGGCGACGGCCGCGGCCAGGATCTGCGTACGTTGCGTCCACAGTCCCCAGTCGGGGGTCTCGGTGAGCAGGTTTCTCGTCGACACCCAGCGGCCTGCCTTGAGGTCCTGGAGCACGGCACGCAGGGGAGCGTCGTGACCGGCCGGGTGGTACACCGGGCGGGCTAACGGCATCGGCATGGGTCCTCTGGGCTCTGGCTGAGCGGGTGGGGGTGTTCCGCGGCGGACGAAGGGGTGAACGGGGAATGAAGCGGTGGCGGGGGGCGAGCGGAGTGTGGTGCGGGAGTGTACGGGTCGGTGAAGTGGTGTACGCGTTACTGATGTTGTTCGGCGGTCAGTGTAGGGGGGAGTCTTCCGATTACCGGTCGGTCCTCGGATCTTTCTTGACCAAGTTGTGTCAACACGGCGCGCCGATGTGAACGTTGAGTTCTGTGTTGCGCAACAACAGCACCGATTGCGGCATTTGGCGCGGGCTTCGACCCTTGACGGCTCCGCGCCCCCTGTAGCAGGCTTCCGCGGTGATCACGACTGACCGCGGCCCGCGCCCCGCCGCTCGCACGCCGCGCCGCGGAGCGCGGCGATGACCGGCCCGGTGCTCGCCGTCGACCAGGGCACCTCCGCCACCAAGGCGCTCGTCGTCTGCCCCGAGCGCGGCGTGATCGGCTCCGGCACCGCATCCGTACGCCCCCGCCATCTGCCCGGCGGCCGCGTCGAGGTCGCGCCCGACGACCTGCTCGCCTCCGTGCTCGACGCCGGCCGCGAGGCCCTGGCGGAGGCGGGGGAGCCGGTCGCCGCCGTGGGCCTCGCCAACCAGGGCGAGACGGTGCTCGCCTGGGACCAGGAGTCCGGTGAGCCGCTGACCGACGCCCTGGTGTGGCAGGACCGGCGCGCCGACGAGCTGTGCGCGGAACTCGCCGAGCACGCGGACGAGTTGAAGTCGCTCACCGGCCTGCCCCTCGACCCCTACTTCGCCGCCCCCAAGATGGCGTGGATACGCCGCCACCTCACCCGGAGCGGCGTGGTCACGACCAGCGACGCCTGGCTCGTCCACCGGCTCACCGGGGCCTTCGTCACCGACGCGGCCACCGCGGGCCGCACCCAGCTCCTCGACCTGGACTCCGCCGCCTGGTCGCCGCGCGCCCTCGACGTCTTCGGCCTCGGCGCCGAGCGGCTGCCGCGCGTCGTCGACGCCGCCGAGACGGTCGGCACCACCACGGCGTTCGGCGCCGAGATCCCGCTCACCGGGCTCCTGGTCGACCAGCAGGCGGCGCTCCTCGCCCAGGACGTCACCGAGCCCGGCAGCGCCAAGTGCACGTACGGCACCGGCGCGTTCCTGCTCGCCCAGACCGGCACGACCCCGCGCCGGAGCGACTCCGGGCTCGTCGCGTGCGTCGCCTGGCGGCTCGGCGGCCGCAGCAGCTACTGCCTCGACGGGCAGGTCTACACCGCCGCGTCCGCCGTGCGCTGGCTCACCGACCTCGGCGTCATCGGCGGCGCCGAGGACATCGACCCGATCGGCTCGGCCGTCCCCGACACCGGCGGCGTCACCTTCGTGCCCGCGCTCGCCGGGCTCGCGGCGCCCTGGTGGCGCGGCGACCTGCGCGGCTCCCTGACCGGCCTCGGCCTGGACACCACGGCAGGGCATCTGGTGCGGGCGCTGTGCGAGGGCATCACGGCGCAGGTCGCCGAACTCGCCGACGCCGTGGCCGCCGACCTCGGCGAGCCCCTGCGGAGCCTGCGCGTCGACGGCGGCCTGACCCGCTCGGACCTGCTCATGCAGACCCAGGCCGACCTGCTCCAGCTGCCCGTGGAGGTCTCGGCGCTCCCCGACGTCACCGCTCTCGGCGTGGGCGCGGTCGCCCGCCTCGGCCTCGACCCGAGGCTCACCCTGCGCGACGTCGTGCCCGACTGGCGCCCGGCCGCCGTCTACGAACCGAGGATCGGCGCCGACGAGGCGGCCGCCCGCCGCGAGGCGTTCCGCGCGCAGGTCGCGGTCCTCACGGAACGCACGCCCTCGTGAGCGGGGCCGGGGCGCCCGGGAGCGGGGGGCCCGGCCGCGTCACCCGCGCCGGAACCCTGCCGCCCGCCCCGCCGGGGCCGGGCCGCGCGGCGGCGTCGGCGCACGAGCCGTACGACGGCACCGGCATCCCGTACGACGTCACCGTGGTCGGCGCCGGAGTCGTCGGCACCGCCATCGCGCGCGAACTGGCCCGCCACCCCCTGCGCGTCGCCGTGCTGGAGGCGGCGGACGACGTGGGCGAGGGCACGTCCAAGGCCAACACGGCCATCCTGCACACCGGGTTCGACGCCGTGCCCGGCTCCCTGGAGGCCCGTCTGGTCCGGGAGGGGCAGCGCCGCCTCGCCGCGTACGCCGCCGAGTGCGGCATCCCCGTGGAGCGGGTCGGCGCGCTCCTGGTCGCCTGGGACGAGGAGCAGCTCGCCGCCCTGCCCGCCCTGCGGGCCAAGGCCGAGCGCAACGGCTACGACCGGACGGCCCTCCTGGACACCGCCGAGCTGTACACCCGCGAGCCGCGGCTCGGCCCCGGTGCCCGCGGCGCCCTCGCGGTGCCGGACGAGAGCATCATCTGCCCCTGGACGACGCCCCTGGCGTACGCCACCCAGGCCGTGCGCTCCGGCGTGGACCTGCACCTCGGCTGCCGCCTGACGGACGCCGGCAGGGACCCGCGGGGCGCGGAATCCCGCGTGCTCACCACGAGCCGCGGCGAGCTGCGCACCCGCTACCTCGTCAACGCCGCGGGCCTGCACGCCGACACCGTCGACCGGATGCTCGGCCACGACACGTTCACGGTCACCCCGCGCCGCGGCCAGCTCGTCGTCTTCGACAAGCTCGCCCGCGACCTCGTGCACCACATCCTGCTGCCGGTGCCGACGGCGCTCGGCAAGGGCGTCCTGGTCGCCCCGACGGTGTACGGCAACGTGCTTCTCGGCCCCACGGCGGAGGACCTGGACGACAAGCGGGCCACCGGCACCACCGCCGACGGGCTCGCCTTCCTGCGCGAGCGCGGCGCCCGCATCCTGCCCGACCTGCTCGACGAGGACGTCACCGCCGCCTACGCGGGCCTGCGTGCGGCGACCGAGGAGGACGACTACCGGATCCACCCCTGGCCCGAGCAGCGCTACGTCACCGTCGGCGGCATCCGCTCCACCGGCCTGACCGCGTCCATGGCCATCGCCGCGCACGTCACCGGCCTGCTCGCGGACTGCGGCCTGGACCTCGGCGCGCCCCGTGAGCTCGCGCCCCTCACCATGCCGAACCTCGGCGAGCGCTTCCCACGCCCCTACCAGCGCGCCGACCTGATCGCGGCGGACCCGGCGTACGGCACCCTCGTCTGCCACTGCGAGCGCGTCACGCGCGGGGAGATCCGCGACGCCCTCACCAGCACCGTGCCGCCCGCGTCCGTCGAAGGCCTGCGCCGCCGCACCCGGGCCCGCGGCGGCCGCTGCCAGGGCTTCTACTGCGGCGCGGCGGTGCGTGCCCTGCTCGAAGGACGCGGCCGCACGGAGGCACCGCGATGAGGAACCAGTGCCTGGAGGCGCCGTGATGAAGCATCAGTGCGTGCAGGCACCCCGATGAGGCACGAGCGTGCCGTGGACGTGCTGATCGTCGGCGCCGGACCCGCCGGGCTCGCGGCCGCCGCCGGGCTCGCGGCGGCCGGCGTGGGCCGTGTCGAGGTCCTGGAACGCGAGGAGCAGGCGGGCGGCGTGCCCCGCCACTGCCACCACGGCGGCTTCGGCGCCCGCACCTTCGCCGGACTCAGCGGCCCCGGCACGAGCGGGCCGCGGTACGCGCGCGCCCGCGTCGACGAGGCCCGCGACGCGGGCGCGCGCGTGCGCGTCGGCGTCACCGCGACCGGCTGGGCGGGACCCCGCACCCTCGACACGACCTCGCCCGGCGGTCTGGAACGCCTCACCGCGCGGGCCGTCGTCCTCGCCACCGGCGCCCGCGAACGCCCCCGTGCCGCACGCCTCGTGCCCGGCGGCCGCGCCCCCGGCGTCTACACCACCGGCGAACTCCAGCAGGCCGTCCACCTGTACGGCCAGCGCATCGGCACCCGCGCCGTGGTGGTGGGCGCCGAGCCCGTCGCGTACGCGGCGCTCGACACGTTGCGGCGCGCGGGCGTCGTCGCGGTCGCCCAGGTGGCGGCGGAGGCTCGGCACAGTGCAGCGCCCTGGCGCGCCGCCGGGTCCCGTCTGTGGCACGGCGTTCCGCTGCTCACCGGCGCGGTGGTCACCGAACTCGTCGGGAAGGGGCGGATTTCCGCCGTGCGGCTGCGGCATCGCACCGGGCTCCTGGCCCAACTGCCCTGCGACACCGTCGTCTTCACGGGGGACTTCGTGCCGGAGAACGAACTGGCGCGCCGGGGCGGGGTGCCGCTCGACCCCGGCACGCGGGGACTGGCGATCGACGCGGACTTCCGTACGGAAGTCCGCGGTGTCTTCGCGGTCGGGAATGGGGCGCACGCCGTCGAGCCCGCCGCTGTGGTGGCCGCGGAGGGGCGGCGGGCCGCGGTCTCGGTGCGCCGATATCTCCTCGGCGGGCAGTGGCCGCTCTGAAGAATCGTTATTCGACAACGTTCGGGAAGATGAAGTAAAAGGTTGCTTCTTCAAGCGCGTTGCTGACTTTAATTGCGCGTCCGGCTTTTATGGTCGCCGCGCACGTGCGTACGGGTTTGATCGGATCGTGCGCGCCGCGTGCCCGGCGCGGTGATCCACGGGACGTAATTCCAAGATCTGCAACAAGGTTGCGCAACCCTTCAACGTATCCCAGGCCGCGCGGCCGTGGAACCGTGCCTTTGCGCCATCTGGACAGCTCATTGGCAAAAGTGAGCAAAGGGATGCGTCAAAGAGTAACGCGCGGTCATAGTGGGGAATGTCTCCCTCTCCTTACTCATGCGGCACACACGAAAAGTCCAGGCGCGGCTCGGCCAACCTGGACCGGGGGTGTTGACGTCATTCCGACCGACAGTGGGGGAGACCGGTGGCCATTGAAAATCAGTGTTGCCAGGGGGAGAGCGTGATGTCTGTGAAAACTGTGACGCATTTGACGGGTGAGTTGTCATTCAACATCCTCGGGCCCCTGGCGGTGTGGTCGCCCACAGGCCCCCTGCCCCTCGGACCGGCGCGACAACGTGCCGTGCTGTCAACTCTGTTGCTGGCGCCGGGGCAAGTGGTGGGCGCGGAACGGCTCACCGAGGCGATCTGGCCCGCCGGACCCCCTGGCAACGTGGTTGCCAGCCTGCACAGCTACGTCTCCCATCTCCGCCGCCAACTGGAACCTGACTGTCCGCCCCGGGGGCGGAACAGGATCCTGCGCAGGGAGGCGCACGGATACGTTCTCGCCGTCGAGCGGGACCGCGTCGACGCCTGCCGCTTCGAGAGCCGACTGCGCGACGGCCGCGGGCTCCTGCGCAACGGCAGGTACGCGGAGGCGAGCCGTGCCCTCACCGCCTCCCTGGCGCTGTGGCGCGGCGCGCCCTACGCGGAACTCGGCGACTACGAACCGGCCGTGCGCGAGGCGGCCCGCCTGGAGGAGCTGCGCCTCATGACCTGGGAGGCCCTGTGGGAGGCCGAGCTGGCCTGGGGGCGGGACAACGGCGCCGCGGTGGCCGAACTCGCCGCCCTCAGCGCGCGGTACCCCAACCGGGAACGGCTGGGCTGGCTCCTCATGGTCGCCCTGTGCGAGGCGGGCCGGCAGGCGGAGGCGGTGCGCGTCTACCACCGCATCCGCCGGGCGCTGGCCCAGGAGCTGGGCGTGGACCCGGGGCGGGACCTGCGCGTGCTGTTCACGCGGATCCTCCGCGACGAGTCCGTCGGACGGATGTGCCTCCAGCACTGACGGCACCCGCCGGGGCAGGGCCGGGCGTCGTCAGTTGATGCGCCGGTCCTGACCGATCCAGTACGGCTCCCTGAGCCTGCCCTTCCGCACCTTGCCGTTGGTGGTGCGGGGCAGCGACTTGGCGAAGTCCACGGAAGTGGGCGCCTTGTAGCGGGCCAGGTGCCGCTTGCAGTGGGCGATCAGCTCGTCCTCTGCGACCGCCGCCCCCGCCGAGAGCACCACCACCGCCTTCACGGTCTCGCCCCAGCGCTCGTCCGGCACCCCGATCACGGCGGCCTCGGCGACCGCCGGATGGGCGAGCAGGCAGTCCTCGACCTCCACCGAGGACACGCTCTCGCCCCCGGTGACGATGACGTCCTTCAGACGGTCGAACAGGACGAGATGACCCTCGTCGTCGAACTCCCCGACGTCACCCGTGCGGAACCACCCCTCCGTCAGCGCCGCTTCGTCGGCCGCCGGGTCCTGCCAGTAGCCGTCGAGCACCATGTTCGAGCGGGCGAGGACCTCGCCCCGCTCCCCGGCGCGCAGCCGGACACCGAGAGCCGGCGCACCCGCCCGCGTCAGCCCGCCGCTCCCGGGCGCGCCCGGCGGACGCCGGTTGAAGGTGAGCATCGTCGTCTCCGTCAGGCCGTACACCTGGTGGAACTCCCAGCCCAACTCGTGCTCCACCTGGTACACCAGGCGGTCGCTGACCGGCGCGCCCGCGCACACCACGCGCACGCTGCCCCGGCCGGGAACCTCCCCCGGCCACTGCCGCGCCGCCCGCAGCACGGCGTCCCACACGGCGGGCGCGCCGAACGCGAGGGTCACCCCGTGCTCCCGCACCCGCCGCAGGATCTGCGCGCCGTCGATCCGGCGCTGCAGGACCTGCTTGGCACCGAGCCCGGCGAGCAGGAACGGAACGCCCCAGCCGTTGCAGTGGAACGTGGGCAGCGTGTGCAGGTACACGTCCCGTTCCCAGATCCGCGCGTGCACGCCGAACGTCATCGCGTTCAGCCAGATGTTGCGGTGCGTCAGGGCGACGCCCTTGGGGCGCGCGGACGTCCCCGACGTGTAGTTGAGGGTCGCCACCGCGTTCTCGTCGGGCCGCGACCACGGGCGCGGCGCCACGTCGTACCGCATGACCTGGGTGTCGGTCTGCTCGCCGAGCACGAAGCGCTTCGGCCCCTCGACGGATCCGAGCGCGGCCTCGACGTCGGGGTCGACGAACACGACCGAGGCATCGCACTGCCGCAGGATGTACGCGATCTCCTCGGGCGTGAGCCGGTAGTTCACCGGTACGCAGATCCGGCCGCTCGCCGGGATCGCGTAGAGCAGTTCCAGGAGCCGGGACGCGTTGGGGCTCACGACGGCGACCCGCTCGCCCGCGCCGACGCCGAGCGCGTCGAGCCCCGCCTGCCAGGCCCGCACGCGCCGCAGGAGCTGTCCGTACGTCGTCGTCGGCACCGGGCCCGACGGCTGGTCCGGCTCGTCGACGAGCGCGACACGGGTGGCGGCTGCCGTCTCGGCGCGGTCCAGGAAGTCGGCCATGGTGAGCGGAACGATCATGAGACGTCCTCACGGTGGCGTCGCCCGGCGCGGCGCCGGGGACTGGGGAGACGGACGACGAAGCCAAAGGGTCTGGAACTCCGGAAGAACTCAGGCAAGGGGCGCCCGGGCAGGCGTGGGCAGCGGACGCGCTCCGCGTGCGAGGCCGCCCCCGGGGCCTTTGGGCCCGCGTCACCGCGGCGCCCGGCTCATCGTGGCATCCGCCGCCCGCATCCAGAAGTCCGTCCGGCTCGTCCCCAAGTCGCCTTCAAGAAACCGCCAAGTGCGGCCGGTGACGATGCAGCCGCATCACGGACCACGAGGCCGGGAGGGCTGATGCGCGAGGAGTCGGGCGTGGCGACCACCTGGGCGGCCAGAGGGTGGGCCGAGGAGGACGGCGTCGGCAGCGCGACCCTGCGCCGCCTCGTGGCCGCCTGGCCGCGACGGGCCGCGGTCACGACCAGCCCCGGCGCCCTCGACGAGCAGGGCGGGTACGACCCCGGGGTGCCGGACTACCCGCTGCGGATGGTGCCGTTCGCCGAGCACCCCCGGTTCCTCGCAGCCGCCCCCGAGCGGCGCGAGCGCGTCCTGACGGGCCTGTGGATCGGCTACAACGAACGCGTCATCGCCACCGAACACCTCATAGCGGAGCCCGCGTTCGACCTCGTCATGCGCGGCGTCCTGCCCGGCAGCGACCACCCCCTGATGCGTCAGGGCGTGCAGCAGGCCGTCGTCGACGAGAGCTTCCACACGTACATGCACATGCTCGCCATCTCCCGCACCCGCCGGCTGCGCGGCGTGCGCAGCCGGCCCGCGCAGCCCGAACTCGTCACCTACCGGCGGCTGCGCGCCGTGCTCGCTGCGATGCCGGAGCAGTGGGAGCGGGACGTCGCCGTCCTGGTGTGGGGCGCGGTGGCGGAGACCTGCATCAACTCGCTGCTCGCGCTGCTCGCCAGGGACGACTCGATCCAGCCCCTGCACTCCCTGATCACCACGCTGCACCTGCGGGACGAGACGGCGCACGGCTCGATCGTCATCGAGGTCGTCCGGGAGCTGTACGCCCGCATGAACGCCGAGCAGCGCGCCGCGCTGGTGCGCTGTCTGCCGCTGGCCCTGGAGGCGTTCGCCGAGCAGGACCTGTCCACGCTCCGGCTCGAACTGGTCACCGCGGGCATCGAGGGCGCCGACGAGATCGTGGCCGACCTGCGCGCGACGCCGTCGGGGCGGCGGCTCGTCCGCGACT
The DNA here is from genome assembly GCF_030388665.1 of Streptomyces flavofungini. Classification (NCBI taxonomy): domain Bacteria; kingdom Bacillati; phylum Actinomycetota; class Actinomycetes; order Kitasatosporales; family Streptomycetaceae; genus Streptomyces; species Streptomyces flavofungini. The sequence goes on along the minus strand of NZ_CP128846.1, from coordinate 1,332,958 downwards.
TCTCCGGCGCCCAGCGGATGGCCGAACAGCTGGGGGTCGCCGACGCGGTCGACTTCGACTTCCCCGAACGGCCCGAGTGGTCGCCCGGAGTGGGGCGGCAGCGATGAGGCTCCCGGACCCCGCCCCGCACCGCCGCCACGGCGCAGAAAGGTGACCCGATGATCGTTGCCCGTCTCCGTCCCGACGTGCCCACAGCCGAGCGGAGCCGACTGACCTCCGCGTGGCGCCACCGCGGCCACCGCTCGTTCCACTGCCGGGCCGGACGCCACACCCTGGTCACCTTCCCCGACCTCGCCGCGGCATCGCCGGAGGGCAGGGAGTTCGTGGACCTGCTGCGCGCCACCGGTGCGGTCGAGTCGGTCGTCGACAGCACCGACGCGCCGCCGCTCGGCAGCCTGGCCGCCGCGGGCGAGCCGAGCGCCGTGCGGGTGTCGGACGACTGCACCGTGGGCGGCGGGCGCTTCACCTGGATCGCGGGGCCGTGCGCCGTGGAGAGCGAGGCCCAGCTCCTCGGCGTGGCACGGGCCGTGCGGGAGCGGGGCGCGCACCTGCTGCGGGGCGGCGCGTTCAAGCCCCGCACCTCGCCGTACGCGTTCCAGGGCATCGGCAAGGACGGCCTCGACCTGCTCCGCGACGCGTCCGCCGAGACCGGGCTCGGCGTCGTCACGGAGGTCGTCGACCCCGCACACGTCGAGGCCGTCGCCGGCGTCGCGCACGTCCTGCAGATCGGCGCCCGCAACGCGCAGAACTTCGCGCTGCTGCACGAAGTGGCGCTCACAGGTCGTCCGGTGCTCCTCAAACGCGGCTTCGGCTGCACGGTGCCGGAGTGGCTCAACGGCGCCGAGTACCTGCTCGCCGCGGGCAACGGCAGGGTGCTGCTCTGCGAACGCGGCGTCCGCGCCCACGGCGACTCGACCCGGTTCACCCTGGACATCAGCGCGGTGCCGCTGGCGAAGCGGCTCAGCCACCTCCCGGTGATCGTCGACCCCAGCCACGCGTGCGGCCGCAGCGACCTGGTGGCCCCCCTCGCCGCGGCTGCCGCTGCCGCCGGGGCCGACGGCGTCATGGTCGACGTCGACGAGGCGGGCCACGCAGCGCTGTGCGACGGCGAACAGGCCATCACGCCGGACGCGTTCGGCGCGCTCGTCCAGCGGACCACCCGGATGCTGCACAGCCTCGCCCCGGCGGAGCCGGACACCGCACGGGCGCTGGCGGGGCGATGAGGCCTGGGCCGTCCGGGGGCGCCGGGCTCGGCGTGCGCCGCACGACGCGGCGCGGGACGGGGACGGTGGGCAGGTGTCGGGCGGCGGCCGCGTGTCCGACAGCGGCTCCGCTCCCGACGGCGCCCGCGCGTCCGACGACGCCCGCCTTCCCGACGGCGCCCCCGCGTTCGGTAACGCCCGCGCCGCCCGTACGGACGATCACGCCGCCCGGCCCGACGGGGGAGGGGACGTCCCGTCGCGCCGCAGCGCCCGTTCCCGGCCGCCGTACCCCGCAAGGAAGGAAGCAATGATGGAGTGGACCGAGGGACGCGGCCGGACGTTGCGCGAGCGGCTCGCCGTCGCGCGGGACGCGGAGCGGCGCCGGATCCTCCTCGACCTGATCCGCACGCACGCCTCCGCCGCCCTCGACCGCGCCGAGCAGGTGGCCCTCGACCCCGGCCGGGCCTTCGGCGCCCAGGGCATCCGGGGGCGGGCCGCGGCCCGGCTGCGGGACCGACTGCGCGAGGCCACGGGCGGCGCCCTGTCGGCGACCGCCCTCTTCGACCACCCGACGCCCGGCGCGCTCGCCGAGCACCTGTGCGCCCTGCTGCTCGGCGGGAGCACGGCCGCCGGTCCCGGGGCGGGTACCGGCTCGTCCGCCGGTCAGGACGAGCCGATCGCGATCGTCGGCATGGGCTGCCGACTGCCCGGAGACGTGGCGTCCCCGGACGACCTGTGGCGCCTGGTGCGCTCGGAGACGGACGCCATCTCCGAGTTCCCGACCGACCGCGGCTGGACCGTCCGCTACGACCCGGACCCCGACCGCATCGGCGCGACGTGCACCCGGCACGCCGGATTCCTCTACGACGCCCCCGACTTCGACGCCGGGTTCTTCGGGGTCAGCCCGGGCGAGGCCGTCACCATCGACCCGCAGCACCGACTGCTCCTCGAGACCTCCTGGGAGGCCGTCGAACGGGCCAGGATCGACCCGTCCACCCTGCGCGGCAGCAGCACCGGCGTGTTCGTCGGCATCATGTACAGCGAGTACGGCGCCCGCATCCGGCACGTGCCGCCGGCCGCCGAGGGCTACCGCGTCGTGGGCAGCATGCCCAGCGTGGCCTCCGGGCGCCTCGCCTACACCCTCGGCCTCGAAGGCCCCGCCGTCACCGTCGACACCGCCTGCTCCTCCTCGCTCGTGGCCGTCCACCTCGCCGCCCAGTCGCTGCGCGAGGGCGAGTGCACGCTCGCCGTGGCCGGCGGTGTCACCGTGATGGCCACGCCGTGGGGCTACGTCGAGTTCAGCAGGCAGCGCGGGCTCGCGCCGGACGGGCGCTGCCGGTCGTTCTCCGCCGACGCCGCCGGGAGCAGCTGGTCCGAGGGCGTCGGCGTGCTCGTCCTCGAACGGCTCCGCGACGCCGAGCGCAACGGGCACCGCGTCCTCGCCGTGGTGCGGGGCTCCGCCGTCAACCAGGACGGCGCGTCGAACGGCCTGACGGCGCCCAACGGCCCGGCCCAGCAGCGGGTGATCCGGCAGGCCCTCGCGCACGCGGGCCTGTCCACGGCGGACGTGGACTGCGTGGACGCGCACGGCGCGGGGACCCAGCTGGGGGACCCGATCGAGGCGCAGGCCCTGCTCGCCACGTACGGCCGGGACCGTCCTGACGACCGGCCGCTGTGGCTGGGCTCCCTCAAGTCCAACGTCGGCCACACCCAGGCCGCGGCCGGAGTGGCGGGCGTCATCAAGATGGTGATGGCGATGCGCCACGCCGAACTCCCGCGCAGCCTGCACATCGCCGAGCCGACGCCGCACGTGGACTGGTCGTCCGGCGCGGTCCGGCTCCTGACCGAGACCACCCCCTGGCCGAAGGTCGACCGGCCGCGCCGCACGGCGGTCTCCTCGTTCGGCGTGGGCGGCACGAATGCCCACGTCATCCTGGAGCAGGCGCCGCCGGAGGCCGAGCAGGCGCAGCCCGCCCGAGAGGCGCGGCCCACGGAGTGCGCGGGCCGAGCGGAGCAGCCGAGTCGCACGGTGCGCGCGGAGCCCGAAGGGCCCTCGGAACGGGCCGAACGTCCGGGCCGCACGGACCACGTGAGCGAGGCCCGGCCTGGGGCGCACCCCGCCCACGTCGGCCGGCCGGAGCACACGGACGACCTCGCCGGCACCGGACCCCGCCCCCTGCCCTGGCTCGTCTCCGGCGTCGGAGCGGCGGGGCTGCGTGCCCAGGCGCGGCGCGTGGCGGAGTTCCTGGCGGCGGACCCGGACGCACCGGACGCCGACCTCGCGTACTCGCTGGCGCGTTCGCGGGCGGCCCTCGGGGACCGCGCCGTCGTCGTGGCCGCGGACCGAGGCGGGGCCCTGGAGGGCCTGGCCGCGCTCGCGGACGGCGACCTGGGCCCGCACACGGCGCTGGGCACGGCCGCGGCGCGGGACCGCGTCGCGTTCGTGTTCCCCGGGCAGGGCTCCCAGTGGCCGGGCATGGCCGCCGAACTGATGCGCACGGCACCGGTGTTCCGGGAGTCGATCGAGGCCTGCGCCGACCGTCTCGCGCCGCACGTCGACTGGTCGCTGACGAAGGTCCTGCGGGGCGAGTCCGGCGCGCCGACCCTGGAGCGCGTCGACGTCGTGCAGCCCGCGCTGTTCGCGGTGATGGTCTCCCTGGCCGCGCTGTGGCGGTCCTACGGCGTGGAACCGGCCGCGGTCGTCGGGCACTCGCAGGGCGAGATCGCCGCCGCCCACGTCGCGGGCGCGCTCTCCCTCGAGGACGCGGCCCGCGTCGTCGCCTTACGCAGCCGTGCCCTGCGGGTCCTCGCCGGGCGCGGCGGCATGGTCTCGGTCGTCGCCTCCGCCGACGAGGCGCGCCGGAGCCTCGCACCGTGGGGCGGCGCCGTGTCCGTGGCCGCGGTCAACGGGCCGCGGTCCGTGGTGATCTCCGGGGAACCCGCGGCCCTGGAGGAGGCCCTCGCGGCGTTCGACGCGAGCGGGGTGCGCGCCCGTCGGATCGACGTGGACTACGCGTCGCACTCGGCGCAGGTCGACGAGATCCGCGAGACCCTCCTTGCGGAGCTGGACGGCGTCAGGCCGCGCCCCGCGACCGTGCCGTTCTACTCGACCGTGTCCGGCGAACCCGTCGACACGACGGCCCTGGACGCCGCGTACTGGGTGCGCAACCTCCGCGAGACCGTCCAGTTCCACCGCACGGTGGAGCGGTTGCTCGACGACGGCCACACCACGTACGTCGAGTTGAGCCCGCACCCGGTGCTCACCGTCGCCGTCGAGGAGACCGCGGAGGCGGTGGGCCCCGAGCGTGCCGGGGACGTCCGGGTCGTGGAGTCGCTGCGGCGCAACGAGGGCGACCTGGCGCGGCTGCTCACCGCGGTCGGCGAGGCCCACGTCCACGGCGTCGACGTCGACTGGCGGGCGGCGTTCGGCGCCGGGACCCGCCTGACGGACGTGCCGACGTACGCCTTCCAGCGGACCCGCTACTGGCTGGAGGACGCGGCCGCGCCCGAGGCCGACGTGTCGGCGGCCGGTCTGGACGGCGTCGACCACCCGCTGCTCGGTGCCGCCGTCCCGCTGGCGGACGGAACCGGAGCCGTGCTCTGCACCGGGACGCTGTCCGCGCGGACCCACCCGTGGCTCGCCGACCACGCCGTCGGCGGCGCCGACATCCTCGTCGTACCGGGCACCGCGCTGGTGGAGGCCGCGCTGCAGGCCGGTGCGCAGGCGGGCTGCGACGTCCTCGAAGAGCTGGTCCTGGAAGCCCCGTTGATCCTGCCGGACGACGCCACGGTCCGCCTCCAGCTCACCGTCGGCGGACCGGACGACTCCGGGCGGCGCGGCCTCACCCTGCACTCCCGGCCGGACGACGCCCCCGTCGACGCCCCCTGGACCCGGCACGCCGAGGGCACCCTGACGCGCGGCGGCCAGCATCCGCCGCAGCTGTCGGGGCCGTGGCCGCCGACCGGCGCGCGGGAGGTCGAACTCGACGACTGCTACCGGGAGTTGGCCAAGGCCGGGCTCCACTACGGCGGCGCGTTCCAGGGGCTGGTGCGCTGCTGGCGCCTCGACGAGGGCGACGCCGCGGGGGCCGCTCGCCACCTGTACGCCGAGGTCGAACTCCCCGAACGCGCGGGCGCCGCCGACCGGTACGCCCTGCACCCCGCCCTCTTCGACGCCGCCCTGCACGCCGCGGCCCTCGTCGCGCCGCCCGGCTCGGCCCCCGGCGAGACCGGGACCAGGCTGCCGTTCTCCTGGAGCGGGGTGACCGTGCACGCCACCGGCGCCACCCGGCTGCGCGCCCACCTCCGCCTCACCGGACCCGGGGCCCTGTCCGTCACCGCCACGGACCCCGCCGGGCATCCGGTCGTGACGGTCGAGAGCCTCGGCATGCGACCGGTCGCCGCCGACTCCCTGCGCCGGGCCGCCGCCACTGCCGACGCCTCGCTGCTCCGCCTGGAGTGGCGGCCCGCGGCACCGCCCGCGCCGCCCGGCCCACGCCTCACGAGCTGGGCGTGGGTCGGCGCCGGGGTCGCCGAGGCGGCCGACGCGCTCGCGGCACGGGGCGTCCCGTGCGCCCACCACACCGACCCGGCGGCGCTGCGGGCCCACTTGGACACCGGCGGCGAGGTCCCCGACGTCCTCGTACTCGCGGAGCTGCCGGAGGAAGCGCCGGGGCGGGACACGGCCGGCCCCGGCCTCACGGCCCCCGAGCCCCGCGACGCGGCCACCGCCGCCCACCACGCCGTCCACCGCGTCCTCGCCGCCCTCCAGGACTGCCTCGCCGACGAACGCCTGGCAAGGACCCGGCTCGTCGTCCTCACCCGGGGCGCGGTCGCCCCGGGGCCCGGTGCGGTGCCCGATCCCGCGATCGCCGCGGTGTGGGGCCTCGTCACGTCGGCGCAGTCGGAGCACCCGGGGCGCGTGCGCCTGGTCGACCTCGACGGACTCGACGCCTCCCGGTCCGCGCTCGTCGACGCGGTGTCCGGTGAGGCGGCCCAGGTCGCGGTGCGGGACGGTGTGTTGCTCGTGCCGCGGCTCGCGCGGATCGGGGCGGCGGCGAGCGGGGCCGGAGCGGAGCTGCGCACGGACGGGACGGTCCTGGTGACCGGCGGCCTCGGCACGCTGGGCCGCCTCGTGGTGCGGCACCTGGTGGCGCGGCACGGAGTGCGGCACCTCGTCCTGGTGTCGCGGTCCGGCGCATCGGCCGCGGGCGCCGCCGAGTTCGTGGCGGAACTGCGGGCCGAGGGCGCCGACGTCCAGGTCGTGCCGGGGGACGTGGGGGACCGGGCCGTCCTCGCCGGGGCCCTGAAGTCGATCCCGGCCGAGCATCCCCTGACGGCCGTGGTGCACCTGGCCGGAGTGCTGGACGACGGCCTCCTCGACGCCCTGACGCCGGAACGTGTCGACCGGGTGCTGCGGCCCAAGGCGGACGGGGCCTGGCATCTGCACGAGCTGACGGCGGGCACCGACGTGGAGTTCGTCGCGTTCTCGTCCCTGTCGAGCGTCCTCGGACCCGCCGGGCAGGCCGGATACGCGGCGGCCAACGCGTTCCTGGACGCGCTGATGGCGGCGCGCCGGGCCGCGGGGCTCTCCGGTGTGTCGCTGGGCTGGGGGCTGTGGGAGTCCCGGTCGAGCCTGACGGCGGGCCTCAAGGAGAGCGACCTGCGGCGGATGGCCAGGTCGGGCGTCACACCGCTCGCCGACGACCAGGGGCTCGCCCTGCTCGATCTCGCCCTCGCCGCCGGCGAACCCGTCGTCTTCCCGCTGCGCCTCGACCCGGCGGCCCTGCGCGGCGGCTCGGGCGGCGACGACGTACCGGCGCTGCTGCGCGGACTCGCCCCGACCCCCGTCCGCCGCGCCACCGTCGGCGCCCCCGACACCGGCGCCGAGCCGGACGGCGAGGCCCTGGCCGCCCGCCTCACCCGGCTCCCCGAGGGCGAACAGGACGCCGTCCTCCTCGACCTGGTCCGCACGCACGTCGCGGCCGTCCTCGGCTACGACGACCCGCTGACCGTCGGCGAGCGGCGCCCGTTCGCCGACATCGGGTTCGACTCCCTGCGCGCCCTGCAACTGCGCAACCGCCTCGGCGGCGCCACCGCCCTGCGCCTCTCGCCCACCCTGGTCTTCGACTACCCGACGCCGCTCGCCCTCGGCCGGCACCTGCGGGCCCTGCTCCTGCCGGACGCGCCGGCACCGGCACCGGCCGGCGCGGCCGCCGACCCCGGGCCCGAGCGGGCACCCGCCCCGCACCAGCGCGACGAGGTGCCCGACCGGCTCCGCTCGGCCTCCCGCGAGGAGGTCTTCGACTACATCGACCACCTGCTCGGCGAGTAGGCCGTCTCCGGCGCGCCGAACCGGAACGATCCGGTCCCGCTCGAACCTGACAAGGAACCGCTCGATGCGTGCGCTGCTGATAGACAACTACGACTCCTACACCTACAACCTGTTCCAACTCCTCGCCCGGGTGTACGGCAAGGAGCCCACGGTCCTGGTCAACGACGACCCGTCCTGGACGCGTCAGGACCCGGCGGCGTTCGACTGCGTGGTGATCTCACCGGGGCCCGGCCGGCCCCAGCGCCCCACCGACCTCGGCTTCTGCCAGGGCCTCCTGGACCGCTGGCGGGACGTGCCGGTCCTCGGGGTGTGCCTCGGCCACCAGGCCATCGCCCACCACTACGGCGGGCAGGTGGTCCCGGGAGCGCCGCGGCACGGCCATCTGACCCGGGTCAGGCACGGCGGCGAGGACCTGTTCGACGGCCTGCCGCAGCACTTCACGGCGGTGCGCTACCACTCGCTGCGCGTCACCGAACCCCTGCCGCGGGCCCTGCGCGCCACCGCCTGGGCGGAGGACGGGACCGTCATGGCGCTGCGCCACGACGAACTGCCGCGCTGGGGCCTGCAGTTCCACCCGGAGTCCGTGGCGAGCGAGTGGGGCGCCCAGCTCCTGCGGAACTTCGCCGAGCTCATAGGCGGCCACTACGCCGCCCCGCCACCGGAGTACGCGCCCTGGGCCCGCCCGCCCGAGACCGCCAAGGCCGCGCGCCTCGACCTGACCGTCGAGGTCGTCGACCGGGCCGTGGACACCGCGGCGCTCTTCACCACGCTGTTCTCCGGCAGCGAGCACGCCTTCTGGCTCGACAGCAGCGCCCCCGGCGTCGGCGGGGCCCGCTTCTCCTTCCTCGGCGACGACTCCGGCCCCCTCGCCGAGACCCTGACGTACCGCACCGGCGAGAACGCGGTCACGGTCCACGACGCCACCGGCGAACACACCGAGGACGGCACCGTCTTCGACGTGCTCCAGGACCGCCTGCGCACCCGCCCGGTCGGCGCTGCGGACCTCCCCTTCGACCTCAACGGCGGCTACGTCGGCTACTTCGGGTACGAGCTGAAGGCCGAGTGCGGCAGCCCCAACGCCCACCGCGCCGAGACGCCGGACGCCGTGTGGATGTTCGCCGACCGGCTGATCGCGGTGGACCACCAGGAGGACCGCACCTACGTCCTCGCCCTGAGCGGCCCCGGCCCCGAAGAGGCAGCCGCCCGCTCCTGGGTGGCCCGGACGGCCCGCCACGCCCGCGACCTGCCCGACACCGCCCCCGTCGGCCCCCCGGACCCGGCGGCCGCGGCACCGGCGGACACCGCCGTCCTCGCCCGCGCCCGCGCCGACTACGTCGACGACATCGAGGACTGCCTCAGGGAACTGCGCAGCGGAGAGAGCTACGAGATCTGCCTGACCAACCGGATGCGGCTCCCCGCCCTGCCCGACCCGCTCGCCTACCACCTGCTCCTGCGGCGCCTCAACCCCGCGCCCTACAGCGCCTATCTGCGCCTCGGCGCGGTCGGCGTCGTCTGCTCGTCCCCGGAGCGGTTCCTGCGCGTCGACCGCGACGGGACCGTGGAGAGCAAGCCGATCAAGGGCACCGCGCCCCGGGGCGCTGACCCCGCGAGCGACGAGCGCCTGCGCCGTTCCCTGACCGCGTCGGCCAAGACCCGCGCCGAGAACCTCATGATCGTCGACCTGCTCCGCAACGACCTGGGCCGGGTGTGCGAGGTGGGCTCCGTCGACGTACCGGCGTACATGGTGACCGAGTCGTACGCGACCGTGCACCAGCTCGTCACGACGGTCCGGGGCCGGCTGCGCCGCGACGTGGACCCGGTCGCCTGCGTCCGCGCCTGCTTTCCCGGCGGCTCCATGACGGGCGCCCCGAAGCTGCGCACCATGGCCATCATCGACCGCCTGGAGCAGGAGGCGCGGGGCATCTACTCGGGCACCATCGGCTACTTCGGGCTCTGCGGCGGCGCGGACCTCAACATCGTGATCCGCACCGCCGTGACCTCCGGCACCGGCACGGTCATCGGCGCGGGCGGCGCCATCGTCCTCGACTCCGACCCGGCCGACGAGTTCGACGAAGTGCTCCTCAAGGGGCGGGCGTTGGTGCGGGCGCACGCGCTCCTGACCGCGACGGCCGAGCGGGAGGAGGAGCCGCGTGAGGGGTGAACGGGCGGCGGGCGTGGCGGGGGAGGCGGGCGCGGCGGGGGAGGGCCTGCGGTCTCGCGGTCCGAGGGTCACGCGGCTCGACGGACGGCCCGCCACCGCCGACGACCTGGCCGCCCTCGCCCTCTACAACTACGGCCACTTCACCACCCTGCGCGTGGAGCACGGCCGCGCCCGCGGGCTCGCCCTCCACCTGCGGCGCCTCGCCGACGACTGCCGGACGCTGTTCGCCGCGGACCTCGACACCCGCGCGGTACGCGGAGCGCTGCGGCGCGTCGCGGAGCGCAGCGAGGGGCCCGTGACCGTACGGGTGACCGTGTGCGCGCCGGAGATGAGCTTGGACTGCCCCGAGGGCCTGACCCCTCTCGCGCTGATCAGCACGCGGCCCGCACCACCGGACGTACCGCCCCCGCTCCGCCTGGCCACCGCCACCTACGTCCGTGACCTGCCGGAGGTGAAGCACACCGGGCTCTTCGGCGCGCTGCGGCTGCGCGGGGACGCCCGGCGGCGTGGCTTCGACGACGCCCTGCTGCTCGACCGCGACGGGCGGGTCCAGGAAGGCACCACCTTCACCATCTGCTGCTGGGACGGCACCCGGCTCCTGTGGCCCCGCGCGGCCTGCCTGCCCGGCGTCACCGCGCGCCTCCTGCGCGAGGCCGCCACCGCCGGGGGCGTACCCACGCTCGACGCGCCCGTCACGCGCGGCGAACTCGGCGCCCTGCGCGGTGTGTTCGCCACCAACGCGGCCTTCGGCGTGCGGCCCGTCGCCGCCGTCGACGGCACGGCCCTGCCCGTGGACCCCGAACTCCTCACGACCCTGCGGACCTTGTACGCCGGCGTGCCCGCCGAACCCCTGTGACCCACCGGTCCCGGCAGCGCCCCGGGGCCCCGCGGCCGTACCGGACCGCGGACGAAGCCAAGATCCAAGCCGACTCCAAGAAGCGCCCAAGAGCCACTGCACACAATGCGGTGCGGCAGCGCACCCGCCTTTTCGCCGAGGGAAGGACCCCGTATGTCGAGCGTCGCAGAGTCCGGGACGTCGTGGCAGGACCTGCCGTTCCTGGACATCACCGTGCCGGATTTCGCCTGGGACTCGCCCGAGGTGGCCGAGGCCAGGGAGCGGTCCTGGGTCGCGGGGACCCCCCTGGGCCTGCTCGTCCTGCGGTACGCGGAGGCCCACAGCCTCTCCAGGGACCCGCGGCTCGTCTCGGGCTTCCGTGACGTCGTGGACCTGGTCGGCCCCTCCGAAGGCCTCGTGCGCGAGTTCATGCGGGACTTCATGCAGAGCCTGGAGGGACCCGACCACCGCAGGCTGCGCGGTCTGGTCTCGCACGCGTTCACGTCCCGCCGCATCACCGCGCTGCGGCCCTTCATCCGCGCCACCGCGCAGCGCCTCGCCGACGAGCTCGCCGACGGGGCCGAGCGCGACTTCGTGGCCGCGTTCGCCGACCCGCTGCCCGCGGCCGTCGTCTGCGAACTGCTCGGCTTCCCCGCCAAGGACCACGCGGTCGTCGGCCGCTGGTGCAAGAACACCAACCTGGTCCTCGCCCTCGGCCCCGACCAGAGCAGGGTCGGCGAGGTCGAGGAAGGCCTCGCGGGCATGTACGACTACTTCGAGACCGTGATCCGGGAGCGCAAGGCGAACCCCGGCGACGACCTGTTCTCCGACATCCTGCGCGCCCAGCAGGAGGACGGCGCCCTCGACGACCGCGAGCTGCGCACCCTCATCGCGACCCTGCTCGTCGCCGGGTACCAGACCACGAGCCACCAACTCGGCCACGCCATGGTCGCGTTCGCCGCGCACCCCGAGCAGTGGCCGCTGCTGCGCGAGGGCCCCGAACCGGTCACCCGGGCGGTCGAGGAGGTGCTGCGCTGGTGCCCCACCACGACGGTCGTGGCCACCAAGTCGGCGGCCGAGGACTTCTCCGTCAACGACCTGCGCATCCAGGCGGGCACCCCCGTCTGGCTGTGCGCCCACTCGGCGCAGCGCGACCCGCTGGTGTTCGAGGGCGGCGACGCCTTCGACATCACGGTGCGGCGGGAGGCGTCCCCGCTGGCCTTCGGCGGCGGCGCGCACTACTGCCTGGGGGCGGCCCTGGCCCGCGTCGAACTCGCCGAGGCCTTCGAGGCGCTCGCGGCCCGCCTCGGACCGCCCGAGGTCGCGGGACCGATCACCTGGCGGCCCTCGACGGGCGTCTCGGGGCCCGACGTCCTGCCGCTGCGCTTCGGCGCCGCCACCGCTTGACCCCATCGGGCCCGGCGCCTTCGGCCGACCCCGGCGAGCCCGCCAGGTCCCCCCTCTTCGCGGGAAGGGCAGCACGTACGACATGACCCACGGCACCGGCACCAACCACGGCACCGGCACCCCATCCGGCGCCGCCCCCGCCCACGACGACCGGACGCTGGACTACCTCAAGCGCCTGTCCGCCGAACTGGGCCGGACCCGGGAGCGCCTGCGGCTCGCCGAGGCGGCGGGCCGGGAGCCCGTCGCCCTGGTGTCGATGGCCTGTCGCTTCCCCGGCGGTGTCACGTCGCCCGAGGACCTGTGGCGGCTCGTCGCCGAGGGCGGGGACGGGGTCGGCGCGCTGCCCGCGGACCGGGGCTGGGACGTCGAGGGCCTCTACCACCCGGACCCCGACCGGGTGGGTACCTGCTACACGCGGCACGGCGGATTCCTCACCGACATCGCCTCGTTCGACGCGGCCCTGTTCGAGATCAGCCCGCGCGAGGCCCTGGTGACGGACCCCCAGCAGCGGCTGCTCCTCGAAGTCTCCTGGGAGGCCTTCGAGCGGGCGGGTCTCGCCCCCGCCGCCGTGCGCGGCAGCCGCACCGGTGTCTTCACCGGGATGATGGGCCAGGACTACACGGCCCGGGTCCCCGGTGCGCACACGGAGTACGAGGGACAGCTGGAGACCGGACGCGCGGCGAGCGTCGCCTCCGGCCGCGTCGCCTACACCTTCGGCCTCGAAGGCCCCGCGGTCACCCTCGACACGGCCTGCTCCTCGTCCCTGGTGGCCCTGCACCTCGCCGTCCAGGCCCTGCGGAACGGGGAGTGCGACCTCGCCCTGGCGGGCGGGGTCACGCTGATGTCGAGCCCGGCGACCCTCCTCGAATTCAGCAGGCAGCGCGTCCTCTCGCCCGACGGCCGGTGCAAGGCGTTCGCCGGGCAGGCCGACGGCACGGGGCTCGCCGAGGGCGTCGGGGTCGTCCTCCTGGAGCGCCTGTCGGACGCGCGGCGGCAGGGCCATCCCGTCCTCGCCGTCGTCAGCGGCTCCGCCGTCAACCAGGACGGCGCGTCGAACGGCCTGACCGCGCCCAACGGCCCCTCCCAGCAACGCGTCATCCGCGCCGCCCTCGCCGACGCCGGACTCACCGCCGCCGACGTCGACGCGGTCGAGGCGCACGGCACGGGCACCCGCCTCGGCGACCCCATCGAGGCACAGGCGATCCTCGCGACGTACGGGCAGGGACGCGACCCCGAACGGCCGCTGTGGCTCGGCTCGTTGAAGTCGAACATCGGTCACACCCAGGCCGCCGCCGGAATCGCGGGCGTCATGAAGACCGTCCTCGCCCTGCGCGCACGCCTGCTGCCGCCGACCCTGCACGTCGACACCCCGACCCCGCACGTCGACTGGTCCCCGTCCACCGTGCGCCTCCTGACCGACCCCCGCCCCTGGCCGGCCACCGACGGCCGCCCCCGCCGTGCCGGGGTGTCGTCGTTCGGCATCAGCGGGACGAACGTGCACGTCATCGTCGAGGAGGGGGACGCCGAACCGGCGTGGGACGAGGTCGCGGGGGCCGACAGCGGGCCGGTGGACGAGGGTGCGACGGCCGGTGCGGACGGCTCGGCCGCGCCCGCCGACCCGGCGGGCGCGCCCCCGTGCCCCGTCCCCTGGGTGCTCTCCGGCGGAACCCCGCGGGCGCTGCGCGCGCAGGCGGCCCGGCTCAGGGAGCACCTCGCGGCGCGCCCCGGCCTCGGCGTGGCCGACGTCGGGTTCTCGTTGGCGACCACGCGCGCGCCCCTCGCGCACCGGGCCGTCGCTGTCGGGCACGACCGGAGCGAACTGCTGCGCGCCGTCGGCGCGTTGGCCGACGGTGAGACGTGCGCGGGGCTGATCGAGGGCGTGGCGCGTGACGCGGGACGGACCGTCTTCGTGTTCCCCGGGCAGGGGTCCCAGTGGGCCGGGATGGCCAGGGAACTCTGGGACGCGTCCGCCGTGTTCCGCGAGCGGATGGAGGCGTGTGCGGCCGCGCTCGGCCCGTACGTCGACTGGTCGCTGCACGACATGGTGCGCGGTGGCGCCGACGGCGGCGCAGGGGCGCGCGTCGATGGCCGTGCCGACGACCGCGCCCAGGACCGTGCCCACGACATCGTCGACGGCCGCGTCGATGTCGTCCAGCCGGTCCTGTGGGCGGTGTTGGTGTCGCTCGCCGAGCTGTGGCGGTCGTACGGGGTCGAGCCCGCCGCCGTGGTGGGGCACTCGCAGGGCGAGATCGCGGCGGCCTGCGTGGCCGGGGCGCTGTCCCTCGACGACGGCGCCCGGGTCGTGGCCCTGCGGTCCCGGCTGGTCGCCGAACGCCTCGCCGGAGCGGGCGGCATGGTGTCCGTGACCGCCCCCGTGGCCGACGTCCGGAAGCGCTTGGCGGCGTTCGGCGACCGGCTCGCGCTCGCCGCCGTGAACGGCCCGTCGTCCGTAGTCCTCTCGGGCGACCCGGCGGCGCTGGACGAACTGGTGGGCGCCTGCGAGCGGGACGGCGTCCGCGCCCGGCGCGTCGCCGTCGACTACGCCTCCCACTCCCCGCAGGTGGAACTCCTGCGCGCGGACCTGCTCGACGCGCTCGCGCCGATCCGCCCGCGCGCGGGCACGCTGCCCCTGTACTCGACGGTCACCGGCGCGGTCGTGGCGGGCACCGAGCTGACCGCCGAGTACTGGTACCGCAACCTGCGCCGCACCGTCCGGCTCTCGGACGCCGTGGAGAAGCTCGCCACCGCCGGACACGGCACGTTCGTGGAGTGCAGCCCGCACCCGGTGCTCGCCCTCGGCCTCACCTCGACGCTCGCCGACCTGGGCCGGGACGCCCTCGTCACGGGCACGCTGCACCGCGACGACGGCGGCCTCGACCGCTTCCTGCGCTCCCTCGGCGAGGTGTACGCGGGCGGCGCTTCCCCGGACTGGGCGAAGGTCTTCGCCGGCACCGACGCCCGGCGCGTACCGCTGCCCACGTATGCCTTCGACCGGCGGCGCCACTGGCTCGACGCCGCACCGCCCGCCGGCGACGTCGGCGCGGTCGGCCTGAGCCCCCTCGACCACCCGTGGTGGGGCGCCGCCACCGACCTGCCAGACTCCGGCGGCGTCCTCCTCACCGGACGCCTCTCCCGCGACACCCACCCCTGGCTCGGCGGCCACGCGGTCGACGACGTGGTCCTGCTGCCAGGAACGGCCTTCCTGGAACTGGCCGTCCAGGCCGCCGTGCACGTCGGCTGCGACGGCGTGGCCGAGCTGACCCTGGAAGCCCCCCTGGTCCTGCCCGCGCGCGGCGCCGTCCAGCTGCGGGCCGAGGTCGGGCCCGCCGACGCGGCCGGGGACCGCCCCGTCACCTTCCACGCACGCCCCGAGGACGCCCCGGACACCCCCTGGACCAGGCACGCCGACGGCTCGCTCACCCGCACCGCCCGGCACGGCGGCGTCCCCCTGACCACCTGGCCCCCACCCGACGCCGAACCCCTGCCTGTGGCGGGCGTCTACGAGGACCTGGCCGCGCGGTCGCTGCGCTACGGCCCGGAGTTCCGAGGGCTGCGGGCCGCCTGGCGCGCGGGCGACGAGATCCACGCCGAGGTCGTGCTGCCGGGCGACGGCGACGCGGACGGGTTCGCCGTCCACCCGGCGCTCCTGGACGCCGCGCTGCACGCGTCGGCCGCCTTCGACGACGGCCCGCGGTCGGCGAACGACAGCGGTGGGGACGGCGGTGGCGAGAGCCGGGGGGACGCGGGCCCCGGGCCCCGGCTGCCGTTCTCCTGGTCCGGCGTGCGGATCCACGCGGTCGGCGCGACCCGGCTGCGCGTACGCGTCACGCCGGTGGGCCCCGACGCCGTCGCCCTCGACGCCTGTGACGCGACCGGCGCGCCCGTCGTGTCCGTGGAGTCGCTCGCGCTGCGCCCGGTCACCCCCGAACTGCTGCGCTCCGCCGCCCCGGACCGCACG
This sequence comes from Streptomyces flavofungini, assembly GCF_030388665.1. NCBI lineage: Bacteria > Bacillati > Actinomycetota > Actinomycetes > Kitasatosporales > Streptomycetaceae > Streptomyces > Streptomyces flavofungini. The sequence continues at coordinate 1,317,061 of NZ_CP128846.1, read as the reverse complement.
GACTCCCTGTTCGCCGTCCACTGGGTGCCCGCCCCGGCCGGTGCGGCCGCGTCCGGCAGGCCGGAGACGTGGGCGGTCCTCGACGGTGCCGAGGCGGTCGTCCCGGCGCTCGAAGCGACCGGAGCCCACGTGCGGCGGGAGCCCGGGCTCGCGGACGTGGCCCCGGACATACCGGACGCGGTCCTCGTGGCCCTTCCGGAAGCGGCGCCGGGCGACACGTGCGACCTGCCCGCGGCCGCCCGGGACGCCGTCGTCGGGGCGCTGGCCCTCGCCCAGCGGTGGCTCGCCGACGAACGAGCCTCGTCCGCCCGCCTCGTGGTGCTGACCCGCGGCGCCGTCACGGTACGCGACGACGAGACGGCCGCCCCCGCGCTCGCCGCCGTCTGGGGGCTGCTGCGCTCGGCACGGGCGGAGAACCCGGACCGGTTCGTCCTCGTCGACTGGGACGGGCAGGAACGGTCGGCCGACGCGCTGCCCGCCGTGGTGGGCGACGACGAGCCGGAGGTGGCGCTGCGGGCCGGGGAGGTGTTCCTGCCGCGGCTGCGACGGGTGCCGGTTCCTCGTGGCGGAGGCGACAACGGGACCTGGGCGGAGAGGGAGAGGGAGGCTCGGGGCGAGGGCTCCGGCCCCGGCACGTGGGTCGACGGCGCCGGGCGCGGAGGCGTCCGCTCCCGGGGCGACGGCGCGGGCCCCGGGAGCGACAGCGATGGTGGCTCTCGGGCTCGCGGTGACGGCGGCGTCAGCCTTCGGACCGGTGGCGTCGGCAGTGGCGGCCTTCAGACCGGCGACGGCCGTCGTGCCGGTCTCCGGACCGGCTGCAACGGCAGCCTCGGCTCTCGGGGCAACGGCGACAGCGGCGACTGCGGCGGGTCCGGTCGCGCCCCGTCCTTCCGTCCTGGCGGCACCGTTGTGGTGACCGGCGCGTCCGGGGTCCTCGGCCGCGTCGTGGCCCGCCACCTGGTCGAGGCACACGGCGTACGGCATCTGCTGCTCGTCGGCCGCCGGGGCGCGGACGCGCCCGGAGCCGCCGAACTCGCCGCAGAACTGGCTGACTCGGGCGCGTCGGCGCGCTGGGCGGCCTGTGACGTGGGGGACCGCGGGGCCCTGGCGAAGGTCCTCGCGGAGGTACCGGCGGAGCACGCCCTGTGCGGGGTCGTGCACGCGAGCGGAGTGCTGGCCGACGGCGTCGTGCCTTCGCTCTCGGCGGAGCGGATCGACACGGTGTTCCGGCCGAAGGTCGACGCCGTGGTCAACCTGCACGAACTGACCCTTCAGGCCGACCTCTCCGCGTTCGTCGTGTTCTCCTCGGCTGCGGGCACGTTCGGCACCGCGGGCCAGGGCGGCTACGCGGCGGCCAACGCGTTCCTCGACGCCTTCGCCCGGGCCCGGCGTGCCCGGGGGCTGCCCGCGCTGTCCCTGGCCTGGGGCCTGTGGGCCGAGACCAGCGCGATGACCGGCGCGATGTCGGACACCGACCGTGACCGGCTGCGCCGCGCCGGGGTGGCCGGCCTGTCGGCCGACGAGGGCGTCGCCCTGCTCGACGCGGGCCTCGCCGCCCGACTCCCCGTCGTCGTCCCGGCCCACCTGGACCTGGCCGCCGTCCGCGCCGGAGCCGCCACCGCGGGTGTGCCCGCACTCCTGCGCGCCCTGGTGCGGCCACCGGCGCGCCGGGCCGCGGCGGGCACCGACGGGGACTCCGCCCTCGCGCGCGAACTCGCCGACCTCGCCCCGCAGGACCGCGCCACGCGGGTCCTGGACGTGGTCCGCGCCCAGGCCGCCGCCGTCCTCGGCCACACGGAGCCGACCGCCGTCGAACCCGGGCGCGCCTTCAAGGAGTTGGGCTTCGACTCGCTCACCGCCGTGGAGCTGCGCAACCGGCTGACCCGGGCGACCGGACTCAGGCTGCCCGCCACGCTCGTCTTCGACCACCCGACACCGAGGGAACTCGCCGCGCACGTCCACGGACGGCTCACCGGCGCGGACCGGCGCGCGCGGCCGACGGTCCGCGCCGCGGCCAGGGCCGACGAACCGATCGCCGTCGTCGGCATGGCCTGCCGGTTCCCCGGCGGCGTCGGCTCGCCCGAGGACCTGTGGCACCTGGTGGACCGGGGCGCCGACGCCGTCTCCGCGTTCCCCGCCGACCGGGGCTGGTCCCCCGACCCCGAAGGCGGCTTCGCGGCCGAAGGCGGATTCCTGCGGGACGCCGCGCAGTTCGACCCCGAGTTCTTCGGCATCAGCCCCCGCGAGGCGGTCGCGATGGACCCGCAGCAGCGGCTCCTGCTCGAAGTCTCCTGGGAGGCGCTGGAACGCGCGGGCCTGGACCCGACGGCCCTGCGCGGCAGCCGCACCGGGGTGTTCGCCGGGCTGATGTACCACGACTACACCACCCGGCTCGGGACCATCACGGACGACATCGCCGGGTACCTCGGCACGGGCGGGTCGGGCTCCGTCGCCACCGGCCGCATCGCGTACACCTTCGGCTTCGAGGGTCCCGCCGTCACCGTCGACACGGCCTGCTCGTCGTCGCTCGTGGCCCTGCACCTGGCCGCGCAGGCACTGCGCGGCGGGGACTGCGACCTCGCGCTCGCGGGCGGCGTCACCGTGATGTGCTCGCCGAACGCCTTCACCGAGTTCAGCAGGCAGGGCGCGCTCGCCGCCGACGCCCGCTGCAAGCCGTTCGCGGCGGCGGCCGACGGCACGGTGTGGGGCGAGGGCGCCGGAGTCCTCCTCGTCGAGCGCCTCTCGGACGCGCGCCGCAACGGACACCGCGTCCTCGCCGTCGTCCGCGGCTCCGCCGTCAACCAGGACGGCGCGAGCAACGGCCTGACCGCCCCGAACGGCCCCGCCCAGGAACGGGTCATCACCCAGGCACTCGCCAGTGCCCGACTCGCGCCGTCCGACGTGGACGCCGTCGAGGCCCACGGCACCGGCACCACCCTGGGCGACCCCATCGAGGCGCAGGCGATCCTGGCCACCTACGGCCGACAGCGCCCGGCCGAGCGGCCGTTGTGGCTCGGCTCCGTCAAGTCCAACCTCGGGCACACCCAGGCCGCGGCGGGCGTCGCGGGCGTCATCAAGATGGTCATGGCGCTGCGCCACGCCGTCCTGCCCCGCACCCTGCACGTGGACGCGCCCTCACCGCACGTCGACTGGTCCTGCGGGGCGGTGGAACTCCTCACCGAGTCCCGCCCCTGGCCCGACGCGGGGCGGCCACGCCGGGCCGGGGTCTCGTCATTCGGCATCAGCGGCACCAACGCCCATGTCGTCCTTGAGCAGGCGCCTGCGGGGACGGGCGCGGGCGGCGTCGAGGCGGGTGTCGGCGCGGGCGGCGTCGAGGGGGGAGCCGGCTCGGGCGTCACCGAGGTGGAAGCCGACTCGGGCGCCCCCGACGTACCGGGCGCGGGGAGCGCCGAAGCGGGCGTGGCCCCGGACATCGACCGTTCCCCGGACATCGACAGTTCAACGGCCCCCACGCAGGCCGCCCCTGACGGCCTCCACCTCCAACCGGCCCCCACGCCCGTCCCCTTGACCCTGTCCGCCAGGAGCGGTCCCGCCCTGCGCGCCCAGGCGTCCGCCCTCCGCGAGCGGTTCCTCGCCGACCCGGCGCTCGACCCCGTCGACGTGGCCCACTCGCTGCGGACCACCCGCGCCGCGCTGGAGCACCGCGCCGTGGTCCTCGGCGACGACCGGGACGCCCTGCTGTCCTCCCTCGCCGCCGTCGCGGAGGCCCGCGAGACGCCCGCCGCCGTCGAGGCGGTGGCGGGCGACCCCGGCAGGACCGTCTTCGTGTTCCCCGGGCAGGGCGCCCAATGGGCGGGCATGGCAGCCGGGCTGTGGGACACCGCGCCCGTCTTCCGGGACCGCCTGACCGAGTGCGCCGACGCGCTGGCCCCGTACACCGACTGGTCCGTGGTGGACGTCGTCCGGGGCCGGGCCGCCGGGGTCGACCCCCAGCGCGTGGACGTGGTCCAGCCCGCGCTGTGGGCGGTGATGGTGTCCCTCGCCGAACTGTGGCGGTCCTACGGCGTGGAACCCGACGCCGTCGTGGGGCACTCGCAGGGCGAGATCGCGGCGGCCTGCGTGGCCGGGGCGCTGTCCCTCGACGACGGCGCGCGCGTGGTCGCGCTGCGCAGCCGGGCCCTGACGGCCATCGCGGGGCACGGCGGCATGGTCTCGCTGGCCCTCGGCGCCGCCGAGGCCGAGGAACTGGTGGCGGCCTGGGCCGGACGCGTCTCCCTGGCGGCGGTCAACGGGCCCGCTTCGACAGTGGTGTCGGGCGGCACGGCCGCGATGGACGACCTCCTCGCCCACTGCGAGCGCACCGGACTGTGGGCCCGCCGGATCCCGGTGGACTACGCCTCCCACTCGCCCCACGTCGAAGCGGTACGCGAACGGATCGCCAAGGACCTCGCGGGGATCCGCCCCCGCGCGGGCCGCGTCGCCTTCATGTCGACGCTCACGGGCTCCTTCCTGGACCCCACCGGCCTCGACGGCTCCTACTGGTACCGCAACCTGCGGGAGTCCGTCCGGTTCGAGCCCGCCGTCCGGGAACTGCTCGCCCAGGGCTTCGGCGCCTTCGTCGAGTCCAGCCCCCACCCCATGCTCACGACGGGCCTGCGCGAGATCCTGGCCGAGCGGCCCGACGGATCCGGCGTGGCCGTGGCGTCGCTCCGCCGCGACCAGGGCGGCCCGCGACGCTTCTTGACCTCGGTCGCCGAGGCGTACGCCCACGGGGTCGCCGTCGACTGGTCCGCGGCCTGGACCGGCCGCGCGCCCCGCGTCGTCGACCTGCCGACGTACCCCTTCCAGCGGCGCAGGTTCTGGCTCGACGCCCCCGCCGGGGCCGGTGACGTGACCGCCGCGGGCCTCGGCCGCCCGGACCACCCGCTCCTCGGCGCCCGCGTCGACCTCGCCGACTCCGCGGAGGCCCTGCTCACCGCGCGGTGGTCCCTGGACACGCACCCGTGGCTCGCCGACCACGCCGTGGGGGACACCGTCGTCGTACCCGGCACCGCCTTCCTGGAACTGGCCGCACTCGCGGGCGCCGAGACCGGCTGCCCGCACGTCCGCGAACTGATCCAGGAGCTGCCGCTGGTCCTCGCCGACGGGGGCGCGGCCCGGGTCCAGGTGCGGGTGGCGCCGCCGGACGAGGAGGGCGTGCGGGCAGTCGGCGTGTACGCGCGCCCCGACGACCCCGGCACCCCCGGTGACGCCTCCTGGTCCCGCCACGCCCGCGGCGCGCTCACCGCGGACGACACCGCGGCCCCGCCCGCCCTCGACGGCGCCTGGCCGCCCCCGGGAGCCGTCCCCGTCGACCTGTCCGACTTCTACGAGCGCCTGGAGGAGATCGGCCTCTCCTACGGCCCCGCCTTCCACGGCCTGCACACCGCGTGGCGCCTCGGCGACGAGATCCTCGCCGAGGCCGCGCTGCCGGAGGAGAGCCGCACCGACGGGGCCCGCTACCACGCCCACCCCGCGCTCCTCGACGCGGCGCTGCACTCCTGCCTGCTCCGCACCGGCCCCGACGGCTCCGACGGAACCGGCGCCGCGGCCATGCCGTTCGCCTGGAACGACGTCTCCCTGCACGCCCCGTGCGGCCCCGAGGTGCGCGTCCGGGTGTCCCCGGGCGCGGCCCAGGACGTGTCGGTGGTCGTCGCGGACGCCGACGGCACGCCCGCGGTGACCGTACGCTCCCTCGCGGCCCGCCCGGTCCCGCCCGAACAACTGGGCGCCGCCGCCGGCCGCCACGACGCGCTGTTCCGGCTCACGTGGACGGCGGCGCCCCTCGGATCCACGCCGCCCGCGCCCCTCACACGGGCCGTGATCGGGGGCGACGACCCGGAACTGCCCCCGGGCGCCGAGTACTTCGCGGACCTGCCCGCGTACCGGGCGGCGATCGCCTCCGGCACAGCGGTGCCCGACGCCGTGCTCGTCCCTCTCGGCACGGGCCCGCGGGAGGGCTCGTACGATCCCGACGGCCGCCCGCACGGGGCCGTACGCGCACGGGAGTCGACCTGCCGCGCCCTGGACCTGCTGCGGGCCTGGCTCGCCGAGGACACGGGGAGCGCGGCGCGGCTCGTCCTCGTCACGCGCGGCGCCGTCGCGACGCCGGACGAGCGGGCTGACGGGGCTGACAGGACTGACGGGACTGAAGCAGGCGGCGGGGATCCGGCCGCCGCGGCCGTGTGGGGGCTGGTGCGGGCGGCGCAGGCGGAGCACCCGGGCCGGTTCGTCCTGGCGGACCTCGACACCCACCCGGAGTCCACGGCCGCGCTCCCCGCCGCGCTCGCCACCGCCGCTGCCCTGGACGAGCCTCAACTCGCGCTCCGCGCGGGCCGGATCCTGCTGCCCCGCCTCGAACGCGCCCCGCTGGCGCGGGACATCACCGCGACGCCGGACAAGGCCGCGGTCCGGAACACGTCCTCGCGCCCGGCCACGTCCTCGCGCCCGGCCACGTCCTCGCGCCCGGCCACGTCCACGGGACCAGCCACCGCCACGGCCCCTGCCACCCCCACCGCCCCTGCCGCCCCCACCCCCTGGGACCCCGACGGCACCGTCCTCCTGACCGGAGCCGCCGGAACCCTCGGGCGGGCCCTCGCCCGGCACCTGGTCGTCACGCACGGCGCCCGCCGCCTGCTCCTGGTGGGCCGACGCGGCGGCGCCACCCCCGAGGCCACGGCCCTCACCGGTGAACTGGCCGCGCACGGCGCCGAGGTGACCTGGGCGGCCTGCGACGTCGGTGACCGCGACGGGCTGGCCGCGGTCCTGGAGTCGGTGCCCGCCGCGCACCCCCTCACGGCCGTGGTGCACGCGGCCGGTGTCCTCGACGACGGCGTGGTCCCAGCGCTGACCCCGGAACGGGTCGACCGGGTGTTCCGGCCCAAGGCCGACGGAGCCTGGCACCTGGACGAGTTGACGCGGACGGCGCCCCTGGCCGCGTTCGTGGTGTTCTCGTCGGCCGCGGCCACCGTGGGCAGCGCGGGCCAGGGCAACTACGCCGCCGCCAACGCCTGCGTGGAGGCGCTGGTACGCGCCCGGCGCGGGGCGGGACTGCCCGCCCTCGCGCTCGGCTGGGGCCTCTGGGCCGAGAGCAGCGAGCTGACGGCCGGGCTCGGCCGGGCCGAGGAGGCCCGGCTCGCCCGCTCCGGCGTCCAGGGCCTGACGACAGCGGAGGGCCTCGCCCTCTTCGACGCCGCCCGCGCCCTGGACGAACCCCTGCTGCTGCCCATGCGGCTCGACCCGGCCGCCCTCCGCGCGCGCCACGACTCGCTGCCGTCGGTGCTGCGCGGCCTGGTGCGCGCCCCGGCACGGCGCGGCGGCTCGGGGAACACGGGCGCGGCGGCACTGCGGCGGCACCTGGCCGCCCTGCCCCCGGCCGAGCGGAACCGGCGGCTGCTCGACATGGTCCACGCCGAGACCGCCACCGTCCTCGGCTACGAGAGCGCGGCGGGGCTGGGGCGGGACCGGGCCTTCAAGGACCTCGGCTTCGACTCGCTGACCGCCGTGGACCTGCGCAACCGGCTCTCCGCCGCGACCGGCTTGCGGCTGCCGCCGACGCTGGTCTTCGACCACCCCACCCCCACTGCCCTCGCCGGGCACCTCGCCGCCGAACTCGCCCCCGTGGAAGCGGAGTCCGACCCCCGGGGCACCACTGAGCGGCGGATCCGCGAAGCCCTCGCCGCCATCCCGCTGCCCCGGCTGCGCGACGCGGGCCTGCTCGACGCGCTCCTCGACCTGGCGGACCGCCCGGCGGGCACCGCGCCCCCACCGGACGGCGACGGCGACGGCCACGGCCACGGGAACGGCGACGGTTCACTGTCCGGCGCGATCGACGAGATGGACGCCGAGGGCCTGCTGGCCCTCGCGCTCGACACCCGCGCGTACGACGGCGACGACGTCGAGGGCCGCGGCAGCGGCCACGCCGAACACGGCAACGGCAACGGCCGCACCGACAGCCGCCACGAGGACGGCCACCGCACCGGCCCCGACCGCACCGCGCACGCCGAGACGGAGGACCACGATGCCGGTAGGTGACGAGAGGCTCGTCGAGGCGCTGCGGGCCTCCCTCAAGGAGACCGACGCGCTGCGGGCCCGCACCCGCGAGCTGACGGCCGCCGCCCACGAACCGGTGGCGATCGTGGCGGCGGGCTGCCGCTTCCCCGGCGGCGTCCGCTCCGCGGACGACCTGTGGGACCTGGTGGCCACCGGCACCGACGCGGTCTCGGCCTTCCCCACCGACCGCGGCTGGGACACCGAGGCCCTCTTCGACCCGGACCCCGACCGGCCGGGCCGCACCTACGCCGTCGAAGGGGCCTTCCTCGACGACGCGGCGGAGTTCGACGCGGACCTGTTCGGCATCAGCCCGCGCGAGGCGGCCGCCATGGACCCTCAGCAGCGGCTGCTCCTGGAGACCGCGTGGGAGACCTTCGAACGCGCCGGAGTCGACCCCGGAGGCCTCAAGGGCGAACCCGTCGGCGCGTTCGTCGGCTCGGTCCTCATGACCAGCGGCGGCGGTACCGGAACCGGCGACGGGACCGAGGGCCACCAGCTCACCGGCGGCGCCGCCAGTGTCTTGTCGGGCCGGCTCGCCTACACCTTCGGCCTGGAGGGTCCGGCGATCACCGTCGACACCGCCTGCTCGGCGTCCCTCACGGCGGTGCACCTCGCCGTGCAGTCGCTGCGCCGGCGCGAGTGCGCCATGGCCCTGGCCGGGGGTGCCGCCGTGATGTCGACGCCCGGGATCTTCGTGGAGTTCAGCCGTCAGCGGGGGCTCGCGGCCGACGGCCGGTGCAAGGCGTTCGCGGCGTCCGCGGACGGCACCGGGTGGGGTGAGGGTGTCGGGCTCGTGCTGTTGGAGCGGCTGTCGGACGCGCGGCGCAACGGTCACCCGGTGCTCGCCGTCGTACGGGGTTCGGCCGTGAACCAGGACGGCGCATCGAACGGCCTGACCGCACCCAACGGGCCCTCGCAGCAGCGGGTGATCCGGCAGGCCCTGGCCTCGGCACGCCTGTCGGCGGACCTCGTGGACGTGGTGGAGGCGCACGGGACGGGGACGTCGCTGGGGGACCCCATCGAGGCGCAGGCGCTGCTCGCCACGTACGGTCAGGAGCGTGCCGACGACCGGCCGTTGTGGCTCGGCTCGCTCAAGTCGAACATCGGACACACCCAGGGCGCGGCAGGCATCGCCGGGCTGATCAAGATGGTCATGGCGCTGCGTCACGGCGTACTCCCGAAGACCCTGCACGTGGACGAGCCCACGCCGCACGTCGACTGGTCGTCGGGCGCGGTGCGACTGCTGACCGAGGCCCGCGACTGGCCGCGGACCGGCCGCCCCCGCCGCGCGGGCGTGTCCTCCTTCGGCATCAGCGGCACCAACGCCCACGTGATCCTCGAAGAGGCCCCGCGGCGGGACGAGGCCGACCCGGCTCCGGACCCCACCTTGCGGACGCCTGTTCCCCTCGTGGTCTCGGCGCGCGGAGAGCGAGCCCTGCGCGACCAGGCCGACCGCATCGCCGCCCACGTCCGCGCCCGCCCCGAAGCGCGCCCGGAGGACGTCGCCCTGACCCTCGCCACCTCACGGGCCGCCCTCGACCGGCGGGCCGTCCTGTGGGCCGCCGATCGCGACGAGACGCTCGCCGGACTCGCGGCGCTCGCCGAGGACCGGCCCGCGCCCGGCCTCGTGCGGGGCGCGGCCACGGACGGCGGGCAGGCGTTCCTCTTCGCCGGGCAGGGCTGCCAGCGCCCGGGCATGGGGCGCGAACTCGCCGCCGCCTTCCCGGTGTTCGCCGAGGCCCTCGACGCCGTCGCGGACCACATCGACCCGCACCTCGACAAGCCCCTGAGGGACGTCCTGCACGCCGCCGAGGGGACGCCGACGGCCGCGCTCCTGGAGCAGACCGCGTACACCCAGCCGGCGCTCTTCGCGTACGAAGTGGCGCTGCACCGACTGCTCACGCACTGGGGGCTCACACCCGCCCTGCTGCTCGGCCACTCCGTCGGCGAGCTGGCGGCCGCGCACGTCGCGGGCGTCCTGTCCCTCGCCGACGCGAGCGCGCTCGTCGCCGCCCGGGGCCGCCTCATGCAGGACGTGCCCGGCAGCGGTGCGATGGTCGCGGTGCGGGCGACCGAGGCGGAGATCCTGCCGGACGTGACCGCACGCGCCGACGAGCTCGCCATCGCCGCCGTCAACGGTCCCGCTTCCGTCGTCGTGTCCGGCACCGAGAGCGCGGTGCTCGAACTCGCCGGACGCTGGCGGGACAAGGGCCGCAAGACCCGGCGCCTGCGCGTCAGCCACGCCTTCCACTCCCCGCACACGGACGCGATGCTCGACGAGTTCGCCCAGGTCGCGGGGAAGCTCACCTTCCACACGCCCCGCATCCCGATCGTCTCCGACGTCACCGGCGACATCGCCGGCGCGGCCGAGCTGTGCTCGCCGGAGTACTGGGTACGGCACGCCCGGGCGACCGTGCGCTTCCACGACGGGGTGCGCAGGCTCGTCGCGGCGGGCGCGCGGACGTTCGTGGAGGTCGGCCCTTCCGGGGCGCTCACGGCGATGGCACAGGACTGCCTCGCGGAGCAACCCCCGGGCACCGGACCGGTGTTGATCGCGGCGGCGCGCGCCGGACGGCCGGAGGCCGACACGGCCCGCACGGCGGTGTCCCAGGCGTTCGCCCACGGGGCCCGCGTCGACTGGGCCCGGTTCCTCGACGGCACCGGCGCCCGCGTCGTCAACCTGCCCACGTACCCCTTCCAGCGCCGCCGCTACCCCTGGTCCGTCGCGGGCGCGGCGGGCACCGGCGTCGACGTGGCGGCCGCCGGCCTCCTGGGGCTCGCGCACCCCCTGCTCGGCGCGTCCCTGGACCTCGCCGACTCCCAGGAGACCGTGCTCACGGGGACCCTGTCCCGGCGGACCGAGGCGTGGCTCGCCGACCACGTCATGCTCGGCACCGCCCTCGTCCCGGGCACCGCCGTCGTCGAGATGGCGGTCCGCGCGGGCGCCGAGGTCGGATGCCGCCGCCTCGTGGAACTGACGCAGGAGGCGCCGCTGGTCCTGCCCGACCGGGGCGCGGTGCGCCTCCAGGTGCGGGTGGGGCCCGCGGGGGACGACGGGCACCGCGCGGTGAGCGTGCACTCGCACGCCGAGGACGCCTCGACGCGGACGGCGGGCACGCCGGAAGGGGCGGCGTGGATGTGTCACGCCCGCGGCGTGCTCGCGCCCGAGGCGGCCGCCGCACCGGCCCGTCCCGCCGACGCCTGGCCGCCACCCGGCGCGGAACCCGTGCCGCTCGACGGGTTCTACGCGCGCCTGGCCACGGCGGGCCTCGCCTACGGCCCCGCGTTCCGCGGCCTCGCGCGCGCCTGGCGGCTCGGCACGGAGGTGTTCGCCGAGGTCACGCTCCCCGGCGCCGGGCGCTCCCGCACCGACGGATACGGCCTCCATCCGGCGCTGCTCGACGCGGCGCTGCACGCTGCTCTGCTCACCGGGGAGGACGCGGCTCGCACGGGGCAGGACGCGGGGGGCGCGCGGGCGGCCGGGCCGGTGCGGGTGCCGTTCGCCTGGCACGACGTGTCCTTCCACGGCGCGGCCACCCCGACCCTGCGGGCACGGCTGGCCCCCGCCGGGGCGGACGCGGTGTCGCTCGCGCTGTGGGACGAACGCGGAGCGCCGGTCGCGTCGGCCGGATCGCTCGTCACCCGCTCCGTCTCCGTGCGGCACCTGCGGTCCGCCCGGACGCGCGACACCCTGTTCCACGTCGACTGGGTGGATCGGGCGGATCGAGCCGGGCCCGCCGCCTTCGACGAGCGTGCGGCCGACCCGCCGTCACCGGCCGTGCGGTGCGCGGTGCTCGGGGACCCCGCCCTCGCGGACCGGCTCGCGGCCACCGCCCACGCCGACCTCGACGCACTCCTGACGGCACTCGAATCGGGCGACCCCGCACCGGAGTCGGTGTTCCTGCCGTGCCGCGGCGGCGAGGCGGCAGGGACCGAAGGCGCCGACGACGCGAGCAGCCCGCCCGCTGCCGCCCGGTCCCTGGCCCTCACCGTCCTCGGCACCCTCCGCAGCTGGCTGGAGGCCCCGCGCCTGAGCACCGCACGGCTGGTCGTCGTGACCCGGGGCGCCGTGCCCGTGTCCGCCGCCGAGCCCGTGCCCGACGTCGCCGCCGCCGCGCTCTGGGGCCTGGTGCGCTCCGCGCAGGCCGAACACCCCGGGCGGTTCGTCCTCGTCGACGCGGACGAGGAGCCGGCGTCGACGGCGGCCCTGGCCGCGGCGGCGGGCGCGGACGAGCCCCAACTCGCGCTCAGGCAAGGGCGGACGCTCGTTCCGCGGCTGGCCCGCGGCGTACCGTCCGCCACCCTCGTACCCCCTGTGGGAGTACGGGAGTGGCGCGTCGACCTGACCGGTGGCGGCACCGTCGACGACCTGGCCCTCACCCCGAACCCGGAGGCCGCGGCGCCGCTCGCGCCGGGCAGGGTCAGGGTCGACGTGCGCGCCGCGGGCCTCAACTTCCGGGACGTCGTCATGGCCCTCGGCATGGTGCCCGACCAGCGGGCGCTGGGCGGCGAGATCGCGGGCGTCGTCACCGAGGTGGGGCCCGACGTGACCGGACTCGCCCCCGGCGACCGGGTGTTCGGCCTCGCGGCCGGGTGCCTCGGCCCGGTCGCGGTCGTCGACCACCGCCTGGTCGCCCGGATCCCCCGGGGCTGGTCGTACCGGCAGGCCGCGGCCGTCCCCGTCACGTTCCTCACCGCGTACGAGGGCCTGGTGGACCTGGCCGACGTGCGGCCGGGGGACAAGGTGCTCGTGCACGCCGCGGCCGGCGGCGTCGGGATGGCCGCCGTGCAGCTCGCGCGGCACCTGGGCGCCGAGGTGTACGCGACGGCCAGTCCCGCCAAATGGGACGCGGTCCGCGCCCTCGGCGTCGACGACGCGCACCTCGCCTCCTCCCGCACCACCGACTTCGAGCAGCGGTTCACCGAGGCGGGCGGCGGCCGGTGCGTGGACGTCGTCCTGAACTCCCTGGTACGGGACTTCGCCGACGCATCGCTGCGCCTGCTGCGGCCCGGCGGCCGGTTCATCGAGATGGGCAAGACGGACATCCGTGACGCCGACGAGGTCGCCGCGCGGCACGACGGCGTCGCCTACCGCGCGTTCGACCTGATGGACGCCGGACCCGAGCGCGTCGCCGAGATGCTGGCGGACGTCGTCGCGCTGTTCGAGCGCGGGCGGCTGCGGCCGGTGCCGGTGACGGCGTGGGACGTACGCCAGGCGCCCGCGGCCTTCCGTTTCCTCGCCCAGGCCCGGCACGTGGGCAAGGTCGTCCTCACCATGCCCCCCGCCTGGAACCCCGAGGGCACCGCGCTGGTCACCGGCGCATCCGGGGCGCTCGGCGCGCAGGTCGCCCGGCATCTGGTGCGCACCCACCGCGTGGCGCACCTCGTGCTCGCCGGCCGCCGGGGGCCGGACGCGGAGGGCATGGCGGACCTGATGGCCGAGCTGACCGCGGCGGGCGCGCGGACCGTACGGGCCGTGGCGTGCGACGTCGCCGACCGGGCCGCCGTGGCGGACCTGCTCGCGTCGGTGCCCGCCGCACACCCGCTGACGGCCGTGGTGCACGCGGCGGGCGTGCTCGACGACGGGCTGCTGGAGACGATGACCCCCGGCCGCCTCGACACGGTGTTCCGGCCCAAGGCCGACGGCGCCTGGCACCTGCACGAACTGACGCGGGACCAGGACCTGGCCGCGTTCGTCGTCTACTCCTCCGCCGCGGGCACCGTCGGCACCACCGGCCAGTCCAACTACGCCGCCGCCAACGCCTTCCTCGACGCCCTCGCCGCCCACCGCCACGCCATCGGCCTGCCCGGCACGTCCCTGGCCTGGGGCCGCTGGGCCGGACCCGGAGGCATGGGGGCGGGCCAGGGGCAACGGGGGCCGGGGGGCCCGGCGGGTCCGGCCGCGGGACTCTCCGTCGAGGACGGCCTAGCGCTGTTCGACGAGGCCCTGGCCACCGGCCTGCCGGTGTGGGTGCCGACCCGGCTCGACCCCGGCGAACTGCGCACCGCCGCCGGCAACGGCACTCTCCCCGCGCTGCTGCGCGGTCTGGCCGACGCCACCACGGCCACCGCGGAGCCGGGCGCGGCGACCGCGCTGCGGGAACGCCTCGGCTCCCTCGGCGCCGAGGACCGCGCCGCGGCCGTCCTGGAACTCGTACGCGGCCAGGTCGCCCTGGTCCTCGGTCACACGACGGCCGGGAACGTGGATCCGCACCGGCCCTTCCAGGAACTCGGCTTCGACTCGCTCACCGCCGTGGAGCTGCGCAACCGCCTGGGCGCGGAGACCGGCCTCGGCCTGCCCACCACGCTGGTGTTCGACCGACCGACGCCCGCCGCGCTGAGCGAGCACATCGAGGCCGCGCTCGTCTCGAAGCTGGGCTCACCCGTGGACGCCGTCCTCACCCGCCTCGACGCGCTCGCCACGCACCTCGCGACGGCGCCGCTCGACGACGGCGAACGGGAACGCGTGGCGGACCGGCTGCGGGCGCTCGCCCAGCGGTGCGGCGAGCGGGCACCCGCGCCCGGCGCGGCAGCGGGCGAGCAGGACGACGGCGCGACCGTCGCGGACGAACTCGACCTGGCGACCGACGACGAAGTCATCGACTTCATCAGCAAGGAGCTGGGCATCTCCTGACCCCGTGCCGGGGCCCGCGCGCGAGCGGACCACGGCGACGTCTCGACGAGGTGGATGGCACATGGCGACGGACGACCGGATTCGGTACTACCTCAAGCGGGTCACCGCCGACCTGCACGAGACGCGCGGGCGCCTGCGGGAACTCCAGGACGCCGCGGGCGAGCCGATCGCGGTGGTCGCCATGGGCTGCCGCTTCCCCGGGGACGTCCGGTCCCCGGAGGAGCTGTGGGACCTGGTCGTCTCCGGCACGGACGCCGTCGCGCCCTTCCCCACCGACCGCGGCTGGGACGTCGAGCACCTCTACGACCCCGACCCCGACCGGCTCGGCAAGAGCTACGCGCGCGAGGGCGGCTTCCTCGCCGATGTGGCGTCGTTCGACGCGGGCCTCTTCGGCGTCAGCCCGCGCGAGGCGCTGACCCTCGACCCGCAGCAGCGCCTGCTCCTGGAAGTGGCCTGGGAGACCTTCGAGCGCGCGGGCCTGCCCCCGACCCGGATGCGCGGCAGCCGCACCGGCGTCTTCGTCGGCACCAGCAGCCAGGAGTACGCCCTGCTGCTGCAGAGCGCCCGCGAGACCTTCGAGGGCTACTCGACGGGCTTCCTCGCCAGTGTCCTGTCGGGCCGGCTCGCCTACACCTTCGGCCTGGAGGGTCCGGCGATCACCGTCGACACCGCCTGCTCGGCGTCCCTCACGGCGCTCCACCTGGCCGCGCAGTCGCTGCGGCAGGGCGAGTGCGCCATGGCCCTTGCGGGCGGCGCCTCGGTGATGCCGACTCCGGGGATGTTCGTGGAGTTCAGCCGTCAGCGGGGGCTCGCGGCCGACGGCCGGTGCAAGGCGTTCGCGGCGTCCGCGGACGGCACCGGGTGGGGCGAGGGTGTCGGGCTCGTGCTGTTGGAGCGGCTGTCGGACGCGCGGCGCAACCGGCATCCGGTGCTCGCCGTCGTACGGGGTTCGGCCGTGAACCAGGACGGAGCGTCGAACGGCCTGACGGCCCCGAACGGCCCGTCCCAGCAGCGGGTGATCCGGCAGGCGTTGGCGTCGGCACGCCTGTCGGCGGACCTCGTCGACGTGGTGGAGGCGCACGGGACGGGGACGTCGCTGGGGGATCCCATCGAGGCGCAGGCGCTGCTCGCCACGTACGGTCAGGAGCGTGCCGCCGACCGGCCGTTGTGGCTGGGCTCCCTGAAGTCGAACATCGGGCACACCCAGGCGGCCGCGGGCGTCGGCGGCGTCATCAAGACGGTCATGGCGCTGCGCCGGGGCGTCCTGCCCCCCACCCTGCACGTGGACGAGCCGACCCCGCACGTCGACTGGTCGTCGGGCGCGGTGCGACTGCTGACCGAGGCCCGCGACTGGCCCCGGTGCGACGGGCCGCGACGGGCCGGAGTGTCGTCCTTCGGGATCAGCGGCACCAACGCCCACGTGATCCTGGAGCAGTCGGACGACGACGCGTTCCCCGCGCCCACCGCGGCGCCGACGGCCGGGCCGGTGCCGCTCGCCGGGCCCACGCAGGCGGTGGACGGCACGGCAGCCGACGCCCCCGCGGAGGACCCCGACCGCCCCACCCCCGAAGAACCCACCCCGCTGCCGTGGCTCGTCACCGCGCGCAGCGGCCGAGGGCTGCGCGAACAGGCGGCCCGGCTGCGGGACCACGTGCGCGCCAGGCCCGAGCTGACCCCCGCCGACGTCGCCCACTCCCTGCTGGTCTCACGCACCCACTTCGCCCACCGCGCCGTCGTACTCGCCGACGACCGCGACGCGTACCTCGCGGGCCTCACCACCGTGGCCGAGGGGAAGAGCGCCCCCGGTGTCGTGGCGGGCGTCGCGCGCGACCCCGGGAAGCCGGTGTTCGTCTTCCCCGGGCAGGGCGCCCAGTGGGAGGGCATGGCCGCGGATCTGTACCGCGACGCCCCGGTCTTCCGCGAGCGGCTGCGCGCGTGCGCCGACGCCGTGGCCCCGCACGTCGACTTCTCGCTCGTCGACGTCGTGCGCGGCGTCGAGGGCGCGGCCCCGCTCGACCGCGTGGACGTCGTCCAGCCCGCGCTGTGGGCCATGATGGTCTCCCTCGCCGCCCTGTGGCGGTCCCACGGTGTGGAGCCCGGCGCCGTCGTGGGCCACTCCCAGGGCGAGATCGCCGCCGCGTGCGTCGCGGGCGCCCTCTCCCTGGAGGACGGGGCCCTGATCGTGGCTCGCCGGTCCCGGCTCGTCGCCGAACGCCTCGCGGGCAGCGGCGGCATGGCGTTCCTGGCCCTGCCCGTCGACCGGGCCCGCGACCGGCTCGCGCAGTGGGGCACGCGCCTCGGCGTCGCCGCGGCCAACGCCCCGTCGTCCGTGGTCGTTTCGGGCGACGCCGAAGCCCTCGACGAACTCCTGGACGCCGCCGAGCGTGAAGGCGTACGGGCCCTCCGCGTCGCCGTCGACTACGCCTCGCACTCCGCCCAGGTGGAGACGTTGCGCGACGAACTCCTCACCACGCTCGCCGGTATCACGCCGCGCCCCGCCGCCATCCCCTTCCACTCGACGGTCGTCGGCGCCGAGCTCGACACCTCGGGGCTCGACGCCGCCTACTGGTACCGCAACCTGCGCGAGACGGTCCGCTTCGCCCCGACCGTCAGGGAACTCCTCGCGTCCGGGCACCGCACGTACGCCGAGATGAGCCCGCACCCGGTGCTCGCGATGTCCGTGCAGGAGATCATCGAGGGTGCGGCGAGCGCGGCGAGCGCGGCGAGTGCGGCGAGTGCGGCGAGTGGGGAGAGCGCGGTCGGCGTGGCAGGTGCCGCGGGCGCGGCGGCCGTACCGGGCCCCGTGGACGCGGGGAGCACGGTGGGCGGCGGGGCGCAGGGCACCGTCCTGACCTCGCTGCGGCGCGACGAGGGGCACCTCGGGCGCTTCCTCGCCTCCGTCGCCGAGGCGCACGTCCAGGGCGTCGGCGTGGACTGGTCGGGCCGCGTCGGACCGGGGGCCCGGCTGGTGGACCTGCCGACCCACGCCTTCCAGCGCCGCCGCTACTGGCCGGACGCGCTGCCCGCCGCCGCCCCGGTCCGGGAGGACGACGACAGCGCCGCCTCCGTGTTCCGCGCGCGCCTCGCCGGACTGCCGGACAGCGGCAAGGAACGCCTGGCCCTGGAGACGGTGTGCGAGCACGCCGCCGCCGTCCTGAACCTCGCCTCCCCGGGCGACGTCGACGTCACCCGGGCCTTCACCGACCTCGGGTTCGTCTCGCTGACGGCCATGGAGCTGCGCAACCGGCTCACCACGGCGACGGGCGTCCGGCTCTCCCCGGCGGCGGTCTTCGACCACCCGACGGCCGAGAAGCTGTCCGCGCACCTGCTGGCGCGCCTGACGGGCACTCAGGAACAGTCCGGGGACACGGGGTCGGCCGCGGTCGCCGCCGGTGAGCCCATCGCTGTCGTCGCCATGGGCTGCCGCTACCCCGGTGGCGTGACCTCGCCCGAGCAGCTGTGGGACCTGGTGGCCTCCGGCCGGGACGCGACCTCCGGCTTCCCGGTCAACCGCGGCTGGGACACGGAGGGCCTGTACGACGCGGAGCGCGGCAGGCCGGGGCACACCTACGTCCGCCGGGGCGGGTTCCTGCACGACGCCGACCAGTTCGACCCGCTCCTGTTCGGGATCAGCCCGCGCGAGGCGCAGGCGATGGACCCGCAGCAGCGCCTGCTGCTCGAAGTGGCCTGGGAGGTCCTGGAGCGGGCCGGACTCGCGCCCGACGCGGTCGGCGGCAGCCGCACCGGCGTGTTCGTGGGCATGAGCGGCCAGGACTACCTGCCCCTGCTCACCGCCGACCCGGACGGCGGCGCGGGCCACCTGATGACGGGCACGTCGACGAGCGTCGCCTCGGGGCGGATCGCCTACACCTTCGGCCTCGAAGGCCCCGCGGTCACCGTCGATACCGCCTGCTCGTCGTCCCTCGTCGCCCTCCACCTCGCCGTGCAGGCGCTGCGGCAGGGCGACTGCACGGCCGCCCTGGTGGGCGGGGCGACGATCCTCTCGACCCCGGGCGCCTTCGTCGAGTTCAGCCGCCAGGGCGCCCTCGCGGCCGACGGGCGGTGCAAGGCGTTCGCCGCCGGGGCCGACGGCACCGGCTGGGGCGAGGGCGTCGGCGTCCTCCTGGTCGAACCGCTGTCGGTCGCCCGGCGCGCGGGACACCCCGTCCTCGCCCTGATCCGTTCCACCGCCGTCAACCAGGACGGCGCCAGCAACGGCCTGTCCGCGCCCAACGGGCCGGCCCAGCAGCGCGTGATCCGGCAGGCCCTCGCCCAGGCCGGTCTCACCGCCCGGGACGTGGACGCCGTCGAGGCCCACGGCACGGGCACCACCCTCGGCGACCCCATCGAGGCGGAGGCCCTGCTCGCCACGTACGGCCAGGGGCGACCCGCCCACGCCCCGCTCTGGCTCGGCTCCCTGAAGTCCAACGTCGGCCACACCGCCGCCGCGGCCGGGGTCGGCGGGGTCATCAAGACGGTCCTCGCCCTGGACCGGGCGGTCCTTCCGCCGACCCTGCACGTGGACGAGCCGACCCCGCACGTGGACTGGTCGTCGGGCGCCGTGGAGATCCTGACCGAGGCCCGCCCCTGGCCGGACACGGGCCGGGCGCGCCGGGCCGGCGTCTCGTCGTTCGGCATCAGCGGGACCAACGCGCACGTGGTCCTTGAGCAGGCGCCGGAGGAGGACGGGGGAGCGGTGCCCACGCGGGCTCCGCTGGACGAGGGCGGGGACTTGACGCCGGGCCCGGCACGGGTGCCGTCGGGCGACCCCCTCCCCATGGTGCCCTGGCCCCTGTCGGGCGGCACCGAGGAGGCGCTGCGGGCGCAGGCCGACCGGCTGCGCCGGTTCGTCGAGGCGCGCGCGGACCTCGATCCGGCCGACATCGCGCGCTCCCTGGCGGCGACCCGGGCCCGCCTCGAACACCGCGCCGTGGTCATCGGCCGGGACCGGGACGCGCTCCTGGCGGCGCTGACGCGCCTTGCGGGGGACGAGGCCGGGCCGGACGTGGTCCGTGGCGCGGCCCGGGCACGTGAACGGGTCGCGTTCCTGTGCAGCGGTCTGCTTCCGGACCCGGCCGGGGGAGCGGGCGCTGAACGGGTCGGGCCCGTACGGGAGTCGGGCGCCGAACAGCACGGGCCCGTACGGGAGCCGGGCGCTGAACGACACCGGCTCGTAAGGGAGTTGTATGAGCGGGTGCCGGTGTTCGCCGCGGCGCTGGACGAGGCCGGTGCCGCCGTCGCGGAGCAGCTGGGGCGTCCCCGGAGCGAGGTGCTGTCCCCGGAAGGACCGGCGCCGGGGGACCAAGTGCTCGCCCGCGCCGCCGCGTTCGCCGGGGAAGTCGCGCTGCTGCGCCTCCTCGAACACTGGGGAGTCGCCCCGGCCTGCCTCCTCGGCCACGGTCCCGGCGCGGTGACCGCGGCGCACTGCGCGGGCGCGCTGTCCCTGACCGACGCGGCGGCGCTCGCCGTCACCCTCGTACGAGCGGCGCGGACGGAGGCGGGGGCCGACGCGGGGGACGCCGTCCGGAGGACCGTCAAGGACGTGACCTTCCGCCCGCCGTCGACCCCCCTCCTCGCCGCCCGCACCGGCCGCCCGGTGCCCTACGAGGAGCTGTCGTCGCCGGACCACTGGGTGCGCCTGGCCCAGGAGGAAGCCGTCCCGTCCGCCGACGCCGTGGAGTGGTGCGGGTCCCAAGGGGTGCGCGCGTACCTCCAGTTGGGCCCCGACACCGCACTGGCCGCGCTCTTCGGGCAGGAGTACGGCACCGACCTGCGCGGGCTCCTCACCGCGCTGGCCCACCTGCACGTGCGGGGCGTCCCGGTGGACTGGGCCCGCATGCTCGCCGACTGCGGGGCACGCGTGGTGGACCTGCCCACCTACGCCTTCCAGCGCCAGCGGTACTGGCCCGAGGGCACCGGCCTTCCCGTCGGCGCGGCCGGGCGGCCGGGCGTGCCCGGCGCGACCCCTGCCGACCAGGGACGACAGTCCAGGCAGCGCCTGGCCGCAGCGGGCGAGGACGAACGGCCCGGCCTGGTCGCCGCCCTGGTCCGCGCCCACGTCGCGGCGGTCCTGAGACTGACCGACCCGGACGCCGTCGACGACGAACGGCCCCTGCCCGAGCTGGGTTTCGACTCCCTGACGGCGGTGGACCTGCGCAACCGGCTCGGCGCGGACACCGGCCTGCGCCTGCCCCCGGCCCTCGTCTTCCAGCACCCGACCGTCGCCGCGCTGACCCGGCACCTGGTCGCCCGGTGGGAGCAGGCGGCCCCCGAGGCCGGGACCGACGCCGATGCCTCCGGCGACGGGGGCGCGAGCCCGGACCGCGCGGACGCGGCCCCCGCCGACACCGGCCCCGCACGCCTCACCCTCGCCCCGCTGCTCGCCCGCGCGAGCGAACAGGGCCGTACCGAGGAGTTCCAGGAACTGGTGCGCCACGTCGCGGTGTTCCGCCCCACCTTCGACACCCTCTTCGGTGCCCCCGAGGAGCGGCTGCGGCCGCCCCACGTGCGGCTCGCGCGCGGAGCCGGCGCGCGCCTCGTCTGCTTCCCGACGTTCGCCGTCGGCGCGGGCGCGTCCCAGTACGCGCGGCTCGCCGCCGCGTCCGGGGGCGAGCACGACGTCTGGGTCCAGCCCGTGCCCGGCTTCGACTGGCGGGAGCCGCTGCCCGCGTCCGTCGACGCGCTGGCGGGCCTGCTGGCGGGCGGGGCCGCACGGTGTGCCGACGGCGAGCCCGTGGTCCTGCTCGGACACTCGGCGGGCGGCTGGATCGCCCACGCCACCGCTGCCGCGCTCGAAGCACGCGGTAAGGGCCCCGACGCCGTCGTCCTCCTCGACAGCCACTGGCCCACCAGCCCGACGCTCCCGCACCTGCACGCCCGCGTCGAACGGGCCCGCGTCTGCGAGGCACGGGCAGGACGTGGGCTCCAGGAGGCCGGTGACGACGCCCACCTCACCGCGATGGCGCACTACGCCGGTCTCTTCCGGGCGTGGACGCCGACGGGGATCAGCGCGCCGACCCTGCTCGTACGGGCCGCGCAGGACGTCTTCGACGAGGAGCCGGAGACCGCGGCCGCCCCCGTGGCACCCGCGGACCGGCGCGCGCACTGGCACCTTCCGCACACGGCCGTCGACACCCCCGGAACGCACTTCTCGATCATCCGCGAACACAGCGGGCCCGCGCTGCGCGCGGTGGCCGAATGGCTGCGCGGCCCCGCGGGGCACGCCCGGCCCGTACCGGCCCAGCAGCAGCCCACCACTCCTGAAGGAGCATGATGACGTCCGACGGCGCCCACGCCCACGCCGGCAAGCCCCTCGACCAGCGCCTCGACCAAGGGGTCGTCGACGGGCAGTCCGGGTACTCGAAGCCGTTCCTCGCCCTCTACGACCTGTTGGTGTACCGGGGCACGGCGCCCCTCCTGTGGCGCTGCCCGTCGGCGGTGTCCCGGGAGCTGTACGACAGCAGTGTCGGCGCGCGCCACATGGACATCGGCGTGGGCACCGGCTACCTGCTCCACCACGCCCGCTTCCCCGTGCCCGACCCGCGCATCACCCTGGTCGACCTCAACCGCAACTCCCTGGCCCACACGGCGCACCGGCTCCGGCGCCACCGGGTCGAGACGGTCCGCGCGAACATACTGGAACCCCTGCCGGTGGCGGCGCGGTCCCACGACTCGGTCGGGATGAGCTACCTGCTGCACTGCGTACCCGGCACGCTGCGCGAGAAGGGGATCGCCCTGGCGCACGCCGCGGCCGTGGTCCGGCCCGGCGGTATCGTCTTCGGCACCACGGTCCTCTCGGCCGGGGTGCCGGTGTCCGGCGCCGCGCGCCGGGCGATGCGGACCCTGAACAAGCGGGGCGCGTTCCACAACGACGCCGACACGCTCGACGACCTGCGGGCACAGCTCGACCAGCACTTCGACCGGCACGAGCTGAAGGTCCACGGCTGCGTCGGTGTCTTCCGCGCCTGGACGGCCGCCTGAGGAGCCCCGTACACTCCGAAACTAGCAGCGCTAATTAAACCGCTCATGTCTCGGAGTCGCCCCGTGCGCACCGTCCACTTCGCCGCCGCCCGCCGCACGCCGATCGGGCGGCTCCGCGGTGCCCTCTCCGCCGTCCGCCCGGACGACCTCGCCGCCACCGTCGTCCGCGGCCTGCTCGACGACCTGCCGGGGCTCGACCCGGCCCGCGTCGACGAGGTCTACTGGGGCGCGGCCAACCAGGCGGGCGAGGACAACCGCAACGTCGCCCGCATGGCCGTCCTCCTCGCCGGACTCCCGGACTCCGTCCCCGGCGCCACGGTCAACCGCCTGTGCGCCTCCGGCCTGGAGGCGGTCACCCTGGCCGCGCGGACCATCGCCGCGGGCGACGCCGACATCGTGCTCGCGGGCGGCTCCGAGTCCATGAGCCGCGCCCCCTTCGTCCTCCCGCGCCCCGACGAGACCCTGCCGCACCGCATGGAGACCGCCGACACCCGCCTCGGCTGGCGCCTGGTCAACCCGAGGATGAAGGAGCTGCACGGGCTCCTCTCCATGGGCGAGACGGCCGAGGAGGTCGCGGCCCGGCACGGCGTCTCCCGCGAGCGCCAGGACACCTTCGCCCTGCGCAGCCACCAACGCGCCGCCGCCGCCCGGAAGCATGGCCACTTCGACGCCGAACTCCTGCCCGTCACCACCCCCGACGGCACGGTCCTCGACGCGGACGAGAGCATCCGCGAGGACACCTCCTACGAGAAGCTCAGCGGACTGCGCCCGGTGTTCCGCGCGGGCGGCACCGTCACGGCGGGCAACGCCTCGCCCATGAACGACGGCGCGGCGGGCCTGCTCCTGGTCAGCGAGGAGGCCCTGAACGACCTGGGCCTCGAGTCCCTCGGCCGGTACGCGACGGGTGCCTCCGCCGGAGTGCACCCCGACGTGATGGGCATCGGCCCCGTGCCCGCCACCCGCAAGGCCCTGGCCCGGGCGGGCTGGAGCGTCGCCGACATCCAGGAGGCCGAGTTCAACGAGGCGTTCGCCGCCCAGGCGCTCGCCTGCGTGGACGCCCTCGGCATCGATCCGGACCTGGTCAACCCCGACGGCGGCGCCATCGCGCTCGGCCACCCCCTCGGCTGCTCCGGCGCCCGCATCCTCACCACGCTCCTGCACCGCATGCGCCGCACCGGCACCACTCGCGGCCTCGCCACGATGTGCGTGGGCGTCGGCCAGGGCACCGCCCTGCTCGTCGAACGGGACTGACCCCGGCACCGCGCCCGTCGAACGGGACCGGCCCCGGAGCACCCCCGGCGCAAAGTGCCCCGGCATACCATCGGTGCCCAGCATGGACGCCTCCGCCGCCACCTCCGCCCTGTCCGCCCTGACCGTCTGGGAGTTCGGCGCCCTGGCCCTGGCCGCCGGGGTCGTCGGCTTCTCCAAGACCGCCGTCAGCGGCGCGAACACCATCAGCCTCGCTGTCTTCGCCGCGGTACTCCCGGCCCGCGCGTCGACGGGAGTGCTCCTCCCGATCCTCATCGCCGGGGACGTCCTCGCCGTCCTCACCTACCGCAGACACGCCCACTGGCCCACGCTGTGGCGGCTGTTCCCCGCGGTCGGCGCCGGCGTCGCCCTGGGCACGGTGTTCCTGATGTTCGCCGACGACGCCGTGATGCGTACGCCGATCGGGGCGATCCTGCTCCTCATGGCCGCCGTGACGACGTGGCGGCGTCGCAGGCCGGCCGCGAACGGCGCCCCGGCCGACGAAGAGGGCGGGACGGCGTGGGCGACGGCCCGGATCGCGGCGCCCTCCTACGGCGTGCTCGGCGGCTTCACCACGATGGTCGCCAACGCGGGCGGTCCCGTGATGTCGATGTATCTGCTCTCGGCGGGCTTCAAGAAGCTGAGCTTCCTCGGCACTTCGGCGTGGTTCTTCCTCATCGTCAACACCTCCAAGGTGCCCTTCAGCGTGGGCCTCGGCCTCATCGACGGACCCTCGCTGCTGCTCGACGCCGCCCTCGTCCTGTTCGTGATCCCGGGCGCCCTCATCGGCAAGGCGTGCGTGCACCGCATCAACCAGCGGCTCTTCGAACAGCTCGTCATCGGCGCGACGGTCCTCGGCGGGCTCCAACTCCTGCTGCGCTGACGCCGCCGCACCGGCCTCGGGGGCCGGACGGCCCGGACTGGGCCCCGCGTACCCTCGACCCATGCCCCACGTGCTCGTCCTCGGCGGCACCACCGAGGCCCGCCGCCTCGCCGCCGCCCTCGCCGCCCGGCCCGACACCCGGGTGACCACGTCGCTCGCGGGCCGCGTCACCCGGCCCGCGGCGCTCGAAGGCGACGTGCGCGTCGGCGGCTTCGGCGGCCCCGACGGTCTCGCGCGGTGGCTGCGGGACCACGGCGTGACCGCGCTCGTCGACGCCACGCACCCCTTCGCGACCACGATCAGCGTGAACGCGGCGCAGGCCGCGCGGACCACCGGCGTCCCGGCGCTCGCCGTGCGCCGCCCCGGCTGGCGCCCCGGCCCCGGCGACGACTGGCACGACGTCGCCTCCCTGACGGACGCCGCGGCCGCGCTCCCGGCCCTCGGCCGCCGCGTCTTCCTCACCACCGGCCGCCTCGGCCTCGCCGCCTTCGCCCCGTACGACGCCCTGCACTTCCTCGTACGCTCCGTCGAGCCCCCCGAACCGCCGCTGCCCCGCGACGTGCGGATCCTCCTGGACCGCGGCCCCTACACCGTCGAGAGCGAGACGGCGCTGTTGCGGGAGCACCGTATCGACGTGCTCGTCACCAAGGACAGCGGCGGCGCGGCGACGGCCGCCAAGCTCACGGCCGCCCGCGCCCTGTCCCTGCCCGTGGTGATGGTGCGCCGCCCGGCGCCGCCGCCGGGGATGCCGACGGTGGCCGACGTGGAGACGGCGCTGGCGCGGCTCGGGGTGTGACAGGCCGGACCTAGGCCGATGTCTTCGCCGCCGGGCGGCCCGCCTGCCCCCGGTCGAGGGCGAGCCCGTGCGCGAGGTCCTCCGCGAGGAGCCGCTTCGCGATCGCGTCGACCGCCGCCATCAGCTTGCCGTCGCCCTCGGCCGTGTCCTCCAGGGGGCGGCCGCGGTCCTTCTCCAACTGCTCGCGCAGCCACGCCCCCCACGCCGTGCCGATCACCTCGGCCTCCCGCGCGCCCGCGGCCGTGTGCTGGAACAGCGTCCCGGTGCGGCTCAGATAGCCCTCCTCGACCATGCGGTCGAACACGGGCACCAGGACCTCGGGCGGCAGTTGGCGGCGGGCCGCGATGAGGTTCAGGTTGGCGTGGCCGACCATCCGGGTGAACAGGGCGACCTGCATCACCGCCCAGGCCCCGGCCATGTCCAGACGCGTGTCGGACCGCTGGATGACGGCGCGCGCGGTCTGCGGGCCCTTCTCGCGCAGGATGTTGCCGACGGCGAGCTCCAGGAGCCGGCCCGGGTCGCCGGACTGCGGCGACGCGAACCCCTCGCCGAGGTCGGACGAGCTCATCCGCGCGCTGTCGCGCAGCTCGACCTGCTTGAGGAAGAGCGCCACGACGAACCCGACGAGCGCGACCGGCACCGTCCACAGGAACACCGTCTGGAGCGTGTCCGCGTACGCCTTGACCAGCGGTGCCGCCGCCGCGCCCGGCAGGTCGTGCAGCCCCTGCGGGCTCTGTGCGGCCTTCGCGACGGCGTCCGGCGGCGCGGCGCCGGTACGGGAGGCCTCGGCGACCCCGTCCCGCAGGTTCGGGGCGAGCGTGTTGGCGTAGATCGTGCCGAACACGGCCGTCCCGAACGAGCTGCCCAGCGTGCGGAAGAAGGTGACGCCGGACGTCGCCGTGCCGAGGTCCGCGTAGGCGACGGTGTTCTGGACGGCGATGGTGAGCACCTGCATGCACAGGCCGATCCCGGCGCCGAGCACGAACATGTACAGCGACTCCAGCCACGTACTGGTCCCGCTGCCCATCAGCGACAGCAGGAACAGGCCGAGCGCCATCACCAGGGAGCCCACGATCGGGAAGATCCGGTACGTGCCCGTCTTGCTGACCACGTTGCCGCTGAGGATCGACGCGATGAGCAGGCCGACGACCATCGGCAGCGTCCGCACGCCGGAGATCGTGGCCGAGTCCCCGTCGACGTACTGCAGATAGGTCGGCAGGAACGTCATCGCGCCGAGCATCGCGAAGCCGACGACGAAGCTGAGCACGGAGCAGACCGTGAAGACGGGGTTCGCGAAGAGCCGCATGGGCAGCATCGGCTCGGCCGCGCGGGTCTCCACCCAGCAGAAGCCCGCGAGCGCCGCCAGCCCGCCCGCGAAGAGCCCGATGATGACGCCCGAGCCCCACGCGTACTCGTTGCCGCCCCAGCTCGTCGCCAGGATCAGCGCGCTCGCGCCGACCGCCACCAGGGCGATGCCCAGATAGTCGATGACGGGCCGCGACGCCGACTTCACCACCGGGATCGTGCGGGCCGCCGCCGCGACCACGAGGATCGCGATGGGGACGTTGACGTAGAACGCCCAGCGCCAGGTCAGATGGTCCGTGAACAGACCGCCGAGCAGCGGCCCGATGACCGTGGACACACCGAAGACCGCGCCGATCGCGCCCTGGTACTTGCCGCGCTCCCGCAGCGGGATGACATCGGCGATCAGCGCCATCGCCGTGACCATCAGGCCGCCCGCGCCGATGCCCTGCAGCGCCCGCCAGGCGATGAGCAGCGTCATGTTCGTGGCGAGGCCGCACAGGAACGAGCCGGTGATGAAGACGATCGCCGACACCTGGAACACGATCTTGCGCCCGAACAGGTCGCCGAACTTGCCGACGAGCACCGTGGCGACCGTCTCCGCGAGGAGGTACGACGTCACGACCCACGACATGTGCTCGGCACCGCCGAGGTCCGACACGATCGTCGGGAGCGCGGTCCCCACGATCGTCTGGTCGAGCGCGGCGAGCAGGACACCCAGCATGATCGTCACGAAGACGACATTGCGCCGGCGCTTGTCCAGGACCGGCGGCCCCTGCTCCGCCGCGGCCACGGGCTGATCGGTAACGGTCACAGCCTCACCCTCACACCCGCTCCGGGGGTGTGCATGCGGGGCCGTCCGGTCCGGTGACGGGGCTCCGGGCCGGTGCCTGCGCGGTGGGCCGCGGGGCGGGTCAGCCGTCCGTACGCCTGCGCAGCAGGTAGGTGTCCATGATCCAGCCCTTGCGGGCGCGGGCCTCGGCGCGCAGCCGCTCGATGCGCGGGGCCGCCTCGGGGAGCGGCCCCGACTCCAGGATCTCGTCGGGGGTGCCGATGTAGGCGCCCCAGTAGATCTCGACGTCGTCGCGGTCGGCGTACCGCCGGAAGGCCTGCCGGGCGTCCAGCATCACCACCACGTCGTCGACCCCGGCCGGGAAGCCCTCGTCGGCGAGGCGGCGGCCCGTGGTGATCTGGACGGGGCGCGCGACGCGGTTCAGGCCGGTGCGGTGGCGGGCGGCGAGGGCGGAGACGCTGCTGATGCCGGGCACGACGTCGTAGCCGAAGGCCACGGCACCCCGCCCGAGCACCTCCTCCAGGATCCCGATGGTGGAGTCGTACAGCGCGGGATCGCCCCACACGAGGAACGCCCCCGTCTGGTCCGCGCCCAGCTCGTCGGCGATGAGCCGCTCGTAGATGTCGGCGCGGCGGCTGCGCCAGTCGCCGACGGCCGGCGAGTAGTCCGCGCCGCCCGCCGCGCGGTCGCGCTCGGGGTCGCGGGCCTCGACGACCCGGTAGTCCCCGTCCGGCCGGTGCGCGTCGAGCATGCCCCGGCGCAGCGCCACGAGGTCCGCCTTCTCCTCGCCCTTGCCGAGGATGAAGAACACGTCGGTGTCCCCGAACGCCTTGACCGCCTGCAGGGTCAGCTGATCGGGGTCGCCCGCGCCGATGCCGATGACATGAATCTTTCGCACGGGGCGAGTGTGCCGCACGCGCGCGCGAGGGCCGCCGCCGGGTGCGGAACCCGTCACCGCGTCCTCAGCCGTCGACGCCGCCCGCCCCGGGTCCGGCCGAAGCGCCCTCGTCGCCGGGGCACAACGTGGGCGCGCAGGCGGCGGCGTCCGCGAGCTGTCCGTCCCGCTCCACCCGCGCCGCCAACTCTCCCGCCCACTCGACCAGTTCCGGTACGCCGATCCCGTACGGCCGGTCCCGCCCCGGCTTCTCCTCGGTCCACGCCGACACGGCGCCCGCGCCCCGCCGCAGCAGCCGGGCCCCGCCCGTCGTGTTGCCGCGCGCGGAGTGGGTGAGCCCGACGGCGAGCTGCGCGAGCCCCTTCCACAGGCCGCGTTCCTCGTCGGGGCCGGACTTCCAGGCGTCCTCGAACACCTCGTGCGCGTGGAAGGGCCGCCCGGCGTCGAGGAGCGCCTGGGCCTCGGCGACGGTCTCGCGAGGGGCGCGCAGCACGCCCTCAGGCTGCCGTTCCACCCCGTCGGAGCCGTACGGCAACGGCCGCCCCAGCCCGTCGCGCGGCCGGGCGTTGCGAGCCCGCCCCTCCGCGTCACGGTCACGGCCGCGCCCCGCGCCGTCCGGTCCAAGTGCGCCAGTCATACGCCGATTCTCGCGCGCCCCGCATCCCGAGGCGGGCCGGGGCACACCTCTTGTGCTCGCCGGGACCCACACGCACCGGACCACCCCGCGGCGTGCGGTAGAGTTCTACCTGCGTGATCACGCGGGACACCGCGAGGAACGCAACGGGACGTGGCGCAGCTTGGTAGCGCACTTGACTGGGGGTCAAGGGGTCGCAGGTTCAAATCCTGTCGTCCCGACTGGAGACAGTTGCAGGGCAGGGCCGGTTTCGGAGTTATCCGAAACCGGCCCTTGGCCGTTCCGACTCGCAGACCGCCGGTTCCTCTCGTACGGGCATGCCCAGCAAAGAGGCCAGGCTCATCGTGTCGTGGCAATGTGCCGGGCTTTCGTGAGCAGGGTTGGGCAGGGTTGGGCAGGGTTCAGAGAGTCCCTCTGCGTGGTCGCTCGCTCGAGGGTGAGTGAGGATGCCGGGCGGTCGGCGTCAGCCGATGACGGCCTGCATCTCCTGCTGGATGATCTCCTGGAACGGCACGTCGTCGTAGTTGCCGAGGATGACGCCGACCCAACCGGTGTCCGGGTAGATGTTCCAACTGGCGAAGCTGCCGGGGTTGACACCGGCGCGCCCGTTCAACCACTGGCCCTTGACCAGGCTCACCGGCATCATGTACGTCGCGAACGACGCGTCGGCGGGGGTGGCCCGGCCGGCCCGCAGGCCGCCTCCCTGCGGGGGGAGGGGGATCTTGGCGCCGGTGAAGAGCTCGGCGTAGGGCCGGTCCAGTACCGTGCCGTCGCCCAGAGCCTGCGCGAACCGGACCAGGTCCGGCGCGGTGGCGAAGCCGCCGTCCCCCGGGGGGTCGATGAAGCTGCGGGCCGGGTTCTTGCCCAGTTGGTGTGGGTCCGGGCTGCCCTTGTCCAAGTTGCGGACGGCGTCCACCCGGCTGCCGTCGGCCTGGCGCATGTACGAGTGCGCGATGTGCTTGTCGGTGAGCCACTGCGGCCTGGTGTAGAACGACGTGCCGGTCATGCCGCAACGATCGAAGATGTTTTCCTGGACGTAGTCCCAGTACGTCGTGCCGGTCACGGCCTCTACGATCAGCGCGGGGATGGCGACCTCGGCGCCGGCGTGGTCGGTGGGGGTTCCGGGGGCGGCCACCGGCTTCGCCTGCCGGGCCCACCGCTCGTAGAACTCGTGCACCTCGTCCCGGCTCTTGAAGACGCGTTGCAGGTCCTCCTCCGGGGTGTTCAGACCGGAGGTGCCGGAGAGCAGATGGTGAATGGTCACCTTCTCCGCGATCTCCTCGGCGAAGCCCGTGAGATGGGTGCCCACCGTGTCCGAAAGGTTCAACTTCCCCCGCTGCGCCAACTGCAGGATGGCCACCGCGCCGAACGGCTTACCCGCCGAGGAGAGATTGAACGCGACACCCTCATGGTTGCGGATCCCCTTCTCCTTGTCGGCCATCCCGTAGCTGCGCGACAGCACCGTCCGGCCCCGGTGCGACAGCACCACCACGCCGGAGAACTTGTCCTCGGCGGCCAGCTTCGCCACGTACCGGTCGTAGGCACCGCCGGGCCGAGTGTCCGGCGGGACGGCGCGGGGATCAGTGGGAGCCGGGGCGGCGTGGCCCGGCTGGGCGCCTACCAGTTGTGTACCGGCCGCCGCCACACTGGCGGCCGCCATTCCACCCCATCCGAGCAGTCGTCTCCGGTCGACGCTGCGTACGGAATCCGAGTCCATGAAGATGTTCCTCCTCGATCGGCGAACCGACCGTCGATAAGCGGTGGTTCATGCCTCCACTGAAGACGGAGGTCTGTTGCGCAGGCGTATGCGCTTTTCGATACGCCCGCGATACACCCCGAGCTGTACCGCGCCCTAGGGGAAGACGAGGAGGAGTCGGGCGCGAGGCACGACGGGGGTGAGGATTTCGACGCCTGGTGAGCGGGCCCTGCGGTGATCGCTGCCGCGCCGACTATTCGGGGGTCGAGATCCCGCGGGGTGCCGGCCGTCGTTCCGCCGCCGACCCGGCCGCCAGCTCCTCGGCGACGAGACGCGTGAGGGCGGTGCAGCGGAACCGCGCCCTGCCCCGCTCGTCGTGCGCCGAGGGCACCACGAGCCACGCGTCGGCCAACTGCTCCAACCCCGCCTCGACGACCGGCTCCAACTCCGGGTCCTCGACGAGGTCCGCCGCGCCGAACTCCGGCCCGTCACCCGGCCCGTCACCCAGACCACCCGGCCTGGCCCCCGGCCCGGCACCCGCCCCGCGCCCCTGCCCCCGCTCCGGCCCGGACAGCGCGCCCAGCCGCGGCAGCAGCGCCCGTACGTGCTCGGGGAGCCGCCGCACCGCCGCCATCAGCGTGCCGTGCAGGCTCTGCGCGCCGTAGCCCAGCTCACGCAGGCGGCGGGCCGGGTCGGCGAGGCGGGCCGCGAGGTCGGCGACGGTCCACAGCGGGCGGGCGGCCAGGCGCGCGCCGACCAGACGCACGGCCAGCGGGAGGCCGTCGCAGTACGCGACGACCGCGCGCGCCGCCGCCGGATCCCCGAGCACCGTCTCCCGGCCGCCGATCGCGGCCAGGAGTTCCACGGCGTCGGCGCCCGCCAGCGGTCCGAGGCACACCGTGTCCTCGTGGGTCACCGTCGGCAGCCTGCGGTCGCCGGTCAGGACGACTGCCGCGTGAGGGCTGCTCGGGACGAACTGCTCCACGTCCTGCTCCGCGGCCACGTCGTCCAGGACGACGAGCAGGCGCCGTCCGTGCGACGCGAGGCGGTACCTGCGGAGCAGTTCGGCCGCGTCGGCGTCCGGCGGGGGGCGTTCGTCCAGGCCGGTGAGGAGGAGGGTGAGGACGTGCTCCGCGCTGTGCGGGGCGCCGTCCGGTGCCGCGGCCCGCGCGAACAGGACGCCGTCCGGGAACAGGCCCGCGCGGGCGTGGGCGGCCCGGACCGCGAGCGCCGTCCGGCCGGAGCCGACCGGGCCGGTGACGAGGACGAGTGCGGGGGCCGCGCCCGTCCTCGCGGCTGCCCCGTCGGATTCAGCCGCCGCGGCGACCTTCCGCTCGACGGTGCGGAGTTCGGCCGCCCGGCCCAGGAAGGGGTCGATGTTCGGCGGCAGGAGCGCCGCCGTGGATCCGGACCGCTCGGGGCCTGTCGCACGGAGGGCCTGGGACGGGGCCGTGGGGGAGACGGAAGGCGTCGCTCCCGGCTTCCCTGCGGCCCCGGTCGTTCCCGTCGTCCCGGCCGTCGTGGCCGTCCCCTCGTCCAGCACCGACTGGTACGCCTCGGACAGCTCCGGCCCCGGGTCCACGCCCAGTTGCTCCGCGAGGAGCCTGCGCCCCTCGTGGTAGGTGAGGAGCGCGGTGGCCTGGCGGTTGCTGCGGCCGAGGGCGATGACCAGCTGGGCACGGAAACGTTCCCGCAGGGGGTGTTCCCGCACCAGGCTCGTCAGCTCGGGGACGAGGCGGGCGTCCGCGCCGAGCGCCAGGTCGGCCGTGACCCGCTGCTCGATGGTGGTCAGGTACGCCTCCTCCAGCGGGGGGCGCTCCAGCTCGGCGAGGTGGTCGGTGACGTTCGCGAGCGGGGTGCCGCGCCAGAGCCGGAGCGCGGCCGTCAGCTTCGCCGTCGCCGTGCGCTGGTCGCCGCGGTCGACCGCGCGGCGCCCGGCCTCCGCCAGCTCCTCGAACTGGACCAGGTCGAACACCGAGTCGGCGGCGTCGAGTTGGTAGCCCCGGTGCTGCCGGGTGAGCAGCGCTCCCTCGCCGAGGCTCTTGCGCAGCTTGTGGATGTACGAATGGATCTGCGCGTGCATCGAGGACGGCGGGTCCCAGCCCCAGAGCCGGGAGCTGAACTGCTCGTACGTCACGGGGCGGCCGCGGGCCAGGAGCAGGGTGGCGAGCACAGTGTGGATCTTGGCGCCGGACAGCGTGACCACGGCGCCGTCCGCGCTCGCCTCGACCGGTCCGAGGATGCGGAATTCCATCGCTTGCGAGCCCCCCTGCTCGTACTGCCCCTAGCCGTCCGGCGGTTGTCGCCCCGCCCCCTCCAGGTCGAACGGAAGATCGAGTGTACGGGGCGCCGTCCAGGGGCGACCGAGCCGCGCGGCGCCGCTTGGAGAGGCCGCTGGCGAAGCCGCGCGGCACCGTTTATAGAAACCGCATAGAGCGGATCAGTGTGCTGTACGTGACGGGAGGGACGGGGGCCGCCCGCGACGGCCGCGCCCCCGACTGCCCGTGCCCACCGCCGTCCTGACGGTGACCAGCGGCTCCTCGACCCCTTGACTCAGGAGTACACGAAGCATGGTGGACCTTCTCGGTGCGACCAGCGTGTCCGAGGTCTTCGCACGGCACGCACACGAGATCGGCGACCGGCAGGCCGTCGTGATCGTCAGCGACCCCACGGACCCCGCGTCCGCCCAGCGGCTCACGTTCGCCGAACTCGACCAGGCGGCCCGCGTGTTCGCGCGCGACCTGCGCGAGGTGTGCCCGGTGGGCGCGCGCGTCCTGCTGCTCCAGCCGACCTCGGCCGAGTTCGTCGCGGCCGTCCTCGGCTGCCTCTACGCGGGCCTGGTGGCGGTGCCCTCCTCGATGCCCGGGCGCTACCAGCAGGACCAGCGCCGGGTGCGCGGCATCGCCCACGACGCCGACATCGGCTGCGTGCTGACCGCGCCCGACGAGCGCGACGACGTCCTTGCCTGGAGCGAACAGCAGGGCATCAGCGCGCCGGTGCTCTCCCCGAGCATCGATCTCGGCCGCCGTGCCGACGACTTCGCCCTGCACACCGCCGACCGCGAGGCCGTCGCCGTGCTCCAGTACACGTCCGGCTCGACGAACGACCCCAAGGGCAGCATCGTCACGCACGGCAACCTGCTCGCGAACGCGGCGACCACGGACGCGGCGTTCCCGCTCGCCGAGGGCGAGACGTTCGGCGGCTGGCTGCCGAACTACCACGACATGGGCCTGATGGGACTGATCCTGTCCCCGTTGCTCGCCGGGCACGGCTGCGTCCTGATGCGGCCCGCCGCCTTCCTGCGGCGGCCCCGGTCCTGGCTGGAGCTGATCCAGAACTTCGACATCGCCGTCTCGGCCGCGCCGAACTTCGCATACGAACTCTGCGTCACCCGCGTCGCCGAGAAGGACGTCGCGGGACTCGACCTGTCCCGCTGGAAGTACGCCGTCAGCGGCTCGGAACCGGTCAAGGCCAGCGTCCTCGACGACTTCGCCGAGCGGTTCGCGCCCGCCGGGTTCCGGATCGAGCAGTTCGCGCCGTGCTTCGGCATGGCGGAGGCGACCCTGCTCGTCTCCAGCTCCCCGCGCCGCACCCCGGTCGTGCTGCGCTGCGACCCCGGCGCCCTGGAGCACGGCCGCCTGGAACCGGCCGCCGACGGCCCGGCCCGCACCCTGGTGAGCTGCGGCGCGCTGCTCGACATCGAGGCCAGGATCGTCGACCCGGTGAGCCTGGAGGAACTGCCGCCGGGGCAGGTCGGCGAGCTGTGGCTGCGCGGTGACTCGGTCGTGCGCGGCTACTGGCGCAACGAAGAGGCGACCGGCGCCACCTTCGGCCAACGGCTCGGCGACGAGGGCGGGTTCCTGCGCACCGGGGACCTCGGTGTGCTCGTCGCCGGGGAGCTGTACATCACCGGACGCATCAAGGAAATGATGATCATCCGGGGCCGCAACGTCTACCCGCACGACATCGAGCACGAACTGCGGCAGCACCACGAGCCGTTGCGCGACACCGTCGGCTCCGTGGTGTCCGTGCCCGCGGACGACAGCGACGACGGGCGGCTCGTGGTCATCCACGAGGTCCGCCGCCGCGCCCCGGACGAGGAACTGGCCGCGCTCGCCGCACGGATGCGCAACACCGTGTCCCGCGAGTTCGGGCTGCGCGCGCACTCGGTGCTGCTGATGCGGCGCGGCGGGGTGCGGCGCACCACGAGCGGCAAGGTCCAGCGGTCCGCGATGCGCGCGCTCTACCTCGAGGGCGCGCTGCAACCGCTGTGGTCCGACGGCTACCAGGAGCGGGCCGAGCCGGCCGTATCCGCGACAGGAGAGTTGAGTTGAGTACATCCGAGCTGGCCGCGGAGGTCGACCTCTGGTCACGGCCCGGCGGCCCCTTCGACCCCGCGCTGCTGGCCGCGCACGACGAGGCCGAGACGTTCCCGGCCCAGGCCTGCGCGGCCCTCGACCAGTGGGGACTGCCCGACCACTACGTCCCCGGCAGGCACGGCGGGCGCCTGGAGCGCCTGGACGAGGTGCACGGCCTGCTGCGCGCGGTGGCGGCCCGTGACCTGACCGTCGCCGTCGCGCACGGCAAGACGTTCCTCGGCACCGCCTCGGTGTGGGCCGCGGGCGACAGCGCGGCGGCGGCATCCCTGGCCCGGCACGTCCTCGCGGGCGAGCCCGTCGCCTGGGGACTCACCGAGCCGGACCGGGGCAGCGACCTGCTCTCCGGCGAGGTCACCGCGGTCAGGGACGGCTCCGGCTGGCGCCTTTCGGGGCGCAAGTGGCCCGTGAACAACGCGACCCGCGGCCGCTTCGTCTGCGTCCTGGCCCGCACCGACCCCGGCGGCGGACCGCGCGGCTTCAGCGTGTTCCTGGTGGACAAGGACGCCACGCCCCGCGGCACCGTGCGCCACCTGCCGAAGGTGCCCACGCACGGCATCCGCAGCGCCGACATCAGCGGCGTGGAGTTCCGGGACGCCCGCGTACCCGCCCACGCGCTCATCGGCACCGTCGGCGGCGGCCTCGAACTCGTCCTGAAGTCGCTCCAGCTGACCCGGGTGGCCTGCGTGGCGCTGTCCCTCGGCGCCGGCGACCACGCCCTGGAGATCGGCCGGGACTTCCTGGCCGAGCGCCGACTGCACGGCAGGCGCCTGGCCGACCTGCCGCACGCCCGCGCCGTCGCGGGCCGGGCCGTGGCCAGGCAACTGCTCGCCGAGGCCGTCTCGTTCACGGCGGCCCGCGCCGCCCACGAGGTGCCCGAGGAACTGAGCACCGTGTCCGCGATCACCAAGGCCCTGGTGCCGACCCTCGTGCAGGGCCAGCTCCGCCTCGTCGGCGAACTGCTCGGCGCCCGCTCCTTCCTGACCGGCGTGGACGGCTACGGCGGCTTCGCCAAGATCGAGCGGGACCACCAGGTCGTCGGCATCTTCGACGGCAGCACCTGGGTCAACCGCAGCGCCCTCGCGACGAGCCTGCCCGCCCTGCGCCCCGGCCGCCGCCCGCGCCCCGGCACCGGCCGCCCCGTGCGGGAATGGCTGCGCGCGGACCACGAGCCGGCCGCCCTCGACCTGAGCCGCCTCGGCGTGATGCCGCGCCGCGACTCCGTCCTCGGCGCCCTCGGCGAACTCGTCGCCGCCCTCACCGCCGAGCCGCCCGGCGGCGCCGACCGGCTCGCCGCCCGCCTGCTCGACGCCCACGGCGACCTCGGCACCCGGATCGCCGCGCTCCGGCCCGCCGCGGGCCTGCCCGCGACGGCGACGATGCGGCTCGCGGAACGCTACGAGTGGTGCTTCGCCGGGGCCGCCGCCCTCGCGGTGTGGGCCGCCAACCCGCAGGCCCACGACCGCCCCGCGTGGCGCGAGGGGCTGTGGCTGCGCGGCGCGCTCGCCCTGGCCCTCGAAGGCCTCGGCACCCGGCCCCCGGAGGCGAACGCCGTCTTCGACGAACTCGGCCGTCTGCTCCTCAGCGACGACGGCGCCCGTGTCTCCCTGTTCGGCACGCCGGTGGAGGTGTCCGCATGAGTGACGTCCACGCACGCATGGAAGCCCTCGAGGAACGCCTCGGTGACCCCTTCGACGCCGCGGGCGGCGCGGGGTTCGCCGCCGTCCTGACCGCCGACGAACGCGAGGAGGTCCCGGTCGGCGGCGCGAGCGCCCTCGACGAGTTCGGGATCCTCTCCGAGTTCGTGCCCGGCGCGCTCGGCGGCCGGCTCGAACGCGTCGACCACCTCATCGAGCTGATGCGGTCCGTCTACCGGCGCGACCCGAGCCTCGGCCTCGGCCACTGCTCCAGCTCCCTGCTCGGGGCGGTCAACGTCTGGACCGCCGGATCGCCCGACCAGCGGCGCGACACCGCGGAACTGCTGCTCGCGGGCCACAAGGTCTCCTGCGCGTTCCACGAGCTCGCGCACGGCAACGACATCGGCTCGGTCGAGTTCGCGGCCACGCCCGCCGAAGGACGCCTCGTCCTCAGCGGCCGCAAGGAGTCCATCACCAACCTGGACCGGGCCGACGCCATGGTGTTCCTGGCCCGCACCGACCCCGACGGCGGCCCCCGCTCCTGCTCCCAGCTGCTCGTGCCGACGGCCGACCTCGACCCGGACCGGGTGCGGTTCCTGCCGCGCTTCCGCTCCGTCGGGATGCGCGGCGTGCGCCTCGGCGGCATCGCGGTGGACTCCTTCCCCGTCGCCGCCGACGCGCTGCTCGGCGCCCCGGGCACCGGCCTGGAGACGGCCAACCGCGCCTTCCAGCTGACCCGCATCGCCATGCCCGCGATGAGCACGGCGATGCTGGACACCGGCCTGCGCGTCACCCTGCACCACATGCGCGCGCGCCGCCTCTACGGCCGCGACGCCGCGTCCATCCCGATGGTGCGCACCACCCTGGCCAACACCTTCGCCGACCTGCTCCTGTGCGAGGCGTTCGGGGCCGTCGCCGCCCGGTCGCTGCACGCCCTGCCGGAGTCCGGCAGCGCCTACGCGCCCGCCGTGAAGTACCTCCTGGCCGGGGTGACCCTCGACGCGTTCGAGCAGCTTTCGCTGGTGATGGGCTCCGAGTTCTACCGCCGCGACGGGCAGCACGGGGTGTTCCAGAAGATGGCGCGGGACATCAAGCCGGTCGGCTTCGGGCACATCGCCCGCGCCGCCTGCCTGTCCGCGGTGCTGCCGCAACTGCCCGTGCTCGCCCGCCGCTCGTGGCGGGACGCGGCCCCCGCCCCGGCGGCCCTGTTCGTCCCCGACGCCGAACTCCCGCCGCTCGACCTGCCCGGCCTGCGGGTCACCGCGGGCGGCAAGGACGGTCTCGTGATGGCGCTCAACGCCGCCCTCGACGACGACGTCCCCGCGGCCCTGCGGCCCCTCATCGAGCGTCAGATCCGCGGTGTGCGCGCACTCACCGAGGCCTGCGCGGGCCTGAAGCCGCGCGATCTGTCCATCGCCGCCACCGTCGAGGTCCGCGACCTCGCCGCCCGGTACACCACGGCGCTCGCCGCCGCCGCGTGCGTCGGGGTGTGGCGGCACGCGCCCGGTGACGACTTCCTGGCCCGCCCGGAGTGGCTCGTCGCCGCCCTGACCCGCCTGGAAGGCATCACCGCAGGACAGCCCGTCGACGTACCGGACGACGTGGAGGGCGCCCTCGTCGACGAACTCCTGAGCCGCGACGACCGCACGGTGAGC
Organism: Streptomyces flavofungini; assembly: GCF_030388665.1. Classification (NCBI taxonomy): domain Bacteria; kingdom Bacillati; phylum Actinomycetota; class Actinomycetes; order Kitasatosporales; family Streptomycetaceae; genus Streptomyces; species Streptomyces flavofungini. Next base: position 1,278,480 of record NZ_CP128846.1, on the reverse strand, counting down.
TTCGGCATCTCCGCGCGCCAGTACCGCTGACCGGCCCGACCGGTCGGGACCTGCCCGCGTGCCCGGCCGGATTCCGGCACGCAAGGGCGACAACAGACATGTACAGCAAGTGACCTGAGGAGCAATCAGATGGAGAACACGGCTTCCGACACGCTCACCCTCGACGAGCTGGAACGCTGGCTCGTCGACCGGGTCGGCGAGTACGTCCCCGACCTGGACGCGCCGGTCGACCCCCAGCAGGAGCTCGGGGAGTACGGCCTCGACTCGGTCGCGGTGGTCGCCTTCGCCGCCGACGTGGAGGACTGGCTGGGCATCCAGGTCGAGCCGACGGCCGTGTGGGACCACCCGACGGTCGCGCGGCTCGCCGCCTATCTGCTGGCCGAGCGGGAGCAGCAGCGGGCGGCCACCGCCTGACGGCGATATCCCCGTTGTCACGATCTTCGGCAAAAGTTGTGACATGGAGATCAAGGTGGCTAAGGGTCCATTGACACGGCTTTCCGGCCGTGTGCCGACATGCGCGTGCTTGTGCGTGTCGGTGTTCACACGTGAAGAGAGGGCTGGCCAACATGGCTGACTCGAAGAGTGCCGCGACCGCGCGGCAGACCGTGTCGCGCAATCCCGCCGACCTCGCGGACGTCGTCGCCGAGCGGACGCTGAGCGACGCGGACGGCCTGGTCGCCGCCGCCCGGGCCGCCCACGGCGCGCGCACCGCGTGGGCGGCGCTGCCCGCGCCGCTGCGGGGCCGGGTCGCGCAGAACGTGGGACGCCTCGTGGCAGAGAACAAGCAGGCGCTGGCCGCGCTGATCACCCGGGAGGTCGGCAAGCCCTACGGCGAGGCCCTGGGCGAGGTGCAGGAGGTCATCGACACCTGCGACTTCTTCCTCGGCGAGGGCCGGCGCCTGTACGGCCAGACCGTGCCCAGCGAGATGCCCGACAAGCAGCTGTTCACCTACCGCAAGCCGCTGGGCACCGCCGTGATCGTGACGGCGGCGAACTTCCCGGCCGCCGTGCCCGCCTGGTACCTCGTACCGGCGCTCCTGTGCGGAAACACCGTCGTGTGGAAGCCGTCGGAGTCCGCGGTCGCCGTCGCGGAGGCCCTCGCGGCGCTGTTCACCGCGGGCGGGGTGCCCGAAAACGTGCTGCGCCTGGTGCACGCCGACGGCGAGGCCACGTACGCGGGCCTGGAGCGGGCCCTCCAGGAGGGGCTGGTCCAGAAGATCGGGTTCACCGGGTCGACGGCCGCGGGCCGCAGGGTCAGTGAACTCGCCGGGCGCCATCTGCAGTCCCCGTGCCTGGAGCTGGGCGGCAAGAACCCGCTGCTCGTCACGGACGACGCCGACCTCGACCTCGCCGTCCAGGGCGCGGTTTTCAGCGGTTTCGCCACTGCGGGACAGCGCTGCACGTCGCTGGGCACCGCGATCGTCCACCGCGACGTGCACGACGAGTTCCTGCGCCGCTTCAGCGCGGCCGTGGAGGACCTGACCGTCGGCGACCCGCGGCGCGACGAGGTGTTCTACGGCCCGCTCATCGGCGAGCGGTACCTGGCGGACTTCCTCGGCTCCCTGGACCTCGTCCGCCCCCACCACGCCCTGTCCGGCTCCACCGCCACCGGCCGGATCACCTCCGCGAGCCCGCGCAAGGGCTTCGTCGGCGACCCGGACGCGGGCGTGTTCGCGCACCCGACGATCGTGGCCGGGGTGCGCCCCGACGACGAGCTGTACCGCACCGAGACGTTCGGGCCGCTGGTGTCCGTCATGGCGTACGACACCTTCGACGAGGCGCTCGACCTCGCGGGCGGCCACGGGTACGGCCTGTCGGCCGCGATCTACACCGACTCCGCGCGGACGGCGTTCTCCTTCCGCGAGCGCTGCACGGCGGGCATGGTCAGCGTGAACAACTCCACCGTCGGCGCGGAGGCGCACCTGCCCTTCGGCGGCAACGGCCTGTCCGGCAACGGCAGCCGCCAGTCGGGCATCTGGGTCATCGACCAGTTCACCTCGTGGCAGTCGGTGAACTGGGACTACGCGGGCACGCTCCAGCGCGCGCAGATGGACGTCCAGGACATCGACGCGGACCTCGGGTTCCGGCTGCCCTGACCCGGCCCGCGCGCGCAGCGCGTCGAACGAGCGAAGGACGCCTCCGACCACGGTGTCGGAGGCGTCCTTCGTGTGGCCTGCGGCGCGGGGGATGCCGCGGGCCCGGAGGCCGCCGCCGGGCGGGGGTCCCGGTGGCGGCGAGGTCGGTGGGCGCGTCAGCCGCCGCGCACAGTCACGTCGCCGATCTTCGTGCGGGCCTCCACCGGCGTGCCGGACGAGGAGTCCCGGTCGATGTCCACCTTGCGGTCACCGATCTTGGTGAAGGCGTTCACGTCGTACGGTCCCGAGTCCTTCGGCAGGTGCAGCTCCACGTCGCCCATCTTGCTGACGGCCTTCAGCTTCTCGAACGGCTCGATGTCCTCGAAGCGGATGTCGCCCAGCTTCGACGTGGCCTCGGCGGTGTCGAAGTCGACGTGCTCGAAGGTGACCGCGCCGGTCTTGCTGAAGCCGACGAGCCGGGCACCGGTGACGTGCTCGAGACGGACACCACCGATCTTGGTGCGGGCCTCCACCGATCCCCGTACGCCCTTCACGGACACGTCACCGAGCCGGGTCTCGACCTTGACGCGGGTGCCGGCCGGCACCGTGAGGCGGTAGTCGGAGCCGCACTTGCCCATGCCCTCCCCGCAGTCGGTGTCGATGCGCAGGGTGTCGCCGTCCTGCTCGATCTTCTCGTCGGGCGAGCGCAGGGACTTCGTCAGCTTCTTGTGCAGCTCAGGCTTCTCGCCCTGCCCGGCCACGTCGATGTCGATGTCGCCGCTGTCGATCTCGACCACCACGTTGCGGGTCGAATTGTCGATCGCGGAGGTGTCGGTGTCGGTGCGGGTGACCAGGAACAGCAGCAGGTACCAGGCGGCTCCGCCGACGAGCGTGATGCCGGTGAGGATCGCGACGATGCGGATGACGCGCCGCACGACGGAGCGCCTGGGGCGGCCCGCGGGGCTCGGCGCCGAGCCGGTCGAGGTGAGGGTCTCGTACATGTCCAACTCCGGTCTTGGATGGTCAGCGCGGCTCGGTGGGGGGCAGGGGGCACTCACTCCGGTGATCTGCGGGCGTCGGCGAGCGAGTCGAGGTACTGCAGGACGGCGAGGACACGGCGGTGGCCCTGGTCGTCGGGGAGCAGGTCGAGCTTGGTGAAGATGGAGCGGATGTGCTTCTCCACGGCGCGTTCGGTGATGAACAGGCGTTCCGCGAGGCCGCCGTTGTTGAGCCCCTCGGCCATCAGCGCGAGCACCTCCCGCTCACGCGCGGTGAGCGGCGCCAGGCCGTCCTGCTTCTGCGTGCCCGCGAGCACCTGGCTGACCACCTCGGCGTCGAGAGCCGTGCCGCCCTCGGCGACGCGGTGCAGCGTCGCCACGAACTCGTCGACGTCGGCGACGCGGTCCTTGAGGAGATAGCCGAGCCCCACGCTGCCGTTCGCGAGCAGCTTGGAGGCGTACCTGGCCTCCACGTACTGCGACAGGACGAGGACGGGCTGGCGGGGGTCGCCCGCGCGGATCGTCAGGGCGGCACGCAGCCCCTCGTCGGTGTGGGTGGGCGGCATGCGCACGTCCACCAGGCACAGGTCGGGCGCGACGTCGGCGACCAGGGCGAGCAGTTCGTCGGCGTCCCCGGCCTGCCCCACGACGTCGATGTCCTCGTCCATCAGCAGCTTGGCGAGGCCGCTGCGCAACAGGACGGAGTCTTCCGCGATGACAACGCGCAACATGGTGATGCTCAGGCCTTCCAGGGAAGCGTGACGTCGACGACGGTGGGGCCACCGGCGGGGCTGGAGAGAGTGAGGTGGCCGTCGACCGCGTGGATCCGGTCCCGCAGGCCGCGGATGCCCGAGCCCCGGTCGGCGTCGGCGCCGCCGATCCCGTCGTCGGTGACGAGCAGGCGCAGCAGGTTGTCCTCGCGGAAGACCCGCACCGCCGCCCGGTTCGCCGCCGCGTGCTTGGCGACGTTGGTCAGCAGCTCGGACACCACGTAGTACGCGACCGCCTCGGCCCGCGGGGAGGGGCGCTCGGCGAGGCCGATGGAGAGCGTGACGGGGACCGGGCTGCGGGCCACGATCGTGGTCAGGGCGGGTTCGATGCCCTGCTCGGTGAGGATGGACGGGTGCAGGCCGCGGGTGACGTCCCGCAGCTCCTGCATGGCGGCCTTGGCCTCCTCGTGCGCCGCCATGAGGAGCTGCCGCGCCTTCTTCGGGTCCCGGTCGAAGCGGGACTTGGCCCGGCCGAGGCTCATGGCGACCGAAAGCAGCCGCTGCTGCGCCCCGTCGTGCAAATCGCGCTCGATGCGCTGACGCTCCACCTCGGCCGCGTCGACCATCCGGGAGCGGCTGTCCTCCAGGTCCAGCATGCGGCGGACGAGGTGGTCGACGCGGTTGGCGCCGAGCATCCGGGCGACCATCGCGGACTCGGTCCTCGCCAGCGGCCCGCTGACCCACAGCCCGGCGGCGAGCAGGGCGAGACCGATGGCGAGGCCGAGCACCATCCCGGCCACGGTCGAGGGGTCCACGCCGAGCAGCGAGGCGCCACCCGGCAGGAACCAGCCGAGCACGGGGAGCAGCGCGAGCAGCAGCCCCGCCGCGAGCAGCCCCACCACCAGGCCGCCGACCCCGAGCCCCCACATCGTCATGACGCAGGTGAAGCCGAGCTCGCGCCAGGCACGGCGGCCGAAGAGCCGCTCCAGGCGGTCCTTCCAGCCACCGCCGGACTGCGCGAGCGGCATGTCGATGTCCAACTCCTGCAAGAAGTAGAGGCGTTCGCGGTCCACCCGGGCGATCCACCCGGCCAGCTTCATGGCCAGGGGCAGCAGCGGCAGACCGAGGAGCAGCAGCGGCGTGAGGCCCGCGCCCAGCGTGAACAGGATGACGGGCACGCAGTACAGCGGCGTCATCGCCAGTGTCGTCAGCAACTGCAACAGGTCGTTGCGGGTCTCCCGGCCGAGCGGTCCTCGTGCGATGCGATACAAGGCCGCACGGATCCGCGGTGGTCTCAGCCTCACGTCGCCCCTCCGGTCCTCCAACTCGACTACCAGGGATCTTAGGCAGCACGGCGGCTGTTCTCCGAGCGTGCAGGCGCTTCCTTCCCCGGTGGTGGCAGCACTACCGGCCCAAGGGTGGCTGCACGCCTGACCGCCGGGGTGGCCGCTGCGTAGCGTCACGGCGTACCCCCTGACGAGGAGCTTTGACGATGTCAGTGACCGAGGAATCCCAACAGAGGGCGGCCGCGCGCCAGCACGGCGCCCCATCGGGGAGCGCCCCGCCGCGCGGAGTCGTGGAACGCACGGCTGCCTGGAGCATGGCTCACCGCAAGACGACGCTGCTGCTGTGGATCCTCGCGGTGATCCTCGCGTACGGGGCGAGTCTGGTCACCGGCGTGGAGGACCAGGAGGACGCCGACAGCCTGACCGGTCAGGCCGCCGTCGCCGAACGCATGCTGGACGACGCGGACTTCGCCGACGAGGGCGTGGAGCGCGTGCTGATCCAGGCGCGCAGCGGCAAGCTCTCCGACGCCACGGCAGACTCCGTGGTCTCCTCGCTGCGTGCGCGCTACGCCGATGTGAAGGACGTGGCCCGCGTCGGTGACCCGGTCACCGCGAAGGACGGGCGCAGCGTGCTGCTCCCGGTCACCCTCGACCTCGGCACCGGCGACGACAAGAAGAAGCCCAAGGCCGTCGTCGGCCCGATGCTGAAGGCGACCGAGGCGGAGCAGAAGGCCCACGGCGACCTGCGCGTGGAGCAGCTCGGAAAGGGCTCCGTGACCAAGGAGTTGAGCGCCAAGCTGGGCGCCGACTTCCAGCGCGCGGAGTTCATCAGCCTGCCGCTGACCCTGGTGATCCTCCTGGTGGCCTTCGGTGCCCTGCTCGCCGCGGGCCTGCCGGTGCTGCTCGGCATCACCGCGGTGGTCTTCGCCATGGGGCTCGCCGGGGTCACCTCGCTGGTCGTCCCCGTGAACGAGAACCAGGCCAGCCTGATCCTGCTCATGGGGCTCGCCGTCGGCGTCGACTACTCGCTCTTCTACATCCGCAGGCGCCGCGAGGAGCGGGCCCTCGGCAAGTCGCCCGAGGTGGCGCTGCGGATCGCGGTGGCGACATCGGGGCGGGCCGTGCTCGTCTCCGGTCTGACGGTGGCCATCGCGATGGCCGGAATGTTCCTCTCCGGCAGCATGCTGTTCTCCTCGCTCGCCCTCGGCACCGTCCTGGTCGTCCTGGTGGCGGTCCTCGGTTCGCTGACGGCGCTGCCCGCCGCGCTCGCCGGGCTCGGCGACAAGATCGACCGGCCGCGGATCCCGCTGCTGTGGCGGCGCACCAACGTCGGCAAGGAGAGCAAGCTGTGGGGGGCCGTCCTGCGCCCCGTCCTGAAGGCGCCCGGAGTGTGCCTGACCATCGGCCTGGTGGCGATGCTTGCGCTCGCCGCACCCGCGCTCGGCATGAAGCTCAAGATGCCCGGAGACGAGGACCTGCCGCGCTCCTACGAGGTCATGCGGACCTACGACCGCGTGGTCGAGGCCTTCCCGAGCGAGGGCACCTCGCACGCCGTCGCCGTGCAGGCCGACAAGTCCCGCGCCGACGAGGTGGCCGAGCTCCTGACCGGGCTGCACGCCAAGGCCATGGCGACGGGCCGGTTCGCGGACGCGGACAAGCCGGACCTCTCGGTGTCCAAGGACGGCCGGGTCTCCCGCCTCGAACTGCACGTCAAGGGCGACGCCGACGGCAAGCAGGCCAAGGACACGCTGAAGCTGCTGCGTTCGGACCTGGCACCGCAGGCGCTGAAGGGCGCGGACGTCGACAAGTGGGCCGTGGGCGGCGCCACCGCCTTCTCCACGGACTTCTCCAAGACGCTCAAGGACCGGCTGCCGATGGTGATCGGCTTCGTGATGCTGCTCTGCCTGGGGATCATGCTGCTCGCGTTCCGCTCCGTGGCGCTCGCGCTGCTCACCGGCGCCCTCAACGTCCTTTCCGTGACGGCGGCTTACGGCATCCTCGTCCTGGTCTTCCAGCACGAGTGGGCCGAAAACATCCTGGGCTTTGACTCAAATGGAGCGGTCGTTTCCTGGCTGCCGCTTATCCTGTTCGTAGTTCTTTACGGCCTGTCGATGGACTACCACGTCTTCGTTCTGAGCCGGATTCGTGAGGGTGTCAGCCGGGGGGGCTCTGCACATGAGGCGATTAGGCACGGCATTCTCACCTCCGCCGGTGTGGTCACCACAGCCGCTGTGATCATGGTCGCCGTGTTCGCGGTCTTCGCGACGCTCTCGACCCTGGAAATGAAGCAGTTGGGCGTGGGACTGGCCGTCGCCATCCTGCTCGACGCCACCTTGATCCGCGGGGTGCTGCTGCCCGCCGCGTTGAAACTGCTGGGCTCGAAGGTGTGGGGCGAGCCGCGCTCGCCGCGCACCGTCCCGGCCGCCTCCCAGGACTGACCGGCCCGCGCGAGGGAGGGCCGGGCCCTGCCCGGTCCCTCCCTCCGTGTGCCCGGCGGCCAGCGAACTAAGGAGATCTGTGAGATGGGTGGGTGGGCCGCGGTTCCCTCGGGTCTGGTCGTGCGGTCGGGCGAACTCCATGTGTTCCGGGTCAGCCTGGAGCCCGCGCGTCAGATCATCGCTCAGGCGCTGGAACTGGTCACGGACGCGGAGCGCGCCACCGCCGAGGCGTTCGGCCGCTCCGGCGACGGCTGGGCCTTCCTCAGCGCCAGGGCCACGACCCGCAGGGTCCTCGGCTGGGTGCTCGGGCGGGGCCCCAAGAGCGTGGAGTTCTGCCGTACGGAGCACGGCCGGCTCGCCCTCGTCGACCACGAGGTGTGCTTCAGCTCCGCGTACGTCGGCGACCAGCAGCTCGTCGCCGTCTCACTGATCAGCGAAGTCGGCGTCGACATCCAGGACGGCGACGTGGCCTACGGCGAGAACCTGCACCTGGCCCTGACGGAGTGGGAGCAGCGGCTGCTGCGCAGGCTGTCCCCGGACGCCCGGCAGATGTTCTTCCTGAGCCTGTGGACCCGCAAGGAGGCGGTGCTGCGGGCGGCGGGCTACGGCCTCAGGGTGCCGCCGGACGAGGTGGACGTGCTCGTCGAGGACGGCGCGGGCGTGGTGGCGGTGCCGCAGCCCGAGGGCTCCGGCATGACCGAGGTACAGGTCCGTGACCTGCCCAGCGGGCGGGGCACCGTGGCCGCCGTCGCGGCCGCCGGGCCCGTGACCGCCCTGCACACCTGGACGTTCAACCCGACGTTCCACGAGGCGCACTCCTACTGACACCCGTGAGGGGCCCGCCGAGACCCGCTGCGGTCCGGCCGGCGCCTGTCACCCTGCCCGGCACACCGAGGCCCACCGGGGCCCGGCGGGCGCACCGCGGGTGCTTGAACTCCGGCTGACCGGATACGGACGACAACCCCCTGGCACTCCGGTTCCGTCAGTCGGTGGCCGCGGCCGGCCCATCCCCGGGGCCGGCCGCGAGCATTTCGCTCAACTGCCGCCAGGCCTCGGACGACTTGCGGTACGCCCCCGCCCGGTCGAGCGTCTCGGCCGCGAGGCGGTAGCTGTCCCTGGCCGCCGCCGCGTTCCCCGCCAGGGCGTGCGCGCGGGCCGCGAGCAGCTGGCACTGCCCGAGCCCGGCCAGCGGCAGCCCGGCGCCGCCGTCGCACACCTTGGTGGTGAGCTCGAGGACCCGCTCCGGCTCGCCCTGGCGCAGCGCCAGGTGTGCCTCGGCCAGCATCAGCTCGGCCATGTCGTCGTCGCGGCCGACGAGTTCGAGGGCCTGACGGGCGCGGGCGAGCAGCCGCGCCGCGTGGCCGGTGGCGTCCAGGGAGAGGTCGTGCTCCAGGCGGAGCGCGGCGGACGCCCGGCACAGCCGTGCCCAGGCTCCCAGGTTCACATCGGGGCGCAGACAGGCGAAGGCGCGTTCGTGCAGGTCGACGCCGTCCTCGGGGCGCCCGCACAGGAAGCGGGCGCTGCCCGCGGCCCAGTAGACCTGGCCGCGCAGCTGCCGGGAGGGGATGTCCTCGGCCGTCTCCTGGAGGGTGTCGGCGAGACCGGCCGCGTTCTCCAGCTCACCGCTGTCGATGTAGGAGTTGATCAGCGCGAGCATCGCGCCGACCCGCTCGTGGGCGGTGGGCGGCAGGGCCACGGTGACCGACACGGCGTGCTCGGCGGTGCGGACGGCCTCGCCGAGGCGGCCCTGGCGGCGCAGGTTGTCCGAGAGCGCGGTGGCGACGCGCGCGGCGAGCCGGGGCGTCTCCTGGGACAGGGCGGTGTCGGCGAGGTCGGCGAGGACGCGGTGCTCGGCGGTGGTGTCGCCCAGCTCGCGCAGGACGTCGGCGAGCTCCCACGTGGCCTCCCAGAGCACGTCCTCCTCGGCGTGCCCGGTGGCCGCCGCGCCGATGCCGCGGAGCAGCTCGGCGGCGACGGTGAGCTCGCCGTCCTTGCGCAGGGCGCGGGCTTCGAGGAGCTTGCCCGCGATGTCGAGCCGTCGGCTGCGGTGCTCGCCCTCTTCCTGGGAAGCGGGGTTGGTCAGGGCTTCCAGGGGGACGTCGAGCCGGCGCGCGAAGAAGGCGGCGATGAGTTCGTTCGGCGAGCGCCGACCGCTCTCCACCCGGGAGACATAGCTGGCCGACACCTCGTCGCCCGCCAGTTCGGTCTGGGACAGGCCCCGCTGCACGCGCAGCATCCGCAGTCTGCGTCCGAACGCGGGCTGTTCGATCATCTTCGTCCTCAGGATCGCCCCGGCTTGCCGGGAGGCGACAAGCGGATGCCGCCGGGCACGCCGCGTGGCACCGCTCTTGGTCAAGGGCCGCAAGGAACATGCGGCACTGTCACCGGCTATTACGGCGGCAGAGTAGGGCGAAGGGGGTAGGGCTGTCGAACCGGTACGCAGGCATGCCGCGAACTTGGCGACTTTTTAACACCATTGCAGGTCAACGCCCTACCGCAGAGTGCGTGCAATTTTTGGCTTGAAGTGTGACAGGGCCGTGTCTAGTGTTGTGACTCGTGTGACAGGCCCTGTCACACGTTTGACGGGCTCTGTCATTTTTTGTGACAGCTCACGGGGAGGGCGTCGCAGTGGATGTCGTGCACGGGGGAAATCACGGCCAGGCCGAAAGAAGACCAGAGGCGGATCTTGACGTTCCGCTCTCGGTCGGACAGGCGTCCCTGTTCTTCCTTCAGGAACTCGCGCCCGATTCGCCGTCGTACCACGTGGCCGGAACCGTACGCATCACCGAACGCCTGCACACCGCGCCGCTGAGCCGCGCCTGGGACGCCGTCTGCGCCCGCCACCCGGTGCTCACCAGCACCGTCGCCCCCGGGGCCGAGGGCTATGTGCAGCGCAGATACGCCGCCGATGCCCCCTTCACCGTCCGCGACACGCCGGGCATCGACGCCGACGAGCTGCGGATCCTCGCGACCCGCGACTACGAGCGCCCCTTCGCCCTCGGCCACGAGGCGCCCGCCCGCCTCTTCGTCTACCAGGACACCGCCGCCACCACCGTGCACCTCGTGCTGCACCACGTCGCCGGTGACATGAGCTCCCTGTTCATCACCCTGGAGGACCTGCTCACCGCCTACCGGGCCGAGGTCGAGGGCACCCCGGGACTGCCCGCGGAACCCGACACCTCCTACGCGCGTCACGTCGCCGCCGAACGCGCCTTCCTCGCCGGACCGCGCGCCGAGGCGCTGAGCGACCACTGGGCGCGACAGCTCGAAGGCTGCCGCTTCGCCCTCGACCTGCCCGGCATGACCGCGCCCCGCCCGGTCGCCGACCCCGACGCCCCCGCCCACGTCCCGTTCCGCCTCGACACCGCGACCGTCGAGCGGGTCCGGGCGCTGGCCGGATCCAGCCGCAGCACCACCGCCACCGTGCTGCTCGCCGCCTTCAACGTGCTCCTGCACAAGCTCACCGGCGCCGACGACCTCGTCGTCGGCTTCCCGGTGGAGGGCCGCAAGACCTCCGTCAAGCGGACCGTCGGCCACTTCACCAACTCGCTGCTCCTGCGCACCCGGATCAGTCCGGAAGCCGACTTCACCACCGTGCTCGACGCCACCCGCGCCGCGCACGTCGACGCCGTCCGCAACCGTGCCCTGCCCACCCCCACCGTCCTCGGCCGCCTGAACCCGGGCTCGGCCCTGTCCGGCCAATCGCTGTACCAGGTGAGCTTCCAGTTCGAGTCCGACCGGCTCTCCTACGGCACCCGGTCCATCACCGGCAACCTGGGCACCGTCCACATCTCCGGCTACGACACCGAGCCGGTGCCGGTGCGCCAGCAGGTGGCCCAGTTCCCGCTGCGGCTCCAGGCGGGCGAGGTCGACGGCGAGGTGCACGGCGTCCTGCACTTCGACCCGGCGCGGCTCGACGCGGACACCGTCGCCGGATACGCCCGGATCTTCGAGGCCCTGGTGACCGAGGCCGTCACCGACCCGGCCACCACCGTCGCCGCACTCGGCACCACCGCGGGCGCGGGCCCGCGCCGCTCGGGCGCCGGGGTACCGGCGGCGGGCGACGGGCAGCCGGTGCACCGGGCGATCCTCGCGCACGCGCGGACCACGCCGGACGAGGTGGCGCTGGTCGACGGCGAAAGGTCGTGGACGTACGCCGAGTTGGAGCGCGCGTCGGCCGTGGTGGGCGCCCGGCTGCGGGACGCGGGGGTCGGCCCGGAGTCCGTCGTGGGGCTCTGCCTGCCGCGCGGCGCGGCGACCGCCGTGGCGATGCTCGCGGTGCTGCGGGCCGGGGGCGCCTTCCTGGCCCTCGACCCCTCGTACCCGGCCGAGCGGCTGCGCCTGATGGCGGCGGAGGCGGGCTGCGCCGCCGTCGTGCGCGGCGCCGCACAGCGGGAGTTGGCGGACGACGTCGTACCCACCGGCACACCGGTCCTGGAGCTGGACGGCATCGACCTGACGGCCGACGCCGACCGGACGGGGCTCGACGCGGCGCACCCCGACGACTTGGCGTACCTCGTCTTCACCTCCGGCTCCACCGGACGCCCCAAGGGCGTCGCCGTCACCCATGCGACCCTGGCCCGCTCCACCGCCGCGCGCGCCGCCTTCTACGGGCCGAACCCGCCCCGCTTCCTGCTCCTTTCGTCCTTCTCCTTCGACAGCGCCTACGCGGGCGTCTTCTGGACGCTCACCCTTGGCGGCACGCTCGCCGTGCCCGACGCCGAGCAGGTCAAGGACGCCGACGAACTCGCCGGTCTGGTCGAGCGGCACGCCCTGACGCACACCCTGACCGTCCCCTCCTTCCACCGCGCCCTGCTGAACCGGCCCGGCGGCCCCGGCCGTTCGCTGCGCACCGTCGTCGTGGCGGGCGAGGCCTGCCCCGCCGACCTGGTCGCCGAGCACCGCGCCGTGCTGCCCGACTGCGCCCTCGTCAACGAGTACGGCCCGAGCGAGGCCACCGTCTGGGCCACCGGCCACTTCTGCGCCGACAGCGACCCCGCCACCGTGCCCATCGGCACCCCGATCGCCGGCACCACCGTGTACGTCCTCGACGAGGCGCTGCGCCCGGTGGTCTCCGGCGGTGTGGGGGAGTTGTACGTCGGCGGGGCGGGTGTCGCCCGTGGGTACGCGGGCCGGGGCGGGCTGACCGCCGAGCGGTTCGTGCCCGACCCGTTCACGTCCGAGCCGGGCGCGCGCCTGTACCGCACGGGTGACCTGGTGCGGTTCGACGGCGCGGGCGCCCTGGAGTTCCACGGGCGCGTGGACGAGCAGGTCAAGGTCCGCGGCTTCCGGGTGGAACTGGGCGAGATCGAGGCCGTGCTCCGGTCCGCCGACGCGGTCACCGACGCCGTGGTGGCCGCCGTGGCCGGGCCCGGCGGCGGTGAACTGCGCCTGGCCGCCTACGTCGTGACCGCCGACGGGGCACCCGCGGACACCGACGGCCTGCGCGCCTTCGCCGGGGAGCGGCTGCCCGCGCACATGGTCCCCGCCGCCGTCGTGACCCTCGACGCGCTGCCGCTGTCCGTCAACGGCAAGGTGGACCGGCGCGCCCTGCCCGCGCCCCGCTGGGAGACGGCCGCCACGGACTACGTCGCGCCCCGCACCGACGAGGAGCGACGCCTGGCCGAGGTGTGGTGCCAGGTCCTCGGCCTCGAACGCGTCGGCGCGCACGACGACTTCCTCGCCCTCGGCGGCGACTCCATCCAGTCCATCCAGGTGGTCGCCAAGGCCCGCAGGGCCGGACTGCGCATCACCCCGCGCCAGCTCTTCGAGCACCCCACCGTCGCCGGACTCGCCGCGCAGGCCGAACTCCTGCCCGCCGCAGAGGAGTCGGCGCTCCCGGGCGACCTCGCCCCGGGCGGCTTCGACACCACCGGTCTGCCCGCGGGACTGCTCGCCGCCTGGGAGCGCGACCTCGGCCCGCTGCACGCCGTGTGGCCCATGTCCGCCCTCCAGCAGGGCATGCTCTACCACGCACTCGCCGAGCCCGCGTCGGACGCCTACACCGAGCAACTGGTGTGCGTCCTGCGCGGCGACCTCGACCCGCGCGCCTTCCTCGACGCTTGGCGCGGAGCCATCGCCCGGCACTCCGCCCTGCGCGCCCACTGCTCCTGGCAGGAGACCGACCGCCCGCTGCTCGTCGTGCCCCGCGACATCGACGTACCCGCGCGGTTCGAGGACTGGACGGCCACCGCCGACGGCACGCGGAACCCCGAGGAGCGCCTGGACGACTTCCTGGCGCGCGACCGCGCCGAGGGCTTCGACCTGAGCGGCGGCCCGCTGGTGCGCCTCGCGCTGCTGCGCACCGGCGCCACCGAGTGGACCTTCGTGTGGACCAACCACCACATCCTCATCGACGGCTGGTCCCTGCCCGTCGTCGCGGGCGACGCCTTCACGCTCTACCCCGCCCTGCGCGCCGGTACCGACATCGAACTGGTGCCCGCCCCCGACTACGGCACCTTCGTGCGCTGGAACGAGCACCGCGACCGCACCGAGGACGAGGCGTTCTGGCGCAAGCAGCTCACCGGCTTCACCGCCCCCGCGCTGCTGGCTCCCGGCCGCGCCCAGGCCGGGCACCACCGCACCGGCACCCACGAGCCCGCGCTGCGCATGCCCGACGAGCGTGCCCGGGCCCTGCGCGAGACCGCCCGTGACCGTGGCGTCACCCTCGCCGCGCTGGTCCACGCCGCCTGGAGCCTGGTCGTCGCCCGGCGCACCGGCGCCCGCGACCTGGCCGTCGGCAGCGTGCTCTCCGGCCGCCCCGCCGAGATCGACGGCATCGAACGCACCGTCGGCCTGTTCATCAACACCCTGCCGCTGCGCGTGCGGATCGCCGACGACCTGCGCGCCGACCAGTGGCTCGGCGCCGTCCACCAGGGACTCCAGGAACTCACCGACCACCAGCACGCCCCGCTCGCCGACGTCACGTCCTGGGCCGGAGCCCCCGCGGGCGCCCCGCTCTTCGACTCCATCGTCGTCGTCGAGAACTACCCCTTCGACGGCTTCGGCACCGAGGGCTTCACGCTGGAGAGCGGCCGCCTCCTGGAGCGCACCACCTACCCCGTCAGCGTCCAGGTGATGCCCGGCGAGCACCTGGAGCTGCGCCTGAGCGTCGACGCCGCCGCGTACGACGCCGACACCGCGCGCCGCCTCCTCGACGATCTCGACCGCGCTCTGGACGCCCTCACCGGCGACCCCTCGGTCACCCTCGGCGAGCTGGGCACGAGCGACAACGAGGCCCTGCTCGCCTGGTCCGGCGCCGGGGTCCCGGCCGCGGCCGACGCTGGCCTGGTGGCCGAGGCGGTCGTGGCGCACGCCCGCAGGCAGCCGGACGACGTGGCCCTGGTCGACGGCGAACGGTCGTGGACGTACGGGGAGTTGGAGCGCGCCTCGGCCGCGGTGGCCGTCCGGCTGCGCGCGGCGGGCGTCGGCCCCGACGACGTGGTGGGCCTGTGCCTGCCGCGCGGCACCCTGATGGCCGTGGCGATGCTCGCCGTCGCGCGGGCCGGTGGCGGGTGGCTCGCCCTCGACCCCTCCTACCCGGCCGAGCGTCTGCGCCTGATGGCCGAGGACGCGGGCTGCGCCGCCGTCGTGCGCGGCGCCGCGCAGAAGGACGTCGTCGACGGCCTCCTGCCGGACGGCACCCCGCTCCTGAACATCGACGGCATCGACCTGACGGCCGACGCCGACCGCACCGGCCTGGACGCGGCACACGCCGACGACCTCGCGTACCTCGTCTTCACCTCCGGGTCCACCGGACGCCCCAAGGGCGTCGCCGTCACCCACGGCCAACTGGCCGCCCACCTCGCGCAGATCGGCGGTGCCTTCGGGCTCGGACCCGCCGACCGGGTCCTCGTCTTCGGCTCCTTCTCGTTCGACGTGAGCACCGAGCAGCTGTTCGCGCCGCTGACGTGCGGCGGAGCGGCCGTGCTGCGCCCCGACGGGCTCCTCGCCACCGACGAGCTCCTCGCCTTCCTCGCCGAGCACGGCGTCACCGTCTTCAACCCGCCGACCGGCCTGTGGCGGCAGCTCGCCACCGCACTCGCCGACGGCGCCGCGGTGCCCGCCGCCCTCGCCGTGCGCCTCACCGTCGTCGGCGGCGACGCCATGCCCGCCGCCGAGACCGGCATCTGGCGGCGCACGGTGGGCGGCCGCGTCATCAACGCCTACGGCCCCACCGAGACCGTCATCACCGCGACCGTCCACGAGGTCGGCGTCCACGGCGCGACCGGCACCGTCCCCCTGGGGCGGCCCCTGCCGGGCCGCACCGTGTACGTCCTCGACGAGGCGCTGCGCCCGGTGGTCTCCGGCGGTGTGGGGGAGTTGTACGTCGGCGGGGCGGGCGTCGCCCGCGGGTACGCGGGCCGGGGCGGGCTGACCGCCGAGCGGTTCGTGCCCGACCCGTTCACGTCCGAGCCGGGCGCGCGCCTGTACCGCACGGGTGACCTGGTGCGGTTCGACGGCGCGGGCGCCCTGGAGTTCCACGGGCGCGTGGACGAGCAGGTCAAGGTCCGCGGCTTCCGGGTGGAACTGGGCGAGATCGAGGCCGTGGTGCGGGACGCCGCCGGGGTGGCGGACGCGGCGGTGGCCGCCGTGGCGAGCGCGGGCGGCGGGGAGCCGCGCCTGGTCGCGTACGTCGTCGCCCGCGCCGGTGCCGCCTGCGAACCGGGCACGGTCCGGGCCTTCGCCGGGGAGCGGCTGCCCGCGCACATGGTCCCCGCCGCCGTCGTGGTCCTGGACGAACTGCCCCTGTCGGCCAACGGCAAGGTGGACCGGCGCGCCCTGCCCGTCCCCACGTGGGAGGCCGACGACCAAGGCTACGTCGCGCCCCGCACCGAGGTGGAGCGGCGCCTGGCCGAGGTGTGGGCCCAGGTGCTCGGCGTGGACCGGGTCGGCGTGCACGACGGCTATCTGGCCCTCGGCGGGGACTCCATCCTGTCGATCCAGGTCGTCGCCCGGGCCCGCCGCGCCGGCATCCAGCTGACCCCGCGCCAGATGTTCCAGTACCCGACGATCGCCGACCTCGCCCCGCACGTCATCACCGGCGCGGGCACCGGTGCCCGCGCGCAGAGCGACAGCACGGACGCGCTCAGCCCGATCCAGCGCTGGTTCCACGAACTCGACCTCGCCACCCCGGCCCACTGGAACATGGGCCTGCTCCTCGGCCTGCGCACCCGCGTCAGCCCCGACGAGCTGGGCGCGGCGCTGAACGCCGTGGCCGAGGCGCACGAGGCGCTGCGGACCCGGTTCGTGGACGGCGCCATGGACGGGGACGGGAGCGGGGACGGGGGCGGCGAGCCCGAGGGGCGTGCGGACGGCGGGCGCGGCGTGCGGGCCGTGGTCGATCCGAAGGTGGACGTTCCGGTGGAGTACAGCCGGCTGTCGGCCGACTCCTGGGACGCCGCGGGCGCCCGGGGCGCGGCGGGCTCCGGAGCCTCCGCCGCCTCTCCCGTCCCCGCCGCTTCCGCCGCTGTCTCCGCTTCCGCCGCCTCCGCCGACGACTGGCTGCGGGCGGTCGCCGACGAGCTGAACACCCGGATCGACCCCGCCCGGGGACCGCTCCTGCGGGCCCATCTGGTCGACCTCGGGCCCGACGAGCCGCAGCGGCTCCTGCTCACCGCCCACCACCTGGTCATGGACGCGGTGTCCTGGCGCATCGTCCTCGAGGACCTGGAGTTCGCACTCGACGCCGTGCGCGCCGGCGAGCCCCCCGCCTTGCAGCCCGAGGGCACCACGCACCGGCAGTGGACCGCCGAACTGCGGCGCCGTGCCCTGGACCCGCAGGTCCTCGACCGGGTCCGCGCCGACCTCGACGAGATCGCGGCCCTCGCCGGGCCGCAGGCGGAAGCGCTCGCCCCCGGCACCGAGGGCGCCGCGCGCCGCGCCCGGCGCGCCCTGACCGCCGAGGACACCGAACGGCTCCAGGAGACCCTCGTGCGGCGGCTCGGCGGCACCCTGGAGGAGGGGCTGATCACCGCGACCGCCCGCGCCCTCGCCCGGGTCGACGCGCTGCCCTCCGTCGTCGTGGAGCTGGAGAGCCACGGCCGCGAGGACCTGCACCCCGACCTCGACCTGTCGCGCACGGTCGGCTGGTTCACCACCCTCGCGCCGTTCCCGGTGGCCACCGCGGACGACGACCCGCTCGGCACCCTGTGGGACGTCCGCGCCCGGCTGCGGGACCTGGTGCACCGGGGCATCGACCACGGCGTGGTCCGGTACCTGGCCCACGACGAGGACCTGACCCGCCGGTTCGCCGAACTGCCCGCGCCGCACGTCAACTTCAACTACCTGGGCCGGGTCAGCTCCAGCGCCTACCCGAGCGCCGCGCTCGAACTCCTCGCGCCCGGCTTCGGACAGGTCCGCGACCCGCACGGGACGCGCCCCGCGGCGGTCGTCGTGGAGAGCCTGGTCACCGACGGCCGCCTGGCCGTCGAGGTGGAGCACACCGGCCAGGCCGCCGCCGACGCGCTCGCGGACGCCGTCCTCGACGAACTCCGCGCGCTCACCGCCGAGCCGGACGCGCCCGTGCTCGCCGCCGGACTGCGGCACGGCACCGCGCCGGTCGCCGCCGTGCGGGACTGGGCCGCGCGCAGGGGCGGCCTGACGGCGGTCTGGCCGCTCACCCCGACCCAGGAGGGCATGGTCTTCCGCAGCCTCGCCGAGGACGGCGCGGCGGGCAGCGGCGTCTATGTGGAGCAACTGGTCTGCGTCCTCGAGGGCGACCTCGACCAGGAGGCGTTCGCGCGGGCGTGGCAGGCGGCCGTCGACCGGCACGCCGTGCTGCGCGGCGTGCCCGTGTGGCAGGACGTCCCGCGTCCTCTGCTCGTGGTGCCCGCCACGTGCGAACTTCCCGTGACCTTCCTGGACTTCACGCCGGGCGGCGCGGAGGCGAGAACGGGCGGGGACACGCGGGCGGGCGGGGACGGACGAGCGGGCGGTGGCGCCGGGGGCCCGACCGGCGCCGCCGCCACCACCGCGGCCGACAACGCCGACGCGCGCCTCGACGCCTACGTACGGCAGGACCGGCACACCGGCTTCGACCTGCGTGAAGGGCCGCTCGCGCGGCTCGCCGTGGCCAGGCTCGCGGCCGACCGGTGGGCCTTCGTGTGGACCAACCACCATGTGCTGTTCGACGGTTGGTCGCTGCCGATCCTGCTCGGCGAGGTCCTTGAGCACTACGCGGCGCACGGCAGGGGCGAGACCCCGCGCTTCGCCCCGGCGCCGGACTTCGGCACCTTCGCCCGGTGGGCGGCGCGCCAGGACCCGGACGCCTCCCGGGAGTTCTGGACCCGCGGCCTCGCGGGCTGCGCCCCGGTCCCGCTCGCCCCGGCGGCGGACCGGCCCGCGGTCCACCGCGACCACGAGGTGGCGCTGCCCGCGCCGGTCACCGGGCGGCTGCGGGACACCGCGGGCCGCCTCGGCGTCACCCTCGGCGGCATGGTGCACGCGGCGTGGGCCCTCACCCTCGCCGCCGAGACCGGCACGGACGACGTGGTGTTCGGCAGCGTGGGCTCCGGACGGCCCGCCGACCTGCCGGACGTGGACCGTACCGTCGGCATGTTCATCAACACCGTGCCGCTGCGCACCCGGCTGCCCGCCGCCCTGCCGGTCGGCACCTGGGCCCGGGACGTACAGCAGGCACTGCACCAGGCACAGGAACACATCCACACCCCGCTCGCCCGCATCGCCGTGTGGAGCGGACGGACGAGCTCCGCCGGACTCTTCGACACCTCGGTGATCGTGGCCAACTTCCCCTTCGCCGACCTCGGCACGGGACTTCCCGGCCTGTCGGTGACCCGGTCCGAGGCGCTCGAACAGACCGAACTGCCCGTCACCGTCTCCGCCGCCCCCGAAGGGGACCGGCTCGTCATCGCGCTCAACCACGACACCGTCCGTGTCCCCACCGAGCGGGCCGCCGCCCTCGCCGACCAGCTGTGCCGCGCCCTGACGGCGCTCGCCGACAACGCCGCGACCGTCGGCGAGGTCCGCACCGCGCTCGCCGAGCGGGCCCGCGGCGAACGCGCCGCGGGCCGCGCCCGGCGGGCCGCCCGGCTCGGCCCCGGCGCCCGGACCCGCGCCTGAGCCAGGCCACGGCCGCACCACGGCCCGGCACCGCACAGCACGCACACACCGCACGCCACGCACAGCGCAGCACGCACGCACCGCCCACGCTCAGCACGCACAGCTCGGCACGGCACTGCACGGCCCGACTCACGCCGGCCCGGCAGAGCACCGCACCGCGTAGCGCCGCACCGAGCAGCGCACGAGCACCGAACCACCGCACCACTCCGGAGGGCCGCTCGCCGGCGGCCGGTCCGAACCCGCCTGCCCGGACACGCCTGTGTCCCCGCGAGCCATACCGACAAGCAAACGGAGCACCCATGTCCCTTCGTACGTCCCGCATGCCCCAGGAGCCGGTCAGGCGACGGTCCCTGACGGACGCGTCAGTCGTCGCCTTCGGCCCGCTGGAGCCCGCGGCCCTGCCCGTGCTCGCCACCCCGCAGCGGCCCGGTGTCCCGCTGACCGTGTGGGTGCGGGCCAACGCGGAGCTCGTGCGGACGCGGCTGCACGAGCACGGCGCGGTGCTCTTCCGCGGCTTCGACGAGGGCGCCGACGCGCTGCGCCCCGTCGTGGAGGCCGTCGCCGGTGACGGCGCGCTCGCCTACCAGGACGGCGCCACGCCGCGCAGCGACCTCGGCGACGGCATCTACTCCTCCACCGAGTACCCCGCCGACCAGACCATCGAGATGCACAACGAAGCCTGCTACAGCTGGAGTTGGCCGCGCGTCCTCGGCTTCTCCTGCGCGCTGCCCGCGGAGACCGGCGGCCAGACCCCGCTCGCCGACTCCCGCAAGGTGCTCGGTCGGCTGCCCGCCGACCTGGTGGCCCGCGTCGAGGAGCACGGCGTGCGGTACGTGCGCAACTACACGCCGGGCGTCGGCATCCCCTGGCAGGAGGCCCTCGGCTGCGACGAGAGCGGCCTTGACGCCTACGCCGAGCAGACCAGGGTGCGCGTGGAGCGCGTCGCCGACAACCACCTGCGCACCGAGGCGCTGCGGCCCGCGGTCGCCCGGCACCCGGTCACCGGCGAGTGGGTCTGGTTCAACCAGGCCACCAGCTTCCACCTGAGCACGCTCGGCGACGAGCTCGCCGCCGAACTGCTCAGCCAGGTCGGCCCCGAGCGGGTGCCCAAGACCACCAGGGCCGGCGACGGCAGCGAGTTCAGCCGCGCCGACCTCGACGCGATCCGAGGCGCGTTCGACGCCGAGTCCACGGCCTTCGACTGGCAGCTCGGCGACGTCCTCGTCGTCGACAACCTGCTGGCCTCGCACGGCCGGGCGCCCTTCACCGGCAAGCGGCAGATCCGCGTCGCCATGGCGGGCGCGGCGACCTGGCACGACCTGGAGACCCGGCCCGCGCCGAGCGGCGCCGACGCGCAGGACGGCACCACCACGCAGACACAGGGGGACAGAC